>NZ_CP009631.1:2400000-2705805 GCF_000959445.1 Burkholderia vietnamiensis LMG 10929 | reverse complement strand
CAAGCACTTTCTCCACCGCGAGCCATGCGTTCGGTAATAGCGCGCCTGTGAGGCAGATGGCTAAACAGTGCGCCACGGGGTTGGTGGCAAAATAAACGTCGACATCGACCTGTTCGGTCAATCTGTTGGCGAGGTTTTCGGCGTGTGCACGACGAAATTGGGTACCGACGGGTAGCGCGCCGCGGAGTATGTAGTTGGCCATGGTTTCCTCCGGACCGATTCGCCGCTCGTGCGAGCCGGCATGGCGGCGCCCGCTCGACAACGTGCGGTAACATCGAGAAGTCAAATGGTATGACGAGATTAGTACTCGTTTGTACCATTGTCAACGAACAAAACATGACAAATGGATGATTTTCCGACACGCCTCAAGCAGGAACGCAAGCGCATGCGCTTGACCCAGCCCGAATTTGCAGAGCTGGGCGGGGTTCATAAGCAGGCTCAGTTTCATTACGAGCGAGGGACGCGCCGTCCGAATTCCGATTACCTCGTCGGGTTGGCGTCTGCCGGCGTGGACGTGTACTACCTGCTTACTGGGCGCGTCGCGACGCTTGCATCGACTGTTGAGGAACAGCAGATCCTGTCCAGATACAGGGCCCTCGACGCAGATCAGCGCATTGCAATGCTGGCGCTTATGGACACCATGGGTGGATCAACGCACCGTGCGAAAAAGAATGGTGATTCGTAGGGGGACTAAAAGGTCGGCACGTTCGCGGATCGCACGATCTGACGATCGTGATCTGTAGACGAATTCGGGGCGCCGTGTAAGGCCAATGTCTCTTTGGCTAGAAGAAGTCCCGTCAACATCCCTGCCTAGGAACGACGACCTGTACTTCCTAATGTGTGCCGCTCACCATTGACCTATGTTGTCGGGAGGGTAATGCGGGCTATTACAGGGCCGAGCCACAGCCGGACAGTAACCGACCTTCCACAGGACGCGAAACGGCTCTCCATCGCTCGAACTGTTATTCCGCGCAGTGCAGAGGTGCATGGCGCCCAAAACCGGCGCAAGCCTATCCTGCAGTCACTCATTTTTCATCTTGTTTTCTCGGCCGATCGTGACTTCCGTATGCGCTATGTGCAAGCCATGCGCATTCTGAAATCGCGTCCGTGTAATTGCCGTGTGCGGCGCGTTTGATGCAGCGGTGTGAAGAAGTGAGCCCCGCATACACGATCGCATGATCCCGAGCGCATCACGTGTAAACGGGTGGAGAATGCCGGAAAGCATGTCTTGAGTGATTGGTGCGTCCGAAGCACCGCGTCGCGTCGTGCCGGTGGTACTCGAGTTTGGTCAGCAGTGGCGCGACGGTGAATGTCTGCGTAACGCCGGTGCGCGCGTGTAGCGCTGGCGTTGAAAGGGCCGGGTAGAAGAGGTGAATGCCGAGTGCGCGCCGGTGGCATCGAATGCGTTGTGGATTGCAATTCAGCGCGAATCGACGGGCAGCAGTGTTCACTGCAATTCGTGTCCATACGCGCGCGAATGAGAAGTCAGATGAGGCGTCTGACGAGAGCAAAAATATTTCTTGTTCCGTCATATTCCTATGCATTCCTCTACATTCTGTTTGCTTCGAAAACGACATAGAACGAGGGTTGACGGAGCGTAAGCGCGTGCGCAAGATGCAGTGAAGGGTGTGCGTCGGAGGTCGTCATGTCGGTTGCCAGAAGATTTACTCGAGGACAGTGGGCAGCGTTCGGTCGTAGGCTGGATGCGCTACCGGAAAAACCGAAAGACGCGCAACCTGTCAAGGTCGGGGACGGTGTCAAATCTATACAGACACAGATCGTGGCGGCGCGGGAGAAGGGATATACGTTGTATGAACTGATAGAGCAGGCCGCGCAAGACGGCATCGACGTGAATCTCAATTCGCTGAGATATGCGATGCGCCGTGCGGACGGAAAGGGAAGGGTTCGGCGAGGCAATCGAGACACGGCACGAGAGCAGGCGACAGCGCCTGCTCGAGGCAGGAAGTCAGCACGGGCCAATGCGTCACGCGACAACCCGCCGCGCACGGGATTGCAGCAGAAAGAGAACACGGGGACAACCAGGCCGGGGCAACAGGTACAGGGCTTTCTTGGATTTCCGATCAGCCCGGATACCGAGAACTTGTAGAGGTCTCACATGGCAAGGCAAAATCCCCCCATCTATATGGTTGGTGGTAGCAAGGGTGGTGTCGGCAAGAGTTTTGTGACGCTGGCACTGGTCGACTATCTGCAACGCACGGACATCAACGTCGTGCTGGTGGAGACGGACACGTCCAATCCTGATGTCATGAAAGCGGTCCATGCCGAAATCGAGTGCGCGTCATGTAATTTGGACGACGTCAGCGGCTGGATCGACTTTGTTAACTTCTGCGATACGCACCGGGACGCGATCGTTGTCGTCAACACGGCAGCCCGGAGTCAGGCGGGTGTCGAGCAGTACGGAGGAACGCTCGCTAGCGCGCTCGATGAGCTCGCCCGGCGTCTGGTCGTGTTGTGGGTCATCAACCGGCAACGCGATAGTCTCGAATTGCTGCTCAAGTTCGGCACGACGTTCCCGAACGCAATCACGCATGTTGTGCGCAACGGCTACTTTGGTTCTCCAGATAAATTCACCATTTATCGGGACTCACAATTGCGCAACGCCGTTGAAGCACCGGGCCAATAGTTGGATTTTCCCGACCTTGCGGATCGCGTCGCGGACGAGTTGCGTAGCCAACGTCTGTCGGTCAGAAAGGCGGCGCAAACGATGCATATTGGTGAGCGGGCGGAACTGCTGCGCTGGCGTGCGATATCCGGCACGATGTTCGCCAAGCTGACAGATCATGTGCAATTGGCGCGGTGAGGTTGCCCGGTGCGATCGCGCGCCTGTTACACGAGATTGGAACGACCCGGTCGGTGAGAATATTCGGGAGCCACGCAGACTTTTCCAACCGCCGTTTGGCAGCCGTGATATGTCTTATATGACGGACTCAAGGAGAGCCTGTCAGGACATAATGGATAGTTATCCTGACAGGCTTGGTTTGAGTAGGGCGACGCGATGCCGCCCTACGGCAATTACACTTTCATTTGGCGCATGGCATCGGCCAGCATCCACAGGGCGCGATTGAGCTTTACGTCCTGATCGATTCCGGTAATGGGGCGTGTGGACATCGCGCGCCCGGTCCGCGAGCGGCCATGCAGCCCGCCTTTCGTGAGATTTTCCTGCACCCGGTTAAACACCGTCCAGAGGTCGTCGCGGCGATCCTCGAAACGGCGGGGTGCGAGCAACTGGCTTTCGGCAATCGGGGCAGGAGCTTCGGCATCGGTTGGATCGTAGCGCAGCGCGAGCGCGGAGCGGGCGAACGCATGCTGCTCGTCACGGTTCGGACCTATCCGTGATTTCGTGGGCGGGGCATATCTTGAGGTGTAAAAGTCATGGATATGCCAATGAAGAAGAAAAGGCAAACTGTAGCGCGTCAGGCAGCGGCCCGCGGGCCGCTGCCTGAACTGCCCAAGGAACTGCTGGACCAGTTGGTCAAGGGGCCGATGACGCCGGCCGAGGTTCAGGACCTGATGCTGGCGTTCAACAAGGCAGTCATCGAGCGCGCGATGGGCGCCGAGATGAATCTGCATTTGGGCTACCGACCAGGCCAGTCCAAGCCGCCCGGGCAAGCCAACGAGCGCAACGGCGCCAGCGGCAAGACGGTCATCACCGATCGGGGCCCAGTTCGGGTCGAAGTCCCCCGCGATCGCGACGGCAGCTTCGAGCCGATCCTGATTCCCAAGCACGAGCGCCGCTTCACCGGCTTCGACGAACGCATCATCGCGATGTACGCTCGCGGCATGAGTGTGCGCGAGATTCAGGCCTTTCTGGCCGAGAGTTACGGCACCGAGGTATCTCCCGATTTCATCAGCTCGGTCACCGACGAGGTGATGGCCGAAGCGCTGACTTGGCAGAGCCGCCCGCTCGAAACGATGTATCCGGTGGTGTTCTTCGATGCCCTGCGGGTCAAGATCCGTGACGATGGTGTGGTCAGCAACAAAGCCGTCTATCTGGCCCTGGGCATCCAGGCCGACGGCCAGCGCGACGTGCTGGGCCTCTGGATCGAGCAGACCGAGGGCGCCAAGTTCTGGCTCAAGGTGTTCAACGAACTCAAGACGCGTGGCTGTCAGGACATCCTGATCGCCGTGGTCGATGGCCTGAAGGGGCTGGCCGAGGCCATCAGCGCAGCCTATCCCCGCACGACCGTTCAGACCTGCATCGTGCATCTGATCCGCAACAGTCTCGAGTACGCCAGCTACAAGGACCGTAAGGCGCTCGCCGCAGCGCTGCGCCCGATCTACGCGGCCGCCAGCGAGGAGGCGGCAAGGCAGGCACTGCAAGACTTCGCTGACGGCCCTTGGGGCGCGAAGTACCCGACCATCGTGCAGTCGTGGCAGCGTGCATGGGAGCACGTCATACCGTTCTTCGTGTTTCCGCCGGAGATTCGACGAGTTGTCTACACAACGGATGAAATGCACAAGTCCCACACCGCGCTTCGCTCGTTCGCTATGTTCGCGCCTGCGGCCACCGTATCGGCGCGCTGTCTGATTTGGGGCGCGACTGTTTCCACCGGTTAAACAGTCTCTGATAGGTTCGCTCAGACTGCTCGGCCACGGCTCGCTCTTGCTGACGCACACTCTTCAGACTGTAGGCCGCAGCCGAACCTTTGCGCGGGCCATGCTGCGCCGGCATTCCAGCCTGCAGTTCCAGCGCACGCAGTTTGTGCGCAGTCAACGCCGGGCGATCCCACGCGAACGGTTCACCGCGTGTCAGCACATACCATACGATTACTGCGAGTTTGCGAGCAGTCGCGACGGCGGCAATTTGCTGGCCGCGGCGATCGCGCACGCGCAGGAAGAAGGCGCGCAGCGGCCCGGGCGCTTGCGTTGCACCCCAAGCGGCTTCGACCAGCATCGCCCGAGCATAAGAGCGCCCGCGCTTGGTGATGTGACCATGCCTGGCCGGTGCCGGACCGGATTGATAGACTGATGGATTGAGACCGAAGTAGCTCACCAACTTCTCCGGATTCGGAAACCGCGCGATGTCGCCGATGGCCGATAGCAGTCCGATCGCCACTGTGGTGTTCACGCCAGTGATCGTTAGCATCACGCGCAATCGCGCATCGTCGATGGTCGCTTGCGCGAGCGCTTGCTCCACCTCGCGCAGATCGTCGCCGAGGCGGTCCAGTTCGCGCAGTCGCTGCTCAACACCCAGTCGTTCATCCAGTGGCAGCGGTTGAACACCGAGCCACGCACGCCCCTTCTTGCCAAAAAGATCGGTGGCGGGACACCGCTCGATCAGGTGTGCAATCAGGACTGCGTGAATCTCGTTCTTCAGCCGTGTACGTTGCCGCACCAGCTGTGAGCGGCGCGCGATCTGTCGACGCAACGCCAGCGTGTGCTCGTCCGGCATCCATACTTCCGGCAGAAAACCGCTCGCATACAGCTGTGCCAGCACGGCTGCATCGATCTTGTCCGTCTTGACGCGAGCCTCCGCGATCAGCCTAACTTGCAGCGGATTGGCAATCGCCACACGCGCGACATGCGCGCGCAAGACGTTGACGATGGCAGTGGTATTGCCGGTCGCTTCGAGTACCACATGATCGGTGGCACGCAGCTTTGCCGCAAAGCGCTCCAGTTCATCGCGTCGCAACCCGGTGCGGCCGCCTGCATGCAGCGTGCCATCCTCCAGGTACGCGATCTCGGCCACGGAGCGCGACACATCTAACCCTACGATTCGCATAACCGTCTCCCGTTTCAGATCACTGTTGGGAGCCGGTGGGACAGCACGACAACTACGGATTCGCGCTCGCAGCGCAACCGGGCGGGTCGCAGGGGCGGCCAACTACTAACACGAGCTCGCGGCTCATCGTATAGGAACGGCCTGCCCACCCGAAGTGCTCCCCAGTGCCCCATGTCCCGGATGGTCACACCATACGCTCAAACCGCTCGGCGCGGGAACGCGAGGCACCGGCTATATCATGCCGGTTACGAACGCCATTGAAAGTCTGAACATGCAGTTGCGCAAGATCATCAAGACTCGTGGTCACTTCCCGAATGACGAGGCCGCGATCAAGCTGCTCTGGCTGGCGCTGCGCAACGTGCTGGCCAAGACCGTGCGGGCCGCCTTCGACTGGAAATCAGCGATGAACCAGTTTGCTATCCTGTTTGGCGAGCGATTCACGCAGGCGCGCGGATAACGCGCTGTTCAACCGCCTCGCCCACAAAAATGCGGACAGGTTCCACGGTTCTGTTGATTTTCACCGAATCTTGACCCACCGTTTTCATCTAAATCTGACCCACCCCGAGACAGCGTAGTACATCTATTCCGGTGTGGATAACTCCTCACTGCCTGCGGCTTTTGCTACTCTCTTTCTGGTTGCCTTCGCCTTGGCAGAACTGGACTTGAAGCGCCAGGATTCATTGCCCGTTTCGACGATGTGGCAGTGATGGGTGACGCGGTCCAGCAGCGCCGTCGTCATCTTTGCGTCCCCGAACACGGTCGCCCACTCGCCGAAGCTGAGGTTGGTGGTGATCACGACACTCGTGTGTTCATACAGCTTCGAGAGCAAGTGGAACAGCAATGCGCCACCGGTCTGGCTGAACGGCAGGTAGCCCAGTTCGTCGAGGATTACCAGGTCGACGTACATCAGCTTATGGGCGATCTGGCCTTGTTTGCCGATGGACTTCTCCTGCTCCAGTGCGTTGGTCAGCTCGACGGTCGAGAAGTAGCGCACGCGCTTGCCGTGGCGCTGCACGGCCTCAATTCCGATCGCTGAGGCGAGGTGCGTTTTGCCGGTGCCGGGGCCACCGATGAACACGACGTTGTGTGCGCTTGCGAGGAACGACAGGTCACTGAGTTCTCGAACCAGCGCTTCGTCGACGTGCGCCTGCGCGAAGTCGAAGCCCTTCAGGTCGCGGTGAGCCGGGAAGCGAGCGGCGGTCATCTGATAGGCGATCGAGCGCACCTGTCGCTCCGCCGTCTCAGCCATCAGCAGCTGCTTCATGAAGCGCTCCGGGTCGAACTCCGTGTGACGCGACTGCGCCAGCAGCTCTGGCCAGGTGCTCGCCATGCCATGCAGTTTGAGCCCCTTAAGCTGGGCGGCGATGTCGTTAGACATGACGGTCCTCCGGTGGGTTGGCGCGCAGGGTTTCGTAGCGGCTCACGTCGGCAGCCGGCTCTTCGGTAAGCTGGAGTTTCGTCGTCGCGAGGTTGGTACTCGTGGTGGGCGCCTTTAACCGGCTCAGCACGTTCAGAACGTGCTCCCCACTGGGGCGTCCCGAGTCCAGCGCTGCCTGCACGGCAAGCAGCACGGCATCGAGTCCGTGTTCGCGCACCGCGGCGAGCACCTGCGTCATGATGCGATCGCCTCCCTGGTGCTTCAGTAGGTGTCGCTGCAACTGCTGCAGCGGCTGTGGCATCGTGACGAACGGAGCGCCGTTGCGCAACGCGCCGGGTTTGCGCTCGACCAGTGTGATGTAATGGCGCCAGTCGTAGAAGGTCATGTGCCGCTCGAAGCTGCGTTCGTGGCGTGCGATCTCCTGGGCGTCGGCGACGACGCTGAGATATGCCGGATAGCAGCGCACGCTCACCAGCTGGTTCGTATACTCGGTGGGCACGCTGTAGCGGTTGCGCTGGAAGTGGATGAGGCTGGTCGACGACACCCGCAGGGTCTGCTCGACATAGCCGTCGAACGGGCGTGGATTGGGCATCAGCCTGGTGCGCTCGTCCTGCAGCACGTCCTCGACCGTCAGCTCGGGCCACTGCGGGTGCCGCATCTGCCAGGCCTGACGACACTGGCCCGCGACCCATTCGTTCAGAAGCTCCAGCGTTTCCCAGCGTCGTAGCGCAGCCTCGTGCCAGATCTGGCGGCGCCGGTCCTGCACGTTCTTCTCAACGATGCCCTTCTCCCAGCCGGCGGCACGGTTGCAGAATTCCGGCTCGAACAGGTAATGGCCGCACATTGCCTCGAAGCGGGCGTTGACCGCGCGCTCCTTGCCGCGGCCGACCTTGTCCACGGCGGTCTTCATGTTGTCGTAGATGCCGCGGCGCGGCACGCCGCCGAACGCGGCGAATGCGCGGGCGTGCGCATCGAACAGCATCTCGTGACTCTGGGTCGGATAGGCGACCAGCCAGAACGCCCGGCTGGCATTGAGCTTGACGTGGGCGACCTCCAGGCGTCGCCGCAACCCGCCGATGAAGGCGTATTCGCAGCTCCAGTCAAACTGGAATGCTTCGCCGGGTTCGAAGGCCAGCGGTACATAGGCCTTCCTGCGCGGTGCTTCAGCCTGCTCCTCGTGCCAGCGTCTCACGAAGGCGCTGACGCGGCCGTAGCTGCCGGCGTAGCCCTCGCCGCGGATGGCCTCGAACATGAACCGGGCCGTGCGCCGGTCATGCTTCGGGCGATGACTGTCTGCCCGCAGCCAGCCCGTCAGTTGCGCGGCCCACTCGTCGACGACGCTCGGGCTGACGCGCTTCGGGTACTTCGGCTCAACGGCATCAGTTTGCCGAAGCCAGCTGCGCACCGTGTTCCGGGACAGGCCCGTGCGCCTGGCAATCTCGCGCAGCGGGACCTTCTCGCGGAAATACATCCGCCTGATCTTGGCCAATATGCCCACCGTGATCACCTCTGTATCCCCTGCTCAAAGATTGAGCAGGGCATTCAATCACGTGGGTCAAAATTCGATGAAAATTACAGCCTCAGGTGGGTCAGTTCTGCGTGGACATCAACAGTCGGATGTCGGCGAGTTTGCCGTTTCGGCGGGATCTCGACTGTCTGAGTCACTCTGTCCACAACTCCTATCGTGGACACGACCGGTCATTCGTGTCCTTCATAGGACATCATGGCACTCGTCACCGAGCGTTCACAGACGGTACTGGTCTCGTGCTTACCCTCGATGCATATGAGGCCATGGCCCTGGAACTTGCTTGTTCGCCAGACAAGCTTGGCGCAATCAGGCAAAAGCTCCATGTGGCAAAGGACCCGGGCCGACCGCTTCCTTGCCGTTGGCATGATGCCGCCGTGGGGTCGAACAATCGCGTGAATGGATGCTGCATGCTTGCCTAGCGAGCGGCCGATGTCGCTTAACGACTCACCGTCTTTCCATCTTTGCCACAACAACGCTTTTTGTCCGGCGGATAGCCCACACCGCTTCTTCTTGCTCACCTACCTTACCTCCTGGGGCGACATTAGACCAGAAGGTCTTGCGATGACTAGTTGAACGCGCCGCCGCTTTTTTTGCGATCTCAAGTTCCATTTGCAGGCGCTTGATCTCGGCGCGCATGCGCGAAAGCTCCATCTGCTCCGGCGTAACTGGCTTCGCTCCGGCTCCATTCAGCTTGCCCGACGCCTCGGCCTTTACCCAGTGGCGCAGCGTCTGCTCCGACATGCCCAGTTCCCGGGCCACCATAGCAAAGCCCTGGCCGTCCTTGACCCGCTGCACGGCTGCAACCTTGAATTCCGGCGTGTACGATTGTTTCGGTACCTTGAACATCCCTGATTCCCTTCCTTTCCGTCGAGTTTATACATGACTCGATGGAAGGCGAAATTTCAGGGGAAGCTCAATGAACCTAACTTTTCGGGGCGGGCGGAGAGGTAACCAATCCGCTTTCGAGTGCGTACCGGATAAGTTCAGCATCGCCCCCAACGCCGAGTTTTTCCATTGCCATCGCCTTCTGCGTGCTGATAGTTTGCTTGCTGCGATTCAGCCGCTTAGCGATCTCGGTAATCGATAGACCTGATGCAAATAGCCGCGCAACTTCGAGTTCGCGTGGAGACAGCAGCTGCCCGATGTTCACGGCTTCGTTGCCCGTCACAACCTTCTCGATGGTCGGGGACAAGTATGAGCCGCCCGCATAGCTGCTATGGATAGCCGTGATGATGTGGCCAGTGACATCCGATTTGCTGAGGATGGAGTTAATCCCGACTGACATAAGCGCACGTATGACTGCCGGACTATCCATCATCGTCAGTGCGACGATGCCAACATTCTGGAAATGGCGCCGCAAGTGTTCGAAGAGCGCTAGTCCATCGACGCTCTCGCCACTGGGCATTGAGTAGTCGGAAACCACCACGTCGCATGGCTGCTTCTCGAGCGTGGCAATCAGTTCTGGCGCGTTCCGGCAGGTCGCAACGATTTCGATCGTAGAGACGTGCTCCAGCGTATAAACGAGACCGCTCAATATAGTAGGATGATCGTCCGCGATTACGACCTTAATCGAAAACTCGTTTCTAGCCCTCACGATTTCCCCGTCTTATGTTCTTGCCGATTACGATTCTCCTAGCATCTCCGATCGCTCGCCACGCCAGGAGGTGAAGCATACTAGGATATGCTCCCTGTAGTGTATTCAATCTCGGCCGGCTGGCAACCTCCCGCTCGCCCGTGGGCTGGGTGGGCTGTGCACGAGGTCCTCCGTTCCCGCGTCGCGAACCGTGACAGCACGCCGAGGACTGCGACATGCAAACTCACCTAGCATCAAGCGTAATCGATATTTGCCAGCCATGCGTCCATCATCACCTGCCAGTTTTCTCGCCCGCTTTCGCGTCCATCATCGGAACGTTCTGTTCTTGGGCGCGGCTGCGCTGACGCTCTTCATCTTGTTCGCATTCGTGCTGGCGCTCATCGGGTTCGCCCGAGAGGAGCTTAACGATGAGCGGAAAGCGTTCCAGCGTAATCTGGGGCGCGTCATGGACATCGCCCGGGCGAGTGAAACCCGGGTTCGCATTGTCGCGACGGGAATCGAGGCCGCGTGGGAGAGCGCCGGCTCGGGAGACGAGAACGATGTGAGGACGTTCGAGGCACAAGGCGGTCGGATTGTGTTCCCCGCAGGCCCGGGTGCGCGCGGTGCACTTGTTCTCCGTCTTTCCAGCATACAGCGAGCGGACGGTGAATCGGAGGAACATTTCCTTGCCGTCACGAAGAACACTGCTGGCTCGAGCGGTAATCTGGTGAAGACGATGAACGACGCCGTCGACCTTCGATGGGGACTGGGCGGCTATATCGTCACGCCGAGCGCTTCCATGGTTGGTATCAATCCGCTGCCCGATGTATTAAGTCCACAGGCGCAGCGCACCATACGGGATCCGCTCCGTCTGTTGAGCTACTACGGAACGGGACTCTCGAATCTTGCCCCCTGGGCTATTGCGCAGCAAGGCGGCGCCCGGTCACTCCGCTGGCTGCCTCCAGCGATCGATCCTCTGAGCGGGAGATCGAAGTTCCGTGTCCTGGCGCTCGTTAAGGTGAACCGCCGACCGTCCGCAGTCGTAGCGGGCGAATTCAGCCCGGAGCGACTACTCGATCGATTAGTGCCAGGGTCATTTCCCGGTGCGTATTGGGTCTTCGACGAGCGCACTGAGCCGGTGACTAGCACGGTATCCGGTCGATTCGGGGGGGGGGAGATCAGGCACGTTGTGGGCGGTTGCCGGAAATCGGCTCCGGCGCCGGGCGACGCTGCCGAGACATACGGCGACGGCAACCTATTGATGTGTGCGCCGCTTGGCGCGACCGGATGGACGCTGGTCTATTCGTTGCCAATTCAAATCGTCGCCGCTCGCGTTGCGCGGGATATTACGGCACCTGCCATTGTCACCGGCCTCGCCATCGTCCTGTTGTGGGTCTTTGTCTTTCTGTTCAATCGCAGGATTCTCGCGCCACTGTTCGAGCGCTCGCAGCGCATATTCGAAAGCGAGCATCTGAGTCGGACTCTGATCGAAACCGCACCGGTCGGACTGGCGCTTGTCAACGCGAACAGTCATGGAGTGTTGCTGGAAAGCGCACATATGCAGGCACTCGAAAGGCGCATTGCGACGGCGGTTGGCGCCGGGATCGGCGACGTACTCAACTATCATGCACCTGCCGCATTTGAAGCGTCGCGCCGCGGTGAATCACCGGCATTCGATTTCGAGCTGAACCTGCCCACCGAAGACGGCACCATGATCGATGTTGCCGCGAAATTGGCCCCGTCTCGTTACCAAGGGCAACCGGTGGTCGTGGCGGCGCTGACGGATGTCACGTCTGACAGACAACTGGCACGTCAGCTTGCTGCCGCCAAGCAGGCAGCGGACAGTGCAAACGCAGCTAAGAGTGCATTTGTTGCCTCGATGAGTCATGAAATCCGGACGCCGCTGAATGGGATTCTTGGCCATCTTGAGCTGCTTGAGCGGCTGCCGCAGGCTGCGCCGGTCGCTGCGCGGGTGCGGATCATTACGTCATCGTCGCGGGCCTTGCTGGGGATACTCGACGACATCCTTGACTTTTCGAAAATCGAGGCAGGCGAGATGAGTTTCGAATCGATCCGGTTCGATGCGGCGGAACTCATTCGCGAGGCGATCATGATGTTCATGCCGCTCGCGCAGCGCAAGCAGCTGGAATTGAAAGCCTCGATCGATCCGGCGCTTCCGCGGTACGTCATCGGCGATCCTGGGCGAATCCGTCAGATCTTCGCAAACCTGCTGGGTAACGCTATTAAGTTCACGGATCGCGGGCACGTCTCAATCGACGTGGGCATGGGCGAGGGTGGAGCAGCATCGCGGCTCGTGATCCGCGTGACCGACACCGGGATCGGCATTCCGTCGGACCGTCTGGCACGCATCTTCGATGCATTCGAGCAGGTTGACGTGTCGGTTACGCGTCGATTTGGCGGAACGGGGCTGGGGCTGGCACTGTGCAAACGCATGGCTGAGGGCATGGGCGGCTCGATCGACGTGGCCAGCGAGGTGGGCCATGGCAGTGTCTTTACGGTGATGCTGCCGATTCTCCCGTACATCGGAGCGATGCCGGTACACGCTGTTGGGTCGCAAGCGACGGAGGTAGAGCCAGATACGCGCGGCATCCACGTGCTCGTGGTGGAAGACCACGAAGTGAATCGCGAACTGATTCGCGAGCAGCTCGCTGCACTGGGCTATACGAGTGACATCGTTGAGAACGGTCTGATCGCGCTGCGACACTTCAATGAGCGGCACTACGATCTTGTGCTAACTGACCTTGCGATGCCCGTCATGGATGGCTATACACTTGCTGCTTGCCTACATAGTCAAGGCGCGCGGACACCGATCATTGCAATCACGGCTGACGTCACCGCTACCGATTCACAGCGGTTTCGCGAGGCAGGCATATCCGGCATCCTACTCAAGCCGATGTCGCTTGCCTCGATCGATGCGGCAGTGCGGCGCTATCTGATGCTAGCGGCTGATCCTCGGGCAGCGGCGGCGATCGAAACGGTGCCCGGGCATGCGGCTTCGGTGCTATCGGATGAATCGCGAACCACATTGGAGCGGCTCACCGCTGAATCGCTTCAGTCGGCGGAGGCAGCGATGGCGCAAGGTGACCGGGCGACGATATCAGCGCAGATTCATTCTATTAAGGGGGCATTCTCGATGATTCATGTCGGAGAAGTCGTCGACGCATGTTCGAAACTTGAGGCGTTGCTCGCCGGTGATTCGAACACCGCTTCCCGTGATATCGAGGAGACGCTGTCGGACGTGAAGAGACGAGTATCCTCCGCACTGGCTGCAACAGCGCGAAGCGAAGAAGTCGGCCAGCTTGGGGACGGCTCAGGAAACGGGGAATAGAGCACGTCTAATCTTAGAGACGGTTTCAAAAAGGCCCCGTGGGGCTGTTAACTTTCGCGGTGAGCTGTTAACCTCAGGCATCGGAACAACCGAGACTGAGGAGATGGCCAAGCCGATCATCGACGATGAATTGTGGGCACTGATCGAGCCGTTACTGCCGCCACCCAAGCCGCGGCGCGAGAAGAACCCGGGCCGCCTGCCTGTTTCGAATCGCGCCGCGCTGACCGGCATCCTGTTCGTTCTCAAGACCGGACTACGCTGGCGCGACCTGCCGGCCGAAATGGGATGCGGCTCGGGCGTGACATGTTGGCGCCGGCTGCGCGATTGGCAAGCAGCCGGTGTCTGGGATCGCTTGCACGAGCTACTGCTCGCAAAGCTGCGCGCAGCGGACCAGATCGACTTCTCACGAGCCGCCGTCGATTCATCATCGATTCGCGCCGTTGGGGCAGGCCAAAAACTGGGCCAAACCCCACCGATCGCGCGCGACCCGGTTCCAAGCACCACATCGTCACCGACGCCAACGGTACGCCGCTCGCCGCGATCCTGACCGGCGCGAACGTCAACGACGTCACGCAATTGCTGCCGCTGATCGACGCGATTCCGCCGATCCGCGGATTGCGTGGCCACCCATTGCAGCGGCCGCGTGTGGTCTACGCGGATCGCGGTTACGACTCCGAGCGACATCGGCGCGCGTTGCGCGATCGCGGTATCGAGCCAGTGATCGCCAAGCGCCGTACCGAACATGGCAGCGGCCTTGGCAAATATCGCTGGGTCGTCGAACGCACGCATGCCTGGCTGCATCACTTCCGTCGTCTCCGTATTCGTTTCGAGCGCCGTGCAGACATTCACAGCGCGTTCCTCAAACTCGGTTGCTGTCTGATCTGCTGGAATACCCTTCGGCGGGCCGATCAGTCTTTATGAAACCGTCTCTTACTGTGTCAATAAATTCATGCCATTATAGAAATTTCTTCATCCATGGCGTGAGGAATGATGGACTGGGAGAGACGTCATTCGAGGCGTATCTGGAACATTTGTGTGAAGCGCTTGGGCATAACGATCGCGACTCAGGATTGAGGGGCTATTGCCAAGGGCTGATGCTGCCAATTCGGCGCAAGAGCGTCGAGCCGCTGGCGGCACATCTGGAACCGGAACGTGTAAGCGCGCGACACCAGTCGCTGCATCATTTCGTGGTGAAGTCGGAATGGTCCGATACGGCGCTTTTCGAGCAAGTGCGGCGCTGCGTGCTGCCGCACATGGACCCGGCTGGCGGGTTGTACTGGATCATTGACGACACGGGTTTCCCCAAGAAGGGTAAGCATTCGGTCGGCGTAGCGCGGCAATACTGCGGCCAACTGGGCAAGCAGGACAACTGTCAGGTTGCGGTGAGCCAGCCGGTCAGCTGCAGGATCAGCCGGCGCGCGACGAACAGCAGCGCCTCGGCGTGCTCGACGCGGTCCATCAGTTCGACGCGCGTGTCGAACGACGGCGGCGTTTCTAGCCAGTCGTAGGCGGCCGGCGCGGTGCCGGCGACCTGGTCGAGCCAGTCGAGCAGTTGCGTGCCGCATCGTTTCTTCAACCCAGCGCGCGGCAAGCGCTGCAGATCGGCGAGCGTTTCGCAGCCGAGATCCTCAAACCAGTTCGCATAGCGCCGGGCGTCCGGCGCCACGATGAGAGGCACGCGCGCGAGCGCGCGGATGCCGTGAAAGAGGCGCAGGCCCGCCGTCACGTCGAGTACCACCACGGCTTCGTCGGCGTCGACGACGCTCGGTGTGAACTGCAGGAGCGCATAAGCAACCCCAAGCACGAGTTCGCGCTCTCGAGCGGCGCGATCGAGCGCCACGACGCGGCCGCCCTCGAGCACGACGAGCCCCCGCGCATCGCCCGGCGATGGCGATCGGCCTGGGCGGTGCAGCGATCGCTTGTCACGCCTGCTGTCCTTCGCCAGTAAAAGCGTACGCGCATAGCACCGTTCCTTGATGCAGTTTGACCCCGGGAGATTGAAAAATCCATTTAACATTCAATGGATTAAAGCGGCGAAAAATTGATATTCGTACTCGTCCTATATATAGAGGGCCAAATATCGTTCACGAACTAGATACAAAGCATCGGTGAATTGGCATCATTGACCTCGCTCTGTAAGGAGTTTGTCAATCACCTTTCATTGGAGAAAAGCGTGGCTCTCAACAAGAAATTCATCGCATTCGCAGCAGTCGCAGGTATGTTCGCAGCAGGTTCGGCCATGGCAGCCGACGGTACGATCAACTTCACGGGCAACATCACCGCGGCGTCGTGCTCGATCACCGGCGGTGCTGGCACGAACGTGACTGGCGAGAAGGGCAACCAGGACATCGCGGTCAACCTCGGCACGGTCAGTGCGGATTCGATCGGCGGCACCGCTGGTTACGGCATCGCAGGCGGCACGTCGATCGATCTGAGCCTCGACTGCGGCAACACGGCGACCGATTTGACGCTCGTTAAGGTGAAGTTCGACGCGAAGTCAGGTTCGGGCCTCGACGGCAAGAACAACAACCTGCTGCAGATCTCGGGCACGGCCACGGGCGTCGGCATCGGCATCTATGATGGCAATAACAAGCTGCTGAACCTGGCGGCAAACGAGACGATCGATGCACCGCTGGTCAAGGGCGGCACGGCTGAAGCGCCGACCTACGCCGCAGCTCTGAACATGCGTGCTGGCTACGTCGCGAACGGCGACAAGATCGGCGCTGGTACCGCGAACGGCACGCTGCCGTTTACGCTGTCGTACGAGTAAATCCCCCAATCGAGCGGTGAAACGGCACGGCGTGCCGTTTCACCGCCGCCTCCAGAGTTAAATCCGCCATGAAGAAATCGCTCATTGCAGGGCTGGTCGCGGCCGGCTCGATACTGTTCCTCTCAATTTCGTCGCATGCCGGCGTTTCGTTGTCTGGCACGCGCATCGTTTATCCAGCGAAGAGCAAGGAAGCGTCAGTCGTCGTCAAGAATCAGTCGCCGGACGACGTGATGATCCAGTCCTGGATCGAGTTGCCGAATGGCACGAAAGGCGATCTGCCCTTTGCAATCACGCCGTCGTTGAGCCGCCTCGGCGGCGACAAGCAGCAGATCCTGCGCATCTTTTATGCGGGTGAGGGGCTCGCTACCGATCGTGAATCGGTGTTCTGGCTAAGCGTGCAGGAAATTCCGCAAAAGGCGAAGGGCGACAACTCGTTGCAGATCGCGGTGCGGCAGCGGATCAAGCTCTTTTACCGGCCTGCCGATTTGTCCGGAGAACCCTCAGATGCGCCGGGCCAGCTGAAGTGGCGTTGGAGCGAGGGTAGCGGCAAGCCGGCGCTGGAAGTCGTCAACGACTCCCCTTACTTCGTGTCGCTGGGTCACGTGAATCTCAAGGCGGGCGCAAACACGTATCCTGTCGTCGCTGAAATGATCGAACCGAAATCGTCGAAACGCCTGGCCGTCAAGAATCTCGTTGGAAAGGCGCTGCCGGCGAATGCGAAGGTCGAGTTTGGGTCGATCAACGATTTCGGCGCGACAGTCGACACTCAGTCAGACGTGACGAAATAGCTCCCGCGTGACATGAGGATGGCCGTGTCTATCGCGGCACATTAATCAGTTTTACTAATTAAAAAAGGGCGCGCATTTCTGATGCCTCCACCGAGGAGAAAGAGCTCGCAATCCACGTCATGAACACAACTGTCAAGAAAATCGCAGAGGCTTGTCGGCGTGCGTCCTATCTGATGGCGCTCGGTGTCGCTATGACCCCCGTGGCTGGGCAAGCAGCAGAGTTCAACGAGTTGTTCCTCAAGAAGGGGGACGGTCCCGTCGAGCTTTCGTATTTCGAAAAGGGTAGTTCGGTTGCGCCGGGCATCTACGATGTGGATGTGTCGTTGAATCAGCGACGTGCAAGACGTGAGTCGGTCCTGTTCAAGGCCGATGCGTCGGGTGAGGTTCGCCCGGTGATCACGTTCGGCTTGTTGAAGGCGCTGGGCGTCGACGTGAATCGCCTCGAGCGCGAGCACAAACTGGCAGCAGGGCTGGCGGACGACTCGCCGGTCGATCTCGGCACACTTGCCGACGGCGGATCAACGAGTTTCGACGTCGGCACACTGACGCTCGATGTCAGCGTGCCGCAGGCCTATGCGCCAACGCAAACGCGCGGCTACGTCGATCCGTCGCTTTGGGACCAGGGCATGACCGCCGCCTATTCGAACTATCAGGCGAACTTTAGTCACGATACGGATTCCGGATATCGCAGCGACTACGCGTATATCGGGCTGCGCAACGGCCTCAACATCGGCGCGTGGCGGTTGCGCAACGAATCTGCGCTGTCGTGGCGTCGCGGCAGTCCGTCCGATTTGGCGGCGAACCGCACCTATGTGGAACGCGACCTGCAGCACATCAAGGGGCGGCTGTCCGCGGGCGAGGTGTACTCGTCCGGTGAGATCTTCGACAGTGTACGCTTTCTCGGCGCGCAGATCAGTTCCGATACAGGCATGTTGCCGGACAACGAGGTCGGGTATGCGCCGGTCGTGCGCGGCATCGCTCAGAGCAACGCGGTGGTGGAAGTTCGCCAGAACGGCTATGTGATCTATTCGACGTCCGTCACACCCGGGGCGTTCGAATTCCGGGACATTTACCCGAGCGGCTCGAACGGCGACCTCGAGATCCGGATCATCGAATCCGACGGCAGCGTGCGCACGTACCGGCAGTCCTATTCGTATCTGCCGGTCATGATTCGTAGCGGCACGATGCGCTATTCGTTCTCGGCCGGCCAGTATCGCGGCTATAGCCAGTCGCGGCCGATGTTCGCGCAGGGCTCGCTGGTCTACGGCGTGTCCGACAACCTGACCGGCTATGGCGGTTTCATCGGCGCCGAGCGGTACGCGGCCATTGCGCTCGGGGTCGGATACAACTCGCCGCTGGGCGGCGTGTCGTTCGACATTACGCACAGCCAGTCGAACGCGACGGGCCGCAAGTCCAGCGGGCAAAGTTTTCGGTTCCTCTATTCGAAAACGCTGAAAGCGACGGAAACCACCTTCACGATGGTCGGCTATCGCTATTCGACCGATGGCTATCGTACATTCAGCCAGCACGTCGACGACCTCGATCGCCAGTGGGGGAGCGGGTATAACCGCCAGAAGAGTCGCGTCGACCTGAACATCAACCAGTCGCTGGGCACGGACGGGTCGGTGTACGCGAGTATTGGCGAGACGAGCTACTGGAGCCAGGGCGGGGCGAGCCGCAACATCCAGCTTGGCTACAGCGGCGCGCTGAAAAATCTCAGCTACAGCGTCGCGGTCGCACACGCACGGGATTCGGGTCCGTTCGGCCGCTCCGACACGCAGTTCACCGCGTCGATCAGCATTCCGCTCGGCGGCGGCGCCCGTTCGCATCGCATGTTCGCGAACACCGTGGCATCGACGAACGGCGACGTCAGTACGCAAGTCGGCGTGAACGGCTTCCTGAATGAAGCGAACACGGTCAACTACTCGGTCCAAGGCGACTACCGCAAGAATTCCGGAGGGTCGGGCGGTGTGGGCCTCGGCTGGGATACACCACTGGCCAAACTGACGACGAACTACAACCAGTCCGGTCAGGGCAAGCACATGAACGTCGGCGCCGCAGGTTCCGTCGTCGCGCACAGCGGTGGCGTGACGCTGGGCCAGACGGTTGGCGAGACGTTCGCGATCGCCGAAGTGCCGGGTGTGCGCGGTGCGCGGTTCTCGTCGTCATCGAGCATTAGCACCGATCGCAGCGGCTACGCGATCCTGCCGTATGTGCAGCCGTATCGCTACAACTGGCTCAGCGTCGACACCGAGAGCCTCGGTTTCGACACCGACCTGACCGACAACTCGAAGTCGGTGGTGCCAACGCGCGGCGCGATCGTGAAGGCGACGTTCTCAGCGGAGATGGGCCGCCGGGTCCAGTTCGACGTGACGACTGCGAATGGCGGCAAGGTACCGTTCGGCGCGACGGCCTACGACGAGAGCGGCAAGGTACTCGGCATGGTCGACGATGCATCACGCGTACTCGTGTTCGGCATCAAGGAGCAGGGGCGCATGTCGATTCGCTGGAGCGAGGGTTCGTGCGAAGGCAGCTATGCGTTGCCGGAACGGAAGAAGTCGGTTGCGTACGAGCGTGTGGCGATGGTCTGCCAAATGGATGGGCGCTGATCGGCATGCCGGCACGGGATGCAGTGGCGTGTCGATACAGGGATATCGTGAATGGAGCGTCAGCAGGCCTATCTCTATAGGCGATCTACTCAACACGCTGGTCGCGATCACATGTTTGGATGTGACATCGAGTACTATCGGTGGATACGCACAATCGGCCCAGGGCATGATCCAAACTCTTTTTTTGGAAAAAATATTCCGATGAAAACATTGAAATATATATCACTTATTCTGGCGTCGGCGTTGCCGATTCATGCGATGGCTGCTGCCCAGTGCAATCCCGCTTCGACTATAACCAATTCACTAACTTACTATACCTATTCCACCACAGGCTTCAATCCACCGCCCTTCAATCCAGCCGATATTCCAATCGGCGGGGTAATATATGAAGGGAAGCCCACTGCAACGATCACAAATTCGGGGGGGGGGCAGTTTGGGCCCCAAACGGTCTGCAGCCCGCAAGCTGAAGCTTGGTATGTGGGTGTCGGTACCCCCGGAGCAGACAATATCTACCCGACAACTGTGCCGAATGTTGGAATGCGAATTATTTTTGGAAATAAAACTTTGCCATATTCAAATGGACTTGTGGGGAAAAGTTTTTGGAGTAGAGAAATTAATCCAACGATTCAATTAATTAAAACCGGGAACATAACCGCGGGTGGTTTAATGAGAGATCTTTACGCTCGCATTGCGGCGACCTCCAAGTCTGGTCCGTCGATGGTCGAATTTAGCTTCGCCACTCCAGTTAGTGTGGTACCCATGGTCCCAACCTGCGCGGTCACTACGAAGAGCATCAAGGTAGCGATGGGGCAGACAATGGCCGCGACTACATTCACCGGTGTGGGTTCAACCTCACCATCCAAACCCTTCGAGATCCGTCTGTCCTGTTCGGGCGGCGCCCAGGGAACCGCGATCGCGGCGTATGTCACGCTGAGAGACGCAACGACTCCCACGAATACGGGGAAGATGCTGTCGCTTTCGAAGGGCTCTACGGCCGCCGGAGTGCGTATTGAGATTCTGAAGGATGACGAAGTGCTCGGATATGGCCCTGACTCTTCTGCGGAGGGAAACACCAATCAATGGTTCGGCGGGCTAGTGCAGCAAGGTGGGTCCGGGCTGGTCATACCGCTGTGGGCTCGTTACGTGCAGACAGCCGGGAGCGTGAAAGCGGGAACGGCAAATGGAGTTGCGACGTTCACGATGAGCTATCAATAAATCTCGTGTGCGACCTGTCATGCGCGACCTTCGTGATACCTGTCGAGCAAGCTGATGCTAGATCAAGGCCCCGGTTCGAACGAATTCGGGGCGAATGTTTGTTGCTCATAGATCGTCTATTCGAATAACGAGTCAATTCAGAATTGGCTTGCTCTAGCAGGCCATTCAATTACCGTCCGTCCTGACGTATTTTCCATTCTGCCGTTCACGACGATCACCGCAAAGCGGTCGCTTTCGGCTTGCTCGGTCGATTCCAATGCGAATGGATCAACGTCGTGGGCTTTCCGGTGCCCACTCTGGGGCCTCAGGCTCTATGCGGGCGCAACGCGGTCAGCGATCTCAACCGCGTCAGGTTGCAAGCTGCAACCGTCAGGGGTAGCACTTGGTCCACTTTCTCGAAACCCCGAACCGCGACCTATCGAAGCGCCTCTGCTGGTCCGCCACGTGGCCTCCACCGGCAAGATCGTTGTCCTGATGACTAACCTGTTCGACACCGTGCATTCCCGGCAGCCATCGTTCGTCACCTGTACTACCAGCGCTGGCGCATACGGGTCTTGCACTTCATTTTCGTACAAATACGATCGAAAGCACATCAAATAGCTGACATGTACGATATTCACATGGAAAAGCAATATGTAAACTGACTGTCAAATTGGCGGCGCGGGAAAGGGTTCCGGGTTTGAACTCTCCCAAGGCGCAAAGCGAAAGCTCGTGGGTATGGTAGCTAAAGCGTAATACACCTCTGCGTCGGCACGAAAGGAGGCGACCAGGCACGACGAACCCACATAAATAGCAAGGCATGAACACATGAACTATTTCTCCATCCGCGTTGCAATTACCGACGATCATCCTTCTGTTCTGATCGGATTACAAAATATTCTCAAAAACGCTGGTCAGATAGATCTCATCGGCGCCTGCCAAAGTCCGGTCGATCTGATTGAAATGCTGCAGCGCACGCCGTGCGACGTTGTAATCTGCGAGTACACAATGTACACGGACAAATACTGTGGCGGACCCTGGCTCTTCGAATATCTCCAACGAGAATATCCGAACGTTGGTATTGTCGTTCTCACGACATTAAAGAATGCAGCCGTGATACACACTCTTCTGTCCCGGAAAAATCTTTCTGTGGTCAGTAAGGCCGACGCAATCGGCCATGTCATCACTGCAATTCATGCGGCCTTTGCGGGTGGGACATATAATTCGCCGACCATCAGATCGATTGCCGAGAGTATTTATACGAGCCGGCTCAATACGATTGCCGACCTGTCTCCAAAAGAAGCTGAGGTAATGAGCCTATTCGTGGCGGGCAATACCGTCACTGAAATTTCTTTCCTCCTGAAGCGCAGTAAGCAGACAGTCAGCTCGCACAAGCGAAGCGCGATGCGCAAGCTCGGGGTGTCAAACGATATAGAGTTCATTTCGTTCATATTGAATGGATTGGCTACGCATAATCCGAATGAGCAGCTGAATTTTCGAAGCGCGGGCGATGTGGAAGTGAATGCGCCTTGATGTCGGTCGTGACCAAGAATTCGAATTGAATTACTGGGGATCGACAAGTCAGTTGGCGTCTGGTTCAAATTCATCCGTCGCGTAAGGGGCATTTGTACACTTCATGAAAATCCTGGCACTTTGGATCGAAAATACCTTTCTGGCCAACTATTTGCAAAATCGTGTTTTGAAAAGATGTCGCAGGGAAGGGGAGCCTTGAGGGATAAGGGGCTGCGCGACTAACCGCCAGAGTTTGCACGAAAAGTACGAATACCCCAATGCCGGTCAAGCGCCCGGCGGGGGCACGTAGATCGTCATCATTCCACCGTAGGGAGGGAACATGATCCAATGCGTAAAGGCGCTCATGCAACGTCGATTAGCCCAAGATATGCGGCGTCATGCGGATTCTGACCTTGGGCTCGCAGGCACGGTGTTGGCGGCGATCGCTCAAGACAGGGTGATGCTTTGGGCTCAGCCGATTGTGAGCGTGCGGGACGATGCAGCGGTGCTATATCACGAATGCTTGGTGAGAATCGTCGACGCGGACGGACTTCCGATCGTATATCCGTCAGAGTTCATACCCAGTCTGGAGCGGCTTGAATTGATGCGATTCGTTGATCGATATATCGTCAGCATGGCGATCGATTTAATGGATTCCAATGTCGATCTACGCTTAGGCATCAATATTTCTGCGCAAAGTGCAAATAATTTCCAGTGGTGGGAATCAATCTTCCTGATACTTGAAAATAGGCCAGATATTGCTTGTCGTCTGGTCGTTGAGATCACCGAAACCACGCAACTGTCGTCAGTGTCAGGGCGTATGTTCGTCGAACGCCTGCGTCTTAGCGGATGTGCCATTGCTGTGGACGATTTTGGCGATGGATTTAGTTTGGAGAATAGCACGCACATCGCACAACTCGACATCGTCAAGATCGCCGGTCGAATGTTACCGGCCGATTGCGGTGACCAGACGCAATGCAATCGGTTCAAGAAGTTGGTGGCCCGCGCCCGATGCCATGCAAAGCAGGTGGTGGTAGAGGGCATAGAAGGCATTGCCGGGCTGCGCACGGCCGTGTTGTCTGGGGCGCAATGGGTACAGGGTTATCACATCGGTAGGCCGGTACGATTGGGGAAGTCGGAATTCTCAACCGTCGGATCGATAGAGAAATCGCTGCAGCAGTTCGAGCGTATTGCGGATGCATTGATGGACTGGAAAGACGAAGAGAAGACGCGTGACGATGCGAGGCTCGCCTATGCGTTCGGGCTGTCAAGCGTATTGTATGGGCGGCATTCTGCAATCGCCACGGGCTTGGGCAATGGCTTGAACGACGTGATTCGAATGAATTTTGTTAATTTGAATAAATCTGACCAGTTCCTACAGTGCTTTGTGAAGCTTGGGTTGGTCAATGGACAGACATTGGTCGATTCATTCGGATCGGGAACTTCTTCGTGACACCACAGTAGGCCGCGAAATTGCATTCGCGCGAAGTCGGTCAAATCTCAGCAATACATGGCAAGGTTAAGCCCCTGAGCGTAAGCGTGGAGCCGATACCATCTTGACGGCGTGAGTTACCGGTTCCCCCAACGATTGGATGCCATACGTAGCAGCGTGGCATTAGCAGCACGCAGATCGAACCGTTCGGCATCGACGCCGGGGCAACAGAGGTGGCCGCGCAAAATCGGACAGCGGGATAAGTGGAACGATCGGGGCTTGAGCCAGCGATAATGCAGGCAAAGAAACCGAGAAAATGACGAAACGAACTCGACGCACGCACTCAGCGACGTTCAAAGCGAAAGTGGCCCTGGCGGCAGTGAAGGGCGAGCGCACGCTCGCCGAATTGGCGCAGCAGTTCGATGTGCATCCGAACCAGATCACGGAATGGAAACGACAGTTGCAGGAGCGCGCGGCCGACGTGTTCGGTGCGGCCAGCCCGGTGTCGAGCGAGCCACCGGTAGACGTGAAGACCCTGCACGCCAAGATCGGCCAACTCAGCCTGGAAAATGATTTTTTAAGCGGTGCGCTCACCAAGGCCGGATTGCTGAGCGCAGAGCGATGATTGACCGTGGCCATGCGTTGCCGGTTTCGCAGCAAGTCCGGCTTGTTGGTATCGCGAGATCGAGCGCGTATTACCGGGCGCGGCCTGTCAGCGAAGTCGATGAACGGCTGATGCGCCGGATCGACGAACTGCATCTGGAGTTTCCGTTTGCCGGTGCGCGCATGCTGGCTCGCCTGCTGCGCCGGGAAAGCCACGAGGTTGGCCGCCGCGTACGCACGCTCATGAAGCGCATGGGCATGGAGGCGCTGTACTGCAAGCCGAACACGAGTCGACGCAACGCGCAGCACAAGGTCTGGCCGTATCTGCTGCGCAGCACGAAGATCGAGCGGGCCACCCAGGCCTGGGTACTCGACACGACCTACGTCCCGATGGCGCGCGGCTTCGTGTATCTGACTGCGGTGGTGGACTGGGCCAGTCGCAAGATCCTCACGCACCGCGTGGCGATCACGCTGGAAGCCGTGCATGCCGTTGAAGCGCTGGAAGAGGCGTTCGCCCGCTATGGGCACCCCGACATCGTGAACACCGATCAGGGTAGCCAGTTCACGGCGGGAGCCTTCACCGAGGCGGTGCTGGGCCGAGGCGTGCGGCTGTCGATGGACGGCAAAGGGGCTGGGCGCGACAACGTGTTCGTCGAACGCGTGTGACGCAGCGTCAAATACGAAGAGGTTTACCTGCGAGCTTACGAGTCGGTCAGCCATGCCCGGCGCTCCATCGGCGACTACATTGAGCTGTACAACCGAAAACGGGCCCATTCGAGCCTGGCGGGTCGGACGCCCGATGAGGCATACTACGCGAGGCTGCCTGCGATCAAATCGGCAGCATGATTGCCTCGGACGTCCCACTTAAAAATCTCAGAAAACTGGCCGAACGAGTGAGGCCACCTCTCTCGTGTGTCCGATCGCATTGCCCTCGCGTCACAGCTGCGAGCCATCGAGCACCTCGGTTGAACTCGGGACGGGTTTGCCGGCCGCTTGCTTTCGCCGCGCCCGAAGCAACCGAGGCTGTACTTCAAAGGGAGAAGCACGAAAGACCGGGTTAGCTCAGGAGGACCACCTTGCCGCCTACCAGGTGGTACATGGCGCCAACTATCTTGATCTTCCCGTTCTTTTCCAGGTCGGCCAGCACGCTGCTCCGGCGACGGATCTCGCTGATCGTCAGCTGAACGTTGGTCGTAGCGACCGCATCGACGAATTCATCGTTCTTGCTGCTCCGCTCACCCGTGTACGTCGTGCCGTCGACCGCCGGTTTGATTTTCGCAAGCAACTCCGTCAGATTGCCGAGTTCCACGCCGTCAATGGCCCCCTTAATTGCCCCACATGACGTGTGTCCCATTACCAGTACGACTTTGGAGCCGGCCACTGCACAGGCATATTCGAGACTGCCCAACAGGTCGTCGTTGGCGATGTTCCCAGCGACGCGAGCATTGAACGTATCGCCGATACCGGCATCGAGAATCACTTCCGCCGGAGCGCGCGAGTCAATGCAGCTCAGAATCACGGCGGCGGGGTATTGGCCGCTCACACTCGCCCGTTTCTGCGCGAGGTAGTCATGCGTTTGCATTTTCCCTGCACGGAATCGATCATTGCCCTTCTTGATCATTGCCAACACGTCGTCCGGCGTCATCGCATCACGCTGCGCCTTCGTCAAGGCTGCCGCGTCAGCGGCCTCGGGAAAAATCCCGCCGACGATTCCAAGTGCTGCAAGCCCCAGTGCAGATTTCAGGGTCGTGCGGCGCCCGATGTGATGCGCGGTACAGCATTCACTGTCTTGATGATTCATTTACACCTCTAGGATTTGGTTTTTCCATTACGGATGCTTGACGCATCAGAACACTACAATGAAAAGTGAACCGTTGCAATGGTAGGTTCGATAGATAGTTGCAAAGAGGTGGTCTCGCTTATTCCGAAAGTTTGACGTTGCTCGCGAATTTCGGATTCCTTGACGTTGTGCGGATTATGTCACCAGTTGGCTACGGGCGGCGTGCCAGTCCTGCTCGAATTGCATCTGGCTGACGTAGTTCAACGTCAAGTGCAAGCGCGAATGATTGTAGACGCTCAACCGGTCAATTACCTTGTCCATAGCTTCGCGACGCGCTGCCAAGCGCTGACCAAGGTTGCGCGCACGCTTGAGCGACCCCTCCAGGCTCTCGGTCGGCGCGTGTCGCAACAGTCTCCTCGGCGGCTCATCGAGCTGCGCATGCCGTATATCCCGCCCGCTGAAGCTGCGGCAAACTACTACAGGCAACTCAGAAATACCGATGACCTGCCTGCATTAACTTAAACCAACTGGTCTCCACGATTCCCGATGCGGTTCAGGCATCCGGCCCAAACGAGTCATGGCACTCCCGGAGTGGGTCCATCATGAAGCAGCGACGCCACGTCTCAGCGGAACTCACTCAGGTCGGTGCCGAGGAAGGGAAACGCGGGTGCGCGTTGAAAGTCCTTGGAGACTTCGCCGGCGAATAAATTGCGCTGATCCTTGCCGAGGTCGAGGCGTTTGACAGGTGCGCCTGCGGAGAAGTCGACCTTCTTGAGATCGACCCAGAAAGTACTCGGAGTGACGGCCGATTCGAAGAAGTAAAGCATGCGCTTGTGATCGGCAACGGTGCGCCAACGTGTGGACGATATATTCGGCTCGCCCGGGGTAGTGATCCCGAACGGCACCGATACGTTACGGATCACGCTGAAAACGCTGGCAAGTGCAATGGCGGGGTCCTCACTCTTAGGGATAGCGTTGACGTAGAACGAGGCGCGCGCGAACCGGTCAGCAGAGCGATTGGTGCCAGGCAGCCAGACGGTGCCGCCTATCTGCTTCCAATATTCGTTCAGTGCAAGCTGCTCGTCAAAGGTCGGTGAGTTCGTCGTGACCTGGTACTGCCGACCATGGTGGATGATCTGTTTGCCGCCGATGTACTCGACGATGGCGCTGTCGCCACTCGCGTCTGATATGGCGAGGCGCAGTGTGGCGAGGCGCTGTTCGCCGGGGACATTGTCAGTGACGATTGTGAACGGCTCCTTCTCGAGCGCAGCGACGGCTTCCGCGACGGTCGCAAAATTGTCCAGCACGTACTGCGCCCATGCTGCGATGGTGAGTCCAGGTTTCGAGTTTTTGTCAAAGTGGGGATATTGCGATTCGACCAGCCAGAGCAGTTCAGCCGCTAGCCCCTTTTCGTTCATGCCATCGGTGGTAGAGACGTCATAACCGGTAGCCACGACGCTACCGTATTTGGCGGTCCAGTTAAGAGAGTTCGGACCGGATTCACCGGTGCGGGCGATGCCACGCGGAAGGATGTAAAGATTGGTGGCGACGTCGAGTCTCCAGTCCATCGATCGGGCGGTGATAACGTCGTCGTTGTCACCGAGATAGACAACGCGTGTGCAGGCTAGCGATCCGGCCGGCTCGACGAGGAGCGTCGCTGCTGCGGCGAGACAGGTCAAAACGACGCAAAAAGGGCGGCGCATGGCAATTCCTCACGCTGTGTTAGTGATTACAGATTGCTCGAAGCCGACGCTCGCTGCGAAGGCGGCTCGCGTCCGCCTGCCGCGCATTGATCCCCCGAGCAATATCGCGTCGACAACATCTGAGGAAAAGGGAAGTATTGGATTTCCGCAATACAGTTGTCAACTAGGGAAATACTGATTTATCCGGCTCGGTGGTCATCGCTGACGCAGCCGAGTACGTTGTAGAACGTAGTTCACGGAACGAGTCCACGACGATGAAACGCCAGATGAGCTTTGCGGAAGCGGAAGGCACGGGCAAGAAGCAGAGGTGGCCGCGTAAATTCGGACAGTCGGATAAGTGGTTTGGCCGGGGCCAGAGCCAGAGATAATGTTGGCAAAGGAACCGAGGAAATGACGAAGATAACCCGACGGACGCACTCAGCGGCGTTCAAAGCAAAGGTGGCGCTGGCAGCGGTCAAGGACGAGCGGACGCTGGCAGAACTGGTGCCGCAGTTCGATGTCCATCCGAACCGGATTACCGAACGGAAACGGCAATTGCAGGAGCGCGCGTCGGACGTGTTCGGCGCGGCCGGGGCGCCGTCGAACGAACCGCCGGTTGATCTAAAATCGCTGCTCGCGAAGATCGGGCCGTTGACTCTAGAAAATGCATTTCTAAGCGGCGCGCTCGACAAGGCGGGATTGCTGAGCGCAAAGAAATGATCGACCGTAACTATGCCTGGTCGGCAGCGCAGCAGGCTAAGCTTGTCGCGATTTCCCGGTCGAGCGTGTACTACCAGCCGCAGCCGGTCGGCGAGGCGGATCGGATCGGTCATCGTCAGGAAGGCGGCATCATGCAGTCGTTCGGCTACGACGCAATGAGACGTCTTGCCCATCGATCGGGCTGGCCGGCTCGTTTCGACGAGAGGAAGGCGGTCTACCTGACGCCGGCTCCGGACTGAAAGGTCGAGCGCAAATCGTTCGAAGACGAAGGCTTCGGCCGGCTGGCGACGGCGCTCAACGACAATGCACGGGTGCGCCAGTTCTAGGATCCGGTCGGCAATCTGCTGCGCGAGCACGTGAACATGTCGTTCGATGAGGACTGCGCGCACGATCCGGCGGGCGAATGCGGCGTCGAGCACCTGTGGCAGTGCACGGACTGCTGCTGGATGGCAAACCGATTGCGAACTTCGAGCGCGACGACGTGCACTGGGAGACATCGCGCGAATTGGGCAACGGCCTGACACAGGTGACGCAGTACGACGCGGCCTGCCGGCAGACGTACAGGGCACGGGCGGCAAGGTCTTGGAGCGCCGCTATCAGTGCGACAAGGCGGGGCAACTGACCGATGACGTTGTCCGACCTGCCCGCACCGTATGCACCAGCCCGGATTCGACGTCCACGCCAATATGCGATTTCATGCCGAAGTGAGCGGCAGCGCCTTTTGCATCATCATCGACGAATTCCCGCAAGTTGACAGTGCCGTCGTATATGTAAAAAAATCGTGTCAATCTAATTCAACGAGTACGACGAGCTTCGGAGACCAACATGGCAGACAAGAATGACTTTGATAGTCAGCGGTTGCAGTATCAGTTCAGATGTAGTTGCCAAAGTCCTCTGGCCCATGCTGTTTGTCAGCGAGTAAGCGATGCGGTGTCGGGTCGCTTGGCTGGGCATGAGCTCGACTCGCATCTGGCTATGGGAGCAGCGGCCGGGCTGCTGGAGCTCGCCTCGTTCAATGTGCCGCGCCCCCCGCTCATCCTGCGCGGAGCGCGGATCTTCGACGGGAAGTCGAACAGCCTTGACGAAGGGCACGACATACTGGTCGCGGGCAATTGCATGGATTTGATTCCAACCGGGCAAGATGTGGGTGATGCGCAGGTGATCGACTGTGCGGAGCACGTCATCATGCCCGGCATGATCGATGCGCATTGGCATTCAATTCTTGCCGCCGTTCCACTTAACGAGGCAATGACTGCCGACATAACCTATATCTATCTTCTCGCGGCCCGAGAAGCTGAGCGGACCATAATGCGCGGCTTCACCACTGTTCGCGATGTGGGTGGTCCCTCCTTCGCATTGAAAAGGGCGATTGACGAGAATCGCATCATGGGTCCGCGGATCTTTCCCAGCGGGGCGATGATCTCTCAGACTTCAGGGCACGGCGACTTTCGCAGACGCAACGAGTTGCCGCGCACTGCGCTGTGCTCGCTCAGTGCAGCGGAAGTAGCCGGCATATCCTCGATCGCAGACGGTGTGCCGGACATGCTCAGAAGAGTGCGTGAACAGCTGATGCTAGGCGCGAGCCAGATCAAGATCATGGCGGGCGGCGGAGTGTCTTCCATGTTCGATCCGCTCGACTCGGTTCAATACACGGAAGATGAAATGCGCGCTGCCGTCGCCGCCGCGTCAGACTGGGGAACCTACGTCTGCGCGCATGTGTACACCTCGGCCGGGATTCGCAGAGCCTTGTCGTGCGGCGTGAAGTCGATCGAGCATGGTCAGCTAGCGGACGAAGAGACGGTCCGCCGGATTGGCGACGCTGGGGCCTGGTGGAGCCTGCAGCCGTTTCTGGCCGACGAGGACGCCAACCCGAAGGCGACCGACGCGCAACGGGCACAGCAGCAGGAAATTGCGGTTGGGACGGTGCGCGCCTTCGAGCTTGGACAAAAATATGGTGTGAACATGGCGTGGGGAACGGACGTACTATTCAATCCCGCAGGCGCCCTAACGCAAGGAAAACAGCTTTCCAAGCTGGCCCGCTGGTTCGAGAACATCGATGTTTTGCGGCTCGGCACGAGCCGCAATGCAGAACTTCTCGCCTTGTCCGGGTGCAGAAATCCTTATCCCGGGGCGCTTGGTGTCATCCAACCACGCGCGTTGGCAGACATCCTGGTCATCAATGGCAATCCGCTTGAAAATCCGTCACTTATCGCCGATCCTGAGCGAAACATCAAGATCATCATGAAGGACGGTCGCATCTATAAGAATACCATGTCGCCGCGCCATCAATAGGCTGGGCGGTTGTAAAACTCTGGAAGGTCAATAGAGGAGCGATGATAGAATCGACGTGAGACGTTTCTTGTAGCCATCCGGCAAGGGAGTTCTCTTTTTTCCTCGAGATAAGGAGAACTCGATGAAGAAGCGATTTATCGACGAGCAGGTCATCCGCATCTTGCGCGAGGCCGAGAGCCGGGACGAGCCGGTGAAGGATCTACGCAAGCACCGCGGCATTTCGAAGCTGCCGGCAAATACCCGAGATATTCGCGACGTTACGCGGCGAGCGGTATCTGTGGTGGCAAGGAGTTGACGAGCATGGCGCTGACCTCGAGATGCTGGCGAAAATATCGGTGCAACAAGGCCACAGCAAAGCGCTTCTTTCGGAGGATGCTGCGTTCAATCGCAGTGTCGCGCACGATCGTTACCGCGCAGCTGCGCGGCTATGCGGCGGCGAAGGCTTACATTCCCGATCTCGAACACGCGAAGCGGGCGCCGATACGGCTGCATGCGTGAATGACTAGCCGAGAGCCCGTCAGCCGACCTACGGCGCGTACGTCAGATGTCGGGCTTCGCGATGTGCATCGCGTGCGGGCGTTTCGACCATGCTTCGGGCCGATCCGACAGTACTTTTGCGTCGCCCAGATGTCTACGAACGTCAACTTGACGGAATCGACGATACTTGTTTGAGCAAGGTGCCCTTCGAATCATTGAAGATTGCGTGAACGCCGATCTTCGCCATTGAGCATTACACCGTTCGCGACGAAATGGAGCGCTGGTCTCGCGCTGATATTGAACAGATAAAGGGGGCGATTTGGAGAGCGTTAGTATTGCTATTACTATGCTGGTTGCCGTGCTGATCAGCGGCGCCATAATTCGCGTTCTGCCGTTGGCGATACCGCTTCCGTTGCTCCAGATTTCTCTGGGCTTTCTGATAGCCGGTGTTTTCAAAGGTGGCGTCAAGCTCGATCCTGACCTATTTTTTCTACTGTTCTTGCCGCCACTGCTGTTTTTGGACGGATGGCGGATACCGAAGGACTTGCTGCGACGTGACAAGCTCGGAATCTTTCAGCTCTCTGTTGGACTGGTAATTCTGACCGTTGTCGGCGCCGGTTACGCCATTCACTGGATGATTCCCTCGATGCCGTTGGCCGTCGCGTATGCGCTCGCAGCCATCATTTCGCCGACCGATCCGGTGGCGGTGGCCGGCATCACGCACCGACTGGCCATTCCTCGACGTATCACAGCGATCCTAGAAGGTGAGGCACTGTTCAACGACGCGAGTGGGTTGGTCGCATTCCGCCTTGCGGTTGCGGCAGCGATGACTGGCGCATTTTCTCTATCGTCGGCGGCCATCTCATTTCTCTGGGTGGCGGGTGCAGGCCTTGCGACCGGTGCGCTCGTCACCTCCGCCATCACGTTGCTTCGAGACGGTTTCACAAGACGCTTTGGGGCGGAGCCGCGCTCCGAGGTTCTATTAAGTCTCTTGATTCCCTTCGCTGCATACTTCCTGGCCGAGCATATCGGCGCCTCGGGCATTTTAGCTGCCGTGGCGGCCGGCTGGACCGTAAGCCGCGCGGAGTTGTCGGGACGGGTCAGCGCGTTTGCGCGCATGCAGCGCCAGATCGTTTGGGACATGATGCAGTTCACACTCAACGGAATCATGTTCGTGCTGCTCGGCGAACAGTTGCCCGGTATTTTCAAGGCTGCCGCCCAGCTCGTGATGCAGATTGGGGGCCACGAGGCAGGGTCGCTGCTTGCATATGCATTTATTGTCTGGCTCATGCTGGCGGTCTTGCGCTTCGCATGCATTTTCGGTTCAGTCTGGCTCGCCCGGATCATACGCGGAATGACACCGCCTCCCGAGGCGCGGGCCACGCCGCGCATCATGTTGGCGCTATCGTTGGGAGGAGTGCGCGGTGCGGTGACGTTGGCCGGCGTAATGACACTTCCACTGGCTCTGCCTAACGGCGAGGCGTTTCCCTCGCGCGACCTGGCTATTTTTCTTGCTGCTGCAGTGATTATCATCTCCTTGATCGCCGCGACGCTCGGCTTGCCATGGTTGCTCAAAGGCATTGGGCAACCGCGATCATCACCACACCTGCGGCAGTGGGAAGTCGCACGACAGGCGGCTCAACGCGCAGCTGTAAACCGCGTTTCATCGATACTTGACGAGCAGCAAGAGAGGGGATCTTCGCAAGAGGCGCACGCATACATGCATGTAGTCGATCAGGTGCTGGCCGGTCTGCATGAACCGCTCGCCGACTCTCCCGAGCGTTCGATCGGCGGTCGGGCGCGTGTGGGACGAGATGTTGAACTGAGGGTGATGCGGGCTGTTATTGAAGCGTCTCGGGATGCCATTTACAAGCTTGCGCTCGACCATGAAATTTCAGACGAGGTAGCGCGTGACATGGTCGGAATGCTGGACTTGGAAGAGGTGCGATTGCCCTGAACGGCAGGCCTGAACCGGACATTTCTGACTGGCTCAACGCGACATATGAACTTGGAGCTACGCCAGTGTCATACCCAGATTCAGATGTCGCAGCGCCAGCTAAATACAAATGTCGCATGTTTCGTCGACTTTCTGAGGGTCGGCCGGGATTCGTGAAATTTTCGCCAAAATGCCCTTATCCAACTGATCTAGAGGGGGAATTTTCCTCCTCGATCGAATCGACCGTACGCTAGACTTTGCGTGCTTCAAATGCTTGATCGAACTGCCGCGCCCGCTGGACCTCATCGCTGTGCAGGTAGGTCGACGTCGTCGATATCGACGCATGACGGAGATTGTCGCGCACCATGATCAGCTCCGCGCCACGGGCCAGCGCGTGCGTCGCATGTGTGTGCCGCATCCAGTGTGGGCTTGCGCGCCGAAGCTTCTCGGCCGTCGCTGGCCGTTCATCCTGGATCGCGTCGGCCGCAAACCGAAAGAAGCGCCGCAGCACGCGCCAGAGCCTTGCACTCTCGATGCCGGCGCCGTCCTCCTCGAGGTTCGCGACCAGCGGTGTGATCGGGTTCCAGCGGGACGGCGTCACCGGCAGCCCGCGCTGGACCAGAGACTGATCCAGCGCGGATCTCGCCAGCGCAGGCAGCGCCACCTTGCCGGGTTTGCCGCCCTTGCCGATTACATGTAGCCAGTGATCCCCGCGGTCGTCGCGTCGAATGTCGCCGAGCGTGGCGTCGACGAACTCGCTGGCTCGCAGACCGGTCGCGTAACCGAAGTCGAGCAGGAAGCGCAGACGCTGCGCGGCCGGCGCGCCCCAGCGATACGACCATTCCAGTCCGTCGGCCAATGCGCGGATCAACAGCCACTCGCCTTCCGTGAAGCCACGGGCAACATCCAGCCCCGTACGCGCCGCGGCACCACGAACCTTGACGCCCGCAAACGGATTCGCCAGCACATAGCGCTGCTCGACCAGCCAGCGGAACATCGCTGACAGGACTGTGAGCGCATACGCTGCCGAACGCGCCGATAGCGGGCCGCTGAACGGCCGCCATTCGACGCTTTGTCGCGGCCGTGATGGTCCGACCCAACGCTCGCGCGGCGCCGGCCGCCGCAAGAACCCGCGGTACGCGATCGCGTCGTCGGTCGTCAGCGACGACAACGCTCGGCCACGTTCAACGATCGCCCACAGGATCAGACGTTCGGCCTCCTTCCGGTAGGCGCGCTGGGTCGCCGCAGACTCGTGCAGCGACAACCACGACCGGACCGCTCCATAGTCGTTCGATGCGCTCAGCAGACAAGCGGCCTGTGGTGCACGGAACTGCCCGCGCGAGCCATCGACTTCGTGTGGCACGCGAATCTGTTCCCACGGCACGACGATGCCGGACGGCGCCGCAGCGATCAATGCGCGTGCCCGCTCAGTCAGTGCGCGATGCGCCGCAAAGAAAGCCTCGATATGCCGTGCACTCGCGACACCGAGCCCGCCGATCGCCGACCACCAGCGACGTCGTCGCGGAATCCGCACGGTCAGGTCGGCCAACGTCCGGATACCGTGCGCGTGCAGCGCCTCGACGATGCGAGGCGGCAGCCACATCTCGACGGCGTCGGTGATCAGGGGAACCGGCACGGGCAGATTGCGGAGCGCCTCGATCACGCGGGCGACGCTGTCGGCCGATGCGCTCGTCGGACGAGCAACGAACGCCGCCGCCAGGTCCTCGCGATGGCGGCTTCGCGCGAACGCGACAAGTCGCTGACGAATGCGGCCGAGGATGCCACGCGATGACCCGCCGGCTGCTCGCCGATCTCCCAGATAGCGGGCCACGGCGGCCCGCGCGTCCAGGCCGGCGTACCAGCCGCGCAGTGCGGCGAGCTCCGCTTCCTCGGGGAAGTCGGGCTTGTTCTCGTCGACGGAATGGGTCTCACGCGTTTTCATGATCGCCAGTTTAGATGCTTTTCAATGATGGGCAGATAATAACTCTTATCCGTCTAGATATTATTTTGACCGGTCATTCAACTGGTGATCCCCTGACCATTCGGCTGAAACGTCGGAACGATGTACGTCGGCGCGCATTACTGGGCGGCTTAGGCTTCGACTCCATTTCGAACCGCTTCTCAGCGGACACGCGAATCCGATCTGAGTCAATTAGCCGCATGGTCGAACGGATGCAAACTGCCCACCTCGCAAAGCCAGTGCTGGCGCACGGGTGCGCGCGATCACAAAGGCGCTCGAGACGTGGTTCCCAATGATTAACGCAACGCGACGATCGACTTCATTGTGGATCCGCCGTAAATGAAGTATTTTTAATGCATGTAATGTGTCGCCGTTGAATAGCTTCGCACGCGCGAGCCCAACAGCGCCGTTTCAAGGATGGAGCCACCATGCACCTCACTCTCTACACCGATTACACGCTTCGGGTGATGATGTATCTGGCTCTGAAGTACCCAGGCGGTGGCGTTTCGACGATCGACGAAATCGCGGGCGCCTACGGTATTTCACGCAATCATTTGACGAAAGTCGTGCACGAGCTCAGCCAACTCGGCTTCATTGAAACCTCGCGCGGTCGCGCTGGCGGCGCTTGCCTGGCGCGCGCGCCCGAGCAGATTTCGGTAGGGGAAATCGTGCGGACCGCCGAAAAAGATTTTGCCGTCGTGAGTTGCCACGATATGACCGTCGCACACGGCTGCACGATTTTTCCGGTCTGCAACCTCCGGCACAGGTTGTACCGGGCGGTCGACGCCTTTCTCCACGAGCTCGACACCATGACGCTGCGAGAAGCCATTGCGGCGCCCACGGTGGCCGCGACTGTCCTGGGCATGGCAGACTCTCGCGAGTTGGTATCGGTGTCGCGCCCGCGTGGCAGTACGAGTCGCCGCACTGGAGGCCCTCAATGAAAATGCATCTGCCGCACCGTTCTTCGTTCGTGTCACCTGCGTCGGAGCTGCCGGTCCTGAGACTCGGCTTCCGGCCGTTTTACCTAGGGGGCGCGCTGTTCGGTGCGCTCGCCATTCTGGTCTGGCTTGGCGCGCTGCATGGCATTGTGCCGGCAGGTCGGATGACGTCACTCAATGGCATCCTGTGGCATACGCATGAGATGATCTTCGGGTTTGCCGCAGCCATCGTTGCTGGCTTTCTGCTGACCGCGGTGCGGGCCTGGACCTCGCTCAAAACACCATCCGGCGCACCGTTGGCCCTGTTATGGCTTCTGTGGCTCGTGGGGCGCATTGCGGTATGGTCCGGCCCGGCGCTGCTGGCCGCGATCGTGGATTCGGCGTTTCTGCCGGTCCTGATGATCGCCCTGCTGCGCGTGCTTATCCGGGCACGCAACCGCCACAATATCTTTGTACCCGTCGTGCTGGGCATGCTCGGCCTTCTGAACATCCTGTTTCACGCATGGGTGCTGCAGGGACGGGCCGATCTGGCAATGCGCTCTGCTGGCGCCGCCGTTGGGCTGCTGGTGACGCTCGTCACTATCATCGCGGGTCGAGTGACGCCGACGTTCACTGCCAACGCTGTGCCCGGCTATACATTCAGGCGCTGGCGGGTAGTCGAAGCGCTGGCCGTGCCACTGCCGCTGCTGGCATTTGGGTTCGACGCGCTAGGCGCGAGTGCGTGGCTTGTTGGCAGCGCGGCGGGTGCGACGGCGGTGGTCCATGGCATCCGGCTTGCTGAATGGCGTTCGTGGAAGGTCGGCCGCCGGCCGATTCTCGCGATCCTTCACGCGGCCTACGCCTGGGTCCCAGTCGGCTTCGGCCTGTTGATGCTGAGTACCGTCGGACTGGTGCCACATTCAATCGCGCTGCATGCCCTTACGGTCGGTGCACTCGGAGGAGCGATCATCGCCATGATCACACGGACCGCGCTCGGACATACCGGCCGCAAGCTCGTCGCCGGACCAACTGAGATTGCCTGTTACTGCCTCGTGATCGCCGCCGCCGTTCTACGCGTTTTTGGTCCGTTGCTTGCGAGTGGCTGGAGCGCGTGGTGGATCGACGCCGCCGGCTTGTGCTGGTGCGTGGCGTTCGCCATGTACGCATTCCAATATTGGCCCTACCTGACACGCCCGCGAACTGACGGCAAGGCTGGCTGAAGCGAAACGTTGTGAGCGATGCAAAATGAAGTCGAACAATCTATTGGTCAAGTCTGCGCCCTCGTTCGACGAACCGATCGAGATGCTCAGGGCGTGTCACGAACGCATTGCCGCACAGTGCGCCACGCTCAAGAAGCTCGCAGCGCACCTTCCCGTGCACGGCACTGATACCCAAGCGCAGCAAGCAGCCAGAAACATCATGCGTTATTTCGACATCGCGGGCCCACATCATCATGCGGATGAGGAACAGGATCTCTTTCCAATGCTGATTAAGGTCGGTCAACGGCACGGCTCGTCGGTGACTATACGAATCGCATCCTTGCTAGACGAGCATCAATCGCTGGAGGCAGGGTGGGTACGGTTGCGACCTGTGCTCTCCGATATCGGCCAAGGGAAAGCAAGGCTGCTTGAGCGCGTTTGGGTGGATGACTTTGCCGATGCGTACCGCGGCCACATCGCGTTGGAGGAAAGCGAGATTCTGCCATTTGCCGAAGCGAGCCTCGATCGGCGGCAGATGGCCAACCTAAGCGCGGCTATGGTGGCCCGACGCACCATTACGTCGTAATGACAGCCGCGACCGACGGCCTTTCAGGAGAGACATCTATGCGAAATCGAGCAGAAGTCCTGCCCATTCTTTCCCAGCAATACCTCTTCGATGCCCGCGGCATCGCCAAGCGTTTCCGCCACGCGGCCATTTTCGGCGCGCTCAATGAGCTGGAGTCAGCCGAGGTGATGCGCTTCGTCAACGATCATGACCCGCTGCCGCTCGTGGCCCAAATCGAGCATCACTTCGGGCCGCGCGTGGATATCGGGTACGTCGATCGCGAGCCGGGCAACATCGTAATTGACTTCACGGTGACGGCGGTGAATTGAAATGCCCGCTACGTGCGGCAACAAGTCTCGCGGTGGCGGAGACATTTCTTTGACTAAGCCAGTTGATCCAGTGCGTTGCACGAGAGATTAGCGTCTCGCGATGGCCGCCAACACGCCTCCGATCACTTGGATACTTGTGGATAGAGGAAAACATGTTGACCATAACTGAACCTTACGGAGGTTCGACATTTCTCTACTGTCGCGAGCCGTTCGTGCGGCAAACCGACCAAGGGAGGCCGGCGTCAAACATCGCCTGCAAGACATGCGCGATGGCAGGACTATGCACCCGCAGTTCAATAGACACCTTGACCCACGAGCGGCTCAACGCCGCCATGCAGTGCGTCCGTACCGTGCATCGCGGGCATGCGCTGTATCGCCCTGGCGACACCTTCGCGAGCATCTATGCTATCCGCGCGGGTTCGTTCAAGACCGTGGTCATGCATCAGGAGGGGCATGAGCAGGTCACGGGCTTCGGCATCGTAGGCGACACGCTTGGCATCGATGGCATTGCCACCGGCAGACACAGTTGTGAGGCGATTGCGCTGGAAGACAGTTCCGTGTGCGCGATGCCGTTTGACCTACTCGAGATGCTGTGCCGGGAAGTGAAGGCAGTCCAGCGCCATGTGCATCAGATGCTGGGCGCTGAAATCGTGCGCGAGTCTGTCCTCATGATGCTGCTGGGCACTACGACGGCTGAGGAGCGGGTGGCCACCTTTCTCGTCGACCTGTCGAAGCGTTGGCAGGCGCGCGGCTACTCCGCTGCTGTTTTCACACTGAAGATGACGCGCGAGGAGGTTGGCAGCTACCTCGGCCTGAAACTCGAGACAGTCAGCCGGATGTTGTCAAAATTGCAGGGGCGAGGGCTGATCGAGGTGCGTGGCAAGGATCTCCGGATTCTCGATATTGACGGGTTGAAGAAGCTGGCGACAGACGTTGGCCCTGCTACCTTCCGGGGTCAACCGCACCGGGCGGCATTCGGGTACGCGCCTGATGTTCGCTTGCCAGAACATCGGCTAGGAGCACATTGATGGAATCTCCCTACGAAATCGAAGGCATTGCATCCCGACAGGTCGACCATGTCGCCACCCAGCGGTATGTGCAAGCACGGCCTTCAGACCGGACCGCGCTGGAATTCGGTACGTCTCCCACTTGCGCCACGAATTTCCCGATGCTGACGCCGCACGAGATCGCCACGCTCATGCTCGTCGCTCATGCACCTGAGCTGGTCAGCATCGAGCGGCCCGACCTGCTGCCATTGTTGAACGGCAATCTGGTCAAGATTGACCGGTGTCGCAGATGCCGGGGCAAACCTCAGATGACGCCGTTGGGAGAAGCTCTCGTTGTCCGGCTTTGTAAAACAACGCGCCGGGCCTCGAAAGATGCCTTATCAAACCTTGATCGCAGTCGAGACCCTCACTGAGGCCCATCATGCAAATCTCCCACGAAGCTGAGCGCCTGGCCCGACAGCGGGCCGATCACCTGGAAGCCCTGATCGACGAGGCGGGGGCGGAGAGCTTCCCGGCAAGCGATCCCCCTGCTGTCCACCCGGAACGCTCGCCAGTCACAACGAACGTGCCGCCCGGTAGCGGGCCGCGAGTACCATCATAGATCAGTTGCTGAAGGCGGGGTGGCCCAGGCCGGCACCCGTCCCGACTTCACTGTAAGGGGCTCTACGCGCCACCCTCCGGGCATCCGCAATCGGCTTCGGCCGCGATTATGCGGTGCAGTTGCACAAAGCGCTCGTGGACCGGGTTCTGAAAAAGTGGGTCGGCAGACTGGTTTGGGCTTGCCTGCAGAATCGAGGAATAGTCGCCGCAATCCAGATAACGCGTCGCCGTCGGAAACAGCGTGAGTTCCTCAACCGCCATGTTATGGCGAAGCCGTTCTGCGTACAGCCGGATGCGAAATTCGAGGAGCTCTCTCGACATATTTTCATCGCGCACCATGGATTCGAGATCTTGCATCAGTGCGTGGCCCTGAGAAGCCAGTGTCGCGTGCTGCGCCGACAGTTCGCCTGCCAACCCGGGGGGCAACGCCTGCTTCTCGAGCAGCTTGATGATGATGCGATCCTCCAGTGCATGGTGGTTCACGTCGGGAAACCGCGTGAGGTAATAGAGGGCATCCACAAGCACTGCGGCATTCGTTGCCGCCTGCGCGTCACGGAGTATTGCTTGACGTTCGAGAAGCCGCACGAGTCGCTCCAGACGCCGGTGCTCGGCGATCAGGTTGTCAATGATGCTCGTCATGCCGAGCCTCGCGCGATTGCCCCTCTTGCTTCATCACGTCGAGCGCGAGTGCCGAATGCGCGTAAGCTGCACCGGCACGCATCTCGGCCGCGACCCAGATCGCTTCCATGATCTCATTCTCCGATGCCCCGGCTTTCAAGGCCTCCTTTGTGTGACCACGGATGCAATAGGGACACTGCGTCACATGTGCGACGGCCACGGCGATCAGCTGCTTCGTTTTCGCCGGCAGCGCGCCGTCGCCAAACACGCTGCTATTGAAAGCCCGGAACGCAGCGAGCGCTTCGGGGGCGAGTTCCCGGCGTCGGGTAGCAATTTCCGCGGTCCACTGCGGATACATTGAGTCGTCCATCATTCACCTCCCGCTAAAACGCAAAAAACGCGGACGTCCGCAGGCGACATCTTCGCACTCGCAATCCAGCCCGACGTGCCGGCGTTGACAGCCATGAAAGAGGTTCCCGAAAACCCGCCGTCACGCCGACCGGGCGGTGGAACCCGTTCGTAACCATCTCTTGAACTCCAGATACGCAATGATGAAGCGGTGCCGGTAAGGATGGGTGCGCGCGAAATGTCCCCTGGTGAGCACCGCACCGCGATAGATATACATCGTGCGGCGCACCCAGTCGGTGGCCTGCGGCAGCCCGTCGCGTTCGATGAGGAACTCAATGCGTCGCTGCTCGCTCATGCTTGCCTCGCTATTGTCTTGCGGGTCGGGTCTGCGGCGGTCCTCCCGCTGATCAAGCCGGCCAACCTAACGACCATGTGGGAGATAAAGGGTTACCAGTACCGAGGCGTTCTCCACGGCCTCGAGCCAATGTGGCTCCCCGGCCAACAGAAATAGCATATCCCCGCTGCGCATCAGTTGGGCTCCCGCGCCCGTGCCGAATTTGACGACGCCTTCGAGACACTGCACGGTTATTTCTCCGGGCGCCCGGTGCTCGGAGATGTGCTTGCCCGCCGGAAGCACAAGTCGAACGACCTCCAAGTGATCCGAGCGCATGAGCGTGACGGATTTCGAATCCCGCAGTGCCTCACCGAGGGGGCGAACGTCGATCAGTTCCCCCTGTGTCACCCGTGGCATTGCCATAACAGCCTCCCCGTGTCAGTTTGCGGCACTCAGATCGTTCGGCGCGCAAGCATGGTGCGGATCTCGCCGATTGCCCTGGCCGGGTTCAGGCCTTTGGGGCAGACGTCCGTGCAGTTCAGTATCGTCCGGCACCGGAAGAGGCGATACGGATCGTCAAGATTGTCCAGCCGCTCGCCCGTGCCCTCGTCGCGGGAATCGACCAGAAAGCGGTAGGCCTGCAGGAGACCTGCAGGACCGACATATTTATCTGGATTCCACCAGTACGAGGGGCACGCGCTGGAACAGCACGCGCACAAAATACACTCGTAGAGGCCGTCGAGTTGGTCGCGTTCCTCGGGCGACTGACGCCTTTCCCGTTCGGGTGGGGGAGTGTCGTTGATCAGATAGGGCTTAATCGAGTGGTACTGCTTGAAGAACGCAGTCATGTCCACGATCAGGTCGCGAACGACCGGCAACCCGGGCAGCGGACGCAGCACCGTATGGCGGGGGAGATCGTTGAGGTTGGTGATGCAAGCAAGCCCGTTCTTGCGGTTGATGTTCATTGCATCCGAACCACACACGCCTTCACGACACGAACGACGAAAGCTCAGCGTCTCGTCCAGTGCCTTGAGGCGGACAAGTACATCGAGCAACATCCGGTCACTATCGGCAACCGCTATCTCGTACGTTTGCATGTACGGCCTGGGATCCCGATCCGGATCGTAGCGAAAAATTTCAAAGGTTCTTGTGTCACTCACGATGTTCCTCCTCGGTGGAACGAATCTCGTAGCTAGCGCGCATTGTCCCCTACGCCACTCCAGCCCGGTCAAGCGCGGACCGACGGTACCCCAAACGGAGAATCCGGTCACCGCCGTGCTCCGTTCATAGTTCGCCTTGGTCAGACGCCGTCAACACATGGAAGCCATGGCCGTTCCGCCAAAAACTGGACGCAATTTAGCAAGAGGGCTGGATCATGTTCCGTCCGACTTGCCGCGGCAGTCACATCGCGTCATGGACCGCTGACTCTCACCCTATCGATCGGAAATTGGAGGACTTTGCTCCACGTCAAGACATTCAATTTATATCACAACATGATGTATATTGGCAGTTGCGATAATGGCCAGAAGCAGGCCGGGCCCGTTTGACCTTAGAGTAGTCGATGCGCGCTGGCGTGGCGTCGTTGCAAGTGCTGCACCGGCTCGGTAAGGGGAAAGACGGCGGGCGCAATGGTGCGCCCCGCATGACATCCATGAGGAACTCACGTGACATCCTCGGAAAATTCGTCGGTCTCGAATCCTTTACGAACCGACGTGCTGATCGTCGGAGCAGGTCCCGTGGGCCTGTTCGCCGCGTTCGAGGCAGGCGTAATCGGACTCTCGTGCCAGATTGTCGACGGGATCGAGCGCCCCGGTGGCCAGTGCATCGAACTGTACCCAGACAAACCGATCTACGATATCCCGGCGGTACCGTCGTGCACCGCGCGCGATCTCGTCGATCGCCTCGTTGAACAATGCCGGCCCTTCAATCCCCCGATGCATCTCGGTCAGCGCATCGAGAGGCTCGATCCGCTCGAGGGCGGTCGATGGCTTGCCCGCACCGACAAGGGGCATACGTTTGACGCTGCGGCGATCCTGATTGCCGCCGGCAACGGCGCGTTCGTGCCACAGCGGCTGGCCCTCGACGAGGCGGCACGCCTTGAAGGCCGGTACGTCCATTACAGAGTCTCCGACATGAACGGCTTAGCCGGGACGAACGTCGTGGTCGCGGGCGGCGGCGACTCCGCACTCGACTGGGCGCTGGCGCTGCGCTCAGTCGCGCGGCACGTCACGCTCGTTCATCGACGCAGCGGCTTCAGCGCGACAGACTCGAGCGTCGCCCGGTTGCGTCAGGCGGTCGCGGCGGGTGAGATGGATTTCGTGGTCGGCACGATTGCCCGGCTGAATTCGCCCGTGGGGCCGCTCGAATCGATCGAAGTTCGCCAGATTGGCGGCTCTGTGTGCCTCGACGCCGACCAATTGCTCGTGCTGTACGGACTTGTCGCGGACCTGGGTCCGATCGTCAACTGGGGAATCGCCATACAGGCCGGACGGATTGTCGTCGATACGTCATACTACGAAAGCTCGCGGCCAGGTATCTTCGCGGCAGGCGACATTGCCTGCTACCCAAACAAGCAGAAGCTGATCCTGTGCGGGTTTCATGAGGCCTCGCTCGCGTTGCGCAAGGCATACAATTATGCATTTCCCGACAAGAAGCGTGTGCATGTGCACTCGAGCTACGACGCAAAGCTTGCCGAGCGCGTGGCCGCCGTTCATCCGTAGCTGAGGCCCGAGATGTCACCACGCTTTACACGCATATCCACCGACCACACTTGTGGAAAGCTTCGATAGGCGATCGCATCGTCGATGGTGAGCGACGACAGTGCGCAACTGCCCTCAACGAGCGCCCACAGAATCAGGCGTTCGGCCTCTTTTCGGTAGTCCGAGGTCTCGACGCCTGAACAGCGCGACATGCCCGCAACTGACGGCATGGGCCGATCAGCTATCGGCGTTGCAGGATCAGATTCTCCACTGGTCGACGAACTGTCTCAGGGCACCATCGACCGGATCATATGCATGAGCGATGCCGACCTCGCCGCAGCGGTGCTATCGGGGCACCTCAAGTTCCCGAAACACTGATCGATCAACAATGCCGAGACTTCGAGTATCTAGGCTGCATCGATGACCAAAATTCACGAACCTGCGTACCCGGTACTCCCGGCGGAGCTGGAGGACGCGGAATTGCGGACGGTCTACACACCCAACACGGCGGAGATCCGGTTCGTCTTCGGCCAGTTCCGCCAAGCGCCTACCCGCGTGCTGATCCTTGCGCAACTTAAGCTGCTACAGCGCCTCGGGTACATGCCGGTGATCTCGGAAGTTCCGCCCGCCATCATCGAACACGTGTGCGCGGTGCTCGGCGTCCGTCCGCTACCGCGCACAACTCTCGCGCGCTACGACCGCTCGGGCAGCAAATCCCGGCACCAGAAAATCCTGCGCGAGTTCGTCCGGATTCTCCCTGTCGACAGCGCAGTCCACGCATGGCTGGCTGAGTTAGCGGCTCATGCGGCCCGGACCAAGGCGGAATTGCCCGATATCGTCAACGTGATGCTGGAAGAGTTGGTGCGGCGCCGCTACGAACTGCCGCCCCTCGCGACGCTCACGCGGATCGCCGGCCACGCCCGCAGTCAGCTCCATGAGTCGATTTATCGTGCCTTCGTCGACTCTCTCGATGATGAGCTGAAGGCCCGTGTCGACGCGCTGTTTCTTGTCCGGCGCGGGCGAACGCAGTGGGACGAGCTCAAGCGCGAACCGAAGCGCCCCGGACCACGCGAGATCGCGAGTTTCCTCGAGCACATTCAAGCCATGAACGCGGTGGCGGACGGCTTGCCGCCCGTGCCGAACATGCTCTCGGTTGCGAAGCGCATGCAGTTCGTCACCGAAGCACGCGCGCTCGACGTGCACGAAATGCGGGCGCTCAAGCCCGCCAAGCGCTACACGCTCGCGCTACTGTTCATGCTCGCGCAACGCCAGAAGGCGCTCGACGACGTCGCCGAGATTTTCATCAAGACGGTGCGCAACCTCGAGCACACCGCCAAGCTGCGACTTCAGCAGTACCAGCTTGCGCACGCCGACCAATTGCAGTCGCTCGTCAGTCAGTTCCGCGACGTCCTGAACGTGCTGCAGGATGACGAAACGCCCGCGGCCATGCGTATCGCGCAGATGCGCGCCGCGTTGAACGGCGATCCCGATGCCGTGCTAATCCGCTGCAACGAGCATATCGCGCAGGCCGGCAATCACATCTTCCCATTCCTGCTTGCCCCGTACAAAAACCTGCGGTCGTTGTTGTTTCAGTGCGTCGAGCAACTGTCGCTGAAATCCAGTTCGCAGGACGACGCTTTGCTTCGAGCGCTCGACTGGATCAAGCGGCTCCGGTCGTCGCGACGGGAGTATCTGCTGCTCAGCGACGCCGATCTCGCAGAGTTGCCGCTCGACTGGCTCCCGGAAAAGTGGGAGCGATGCGTGTTGCCGGATGGCCAATCGGCACGCCTGCTGCACCGGAAGTACTTCGAGCTTTGCGTGTTCAGCCAGGTCATGCGGGAGCTCAATTCCGGCGACGTTTTTGTCGAGGGCAGCGATCAATACGACGACCCGCGCGAACACCAGGTGTCGTGGGACGAATTCCGCGAGGAATTGCCGCGCTATAGTGAGCACGTCGACTTCCCGGTCGATGGTCGGGCCTTCGCCCAGCATCTGAAGGACGAACTCGGCGCGCTGGCCGACAAGGCCGACGCGGGTTTCCCGGAAAACGACCACGTCGAGATCAGTGCACAGGGTCTCATTCTCCATCGGCTCGACAAGAAACCCGACCCGCCCAACCGGACCCTGATTGACCAGGCGATCACGGCTTCGATGCGACCGGTTAGCATCCTGGATATCCTCACCGAAACCGAGCAATGGCTCGATTTGCATCGGCTCTTCGGGCCGCTCTCGGGATTCGAGGCGAAGGTCGACGATCCGCGCAAGCGCTTTATCACGACGCTGTTCTGCTACGGCTGCAATCTCGGGCCAACACAGACAGCGCGCTCGGTCAAGAATCTGAGCCGCAAGCAGGTCGCGTGGCTGAACCTGAAGCATGTCACCGAAGAACGGCTCGACAAGGCGACCGTCAAGGTGATCAACGCGTACAACCAGTTCGCGCTGCCGAAATTCTGGGGCTCGGGCAAGCGCGTGTCGGCGGATGGGACGAAGTGGAATCTGTACGAGCAGAACCTGCTGTCGGAATACCATATCCGCTACGGCGGCTATGGCGGGATCGGCTACTACCACGTGTCCGACATGTATATCGCGCTGTTCAGCCACTTCATTCCGTGCGGCGTACACGAGGCGGTGTACATCCTCGATGGCCTGATCAAGAATGCCTCCGAGGTGCAGCCGGACACCGTGCATGGCGACACGCACGCACAAAGCGCGCCGGTGTTCGCGCTCGCGCATCTGCTCGGGATCAACCTGATGCCGCGTATTCGCGATATCAAGGAGCTGGTGTTCTACAAGGCCGATCGGCGCCGGCGCTACAAGAACATCGAGTCGCTGTTTCGGGCCAGCATCGACTGGGGGCTGATCGAACGGCATTTCCCCGACATGCTGCGCGTTGCGGTCTCAATCAAGGCCGGACGGATGACGCCGTCGACAATCCTGCGCCGCCTCGGTTCCGAGAGCGTCAAGAACAAGCTGTACTTTGCTTTCCGCGAACTCGGCCGCGTGATCCGCACGATGTTCCTGCTGCGCTACATCAACGACCCGGAAATGCGCCAGACCATCCACGCGGCGACGAACAAAAGCGAGCAGTTCAACGACTTCGCGAAGTGGCTGATGTTCGGCGGGGAAGTGATCGCCGAAAATATCCGGCACGAGCAGCGCAAGGTCATCAAGTACAACCAGCTCGTCGCGAACATGGTGATTCTGTACAACGTGCAGTGGATTTCGCGCAAGCTCAAGATGCTGCAGGACAAGGGCCTGCCGATCGATGCCGAAGTGTTGCAAGCACTCTCGCCGTATCGACGTGAACACATCAACCGGCTCGGCTCCTATCTGCTGGATCTCCAGCGGAGGGCGGCGCCACTCGATCCGAGTATCGATTTCTCTTTTGAATCAGCTGCTTAGGTTCATTTTGGCGAAAATTTCACGAATCCCGGCCAACCCTCGTTTTCATCTAAATTTGACCCACCCCGAGACAGCGTAATACATCTACCGCGTTGTGGATAACTCTGCGTTGTCCGCCTCCCTGACGGTCTTTTTCCGGGTTGCCCGGACCTTGGTCGAACTCTCCTTGAAGCGCCACGATTCGTTTCCGGTTTCAACGATGTGGCAGTGATGCGTGAGCCGGTCGAGCAGCGCCGTGGTCATCTTGGCGTCGCCGAACACACTGGCCCATTCCCCGAAGCTCAGGTTGGTCGTGATCGCCACGCTGGTGCGCTCGTACAGCTTCGAGAGCAGGTGGAACAGCAGTGCCCCGGCGGTCTGGCTGAATGGCAGATAGCCCATCTCGTCCAGAATCACCAGATCGACGTGCGTGAGCCGGTGCGCGAGCTGCCCCTGCTTGCCCGCGGCTTTTTCCAGCTCCAGTGCGTTGGCCAGCTCGATCGTGGAGAAGTACCGCACACGCTTGCCGTGCCGCTGGACGGCTTCGATGCCAATGGCCGTGGCCAGATGGGTTTTGCCCGTGCCCGGCCCACCGATGAACACGACGTTGTGCGCGCTGTCGAGGAACTTCATCTGGTACAGCTCACGGATCAGATCTTCATCGGCACGCGCCTGCGCGAAGTCGAAGCCCTTGAGGTCGCGGTGCGCCGGGAAGCGGGCTGCCGCCATCTGGTAACCAATCGAGCGCACTTCGCGCTCGGCCCCTTCGGCCAGTAGCAACTGCTGCATGAAGCGTTCCGGGTCGAACTCAGTGTGGCGGGACTGCGCATACAGTTCCGCCCAGCTGCTGGCCATGCCGTGCAGCTTCAGCTCCTTGAGGCGGGCGATGACTTCATTGGACATGGCGGTGCTCCGGTTCGGTTGCGCGCAGGCGTTCATAGCGGCCGACATCCGCGACAGGTTCTTCGTTCAGGTTGAGTGCGGTGACGGCCATGACCTTCCGGTCGGCCGGAGCCTTCAGGCGGCTCAATACGTTGAGGACGTGATCGCCACTGGGGCGGCCCGAGTCGAGCGCGGTCTGCGCGGCCAGCAACACCGCATCGAGTCCGTGCTCGCGCACCGCGCTCAGCACCTCGGTCATCACGCGATCCCCGCCGGGATGCTTCAGCAGATGCCGCTGCAAGTCCTGAAGCGGTTGCGGCATCGTCGCGAACGGTGCGCCGTTGCGCAGCGCACCGGGCTTGCGCTCGACCAGCGTGATGTAGTGCTGCCAGTCGTAGAACGTCATGTGCCGCTCGAAGCTGCGCGCGTGACGGGCGATCTCCCGGTCGTCGGCGACCACGCTTAGCCACGCCGGATAGCTGCGCACACTCACGAGCTGGTTCACGAACTCGGTCGGCACGCTGTAGCGGTTGCGCTGGAAGTGGATCAGGCCGGTCGACGACACGCGCAGGAACTGCTCGACGTAGCCGTCGAACGGACGCGGGTTCGGCATCAGGCGCGTGCGCTCGTCCTGCAACACGTCCTCGACCGTCAACTCCGGCCACTGCGGATGCCGCATCTGCCAAGCCTGGCGGCACCGCTGCGACACCCAGTCGTTCAGCGTTTCCAGCGACGCCCAGCGCTGCTGGGCCGCTTCATGCCAGATCTGCCGACGCCGATCCTGCACGTTCTTCTCGACGATGCCTTTCTCCCACCCGGCCGCGCGATTGCAAAACTCCGGCTCGAACAGGTAGTGACTGCACATCGCCTCGAAGCGGGCGTTGACCGTGCGCGCCTTGCCACGCCCGACCTTGTCCACGGCCGTCTTCATGTTGTCATAGATGCCCCGGCGCGGTACGCCGCCGAACGCGGCGAACGCCTTCGCGTGCGCGTCGAACAGCATCTCGTGACTCTGGGTCGGGTAGGCTACCAGCCAGAACGCGCGGCTCGCGTTCAGCTTCACATGGGCGACCTCAAGGCGTCGGCGCAGTCCGCCGACGAAGACGTATTCGCAGCTCCAGTCGAACTGGAAGGCCTCGCCCAGCTCAAACGCCAGCGGCACGTAGGCCTGTCGGCGCGGAGCCTGCGTCTGCTGCTCGCGCCAGCGTCGCGCGAACTCGCTCACGCGCGTATAGCTTCCGCTGAATCCCTGCGCGCGGATCGCCTCGAACATGAACCGCGCCGTGCGCCGGTCCCGTTTCGGGCGGTGGCTGTCCGTGCGCAGCCATTCCTCAAGCTGCCCGGCCCATTCGTCCACCACGCTCGGACTGACCCGTTTCGGGTACTTCGGCTCTGCCGCTTCCGGCTGTTTTAGCCATGTCCGTACCGTGTTTCGGGACAACCCCGTTCGCCGCGCAATCTCCCGCAACGGCACCTTCTCGCGGAAATACATCCGCCTGATCTTGGCCAGCATGCCCACCGTGATCACCTCTGTATCTCCTGCTCAAATATTGAGCAGGAAATTCAATCACGTGGGTCAAATTTCGGTGCAAATCACACCGTCAGGTGGGTCGATTCTGCGCGCGCGTTAACACACGTGTGGCAATTTTTTCTCAATCGTGTGCTAAAAGTTCATCCCATTTCAGGGTTAGTGCAGTGAGGATGGTGCACGACGCTCACGTGACCCGAATGATTGGCCGAAACGATCAACGCCGTGCGGTCATCGAGAGATTCTGGTCGAAAGGCCGGATGAAAGCCGACGCGCTCAGTCTCGATCGGCAATTTGATGCTCGAGTGCGTACCGTATCAATGCTGCTTCGGTGCGGAGTTCTAGCTTTTTAAGTAGACGTGCTTTGTATGTACTGACAGTTTTTGCATTGATGCCCAGACGGCTTGCAATTTCCGATATACCGTCACCACACGCCAGTCGTTTGAGTACCTCCTTCTCGCGGGCGGTCAAGCGCGCATGCAACTGTGCGGCGGGAGGAATATCAATCGTACGAACCATGCGCTCTGCGACTTGTGCGCTCATGTACCTCTGCCCGGCTAACACCGACTGCACCGCTCGGACCAATTCGGCTGCGGTGCTGTCTTTCGTCACGAAGCCCGATGCGCCGGCACTAAACACAGACTTTGCATAAATCGGCTCGGCCGTGCTGGATAGTGCAAGGACTCGCATCATTGGGGTGAAGGCGACGACTTGACTGATCAATTCAATCGAGGGCGCACCTATACTAGTGAGGTCGACGATCGCAATGTCGAATGTCTCATCTTGGATTGCTGCAATCAGTGTGTCACCATCAGACAACTCGCGAGCGACTTGGTACTCTCCAGTTTCTTGAAGGATGTACCGAATGCCGTCACGCGTAATTGCATGACGTTCCGCGAGAAGTACTTTTTTCACGCTGAACCCTCGTTGTGTTCTCTCGGACGTGACTTGCAAACCGACACGTCGGCTTATATGAACCATGCAATGCCTGAATACGGCGCCTTATTGCTTCGGTTTGGTATTGATATCCATGCCTGACATGTCCCGCATAAAAGATGCCTATGCGAAACTGTAAACGCGCGGCTTGATAAATGTCAAACTAAATCGTTGTTAAACTGAACAATTTCTGAGGCAGACGTTCTGTTTTCCGACTGTGGCGAGACGCGCTTAAGGATCCCATCCGTGATCGTGTGTATGCGGGAATCGGCTGGAACGAGCCGATTGCGGGACTGGTAGTGCGTCGTGCTGAATTCGGCGACGGAGACATAGTCGGCGATATGTGGGAGGCGCTTCGATGTGCGGGTGTGATGCCGCTGAGATGTGCCGGCGGTCGTTTCGACAATGGCTCGGTGGAGCAACTGGTTCCGTGATGTTCAACCGGCCGATCAAGCTGACTCTTCGTCGGCTCGCTGTCCTCATGGCAATGTTTTTTCACCATCATCCTACGACGCTCGATGCAGCCTGACGGCCTTAGCCCGACCCCTCGCCGGGGAGACGTGCTGCCGGGTCGCCGGCGCCCGCCGACGACGTTGAGGCACGGTTCATTCGCCGCTTTCTTGGATAGAGGGGTACGTCGCTGGCTTTCGCGCCAGGGGGCGATGTCGGGACCAAGTGACCATATTGGCTCGGTAGCCGGGTTTGCTGCAGACGACGATGACGGCGTGGGGGGTAAACCGCACCGGTGCGGAAATGGACGTTGGGCAATTTGTAGCCGCCGCCGCTGGTTTTCGAACTTGCGGTTTACGGATACTGATGTCTAGAATCATCAGACAGCCATGACAACAGGCGTTGCGAACAATGCTGAGAAGACTCGCAGGAGCCATACTGTTGTGCGCCGTTCCCTCCTGCTTTGTCTTCGGGCAGGATAGACCCACGGAACGCGCGCCGGACACCATGCAAGCACGGGTGCTTGCATGTGCGGCATGCCATGGCAAAGCCGGGGAGGGCACCAATAACGATTACTTTCCCCGTCTGGCGGGTAAGCCTTCCGGGTACTTGTTCAATCAGCTCAAGGCATTCCGCGATGGCCAGCGCCAGTACCCGCCAATGAACTATCTCTTGGCGTATCTACCGGACGCCTATCTAAGAAAGATCGCCGATTTCTTCGCAGCCCAGCATCCACCGTACCCGCCTGCCACAGCCCCTGCCGTCAGCGCGGAACTACTGCGGCGCGGCAAGCAGCTCGTGAATGACGGCGACCGTACGCGCAACATCCCGGCTTGTGCTGCTTGTCACGGCGCAGCGCTTACGGGTATGGAGCCGGCCATTCCTGGGTTGCTCGGCCTCCATGCGCAATATATCAGTGCCCAACTCGGCGCCTGGCGCTACGGAACGCGAGTTTCGACAGCACCAGACTGTATGCACGACATCGCCTCGCGTCTTGGTAACGACGACATCACTGCCGTCGCCGCCTGGCTCTCGTCATTGCCCGGTGCGGCAAACTCGGCACCTGCGACTGCGGGAAGCGTGAAGTTGCCGATCGCTTGCGGGAGCGTACCTCAATGACGGAGCTCACGGTGCGTATCAGGCCTTTCCGGTTCAGTCGTTCGTTCGGTTCACTTCCGGTTACCCGGATGAGCAAGGCTCTACGCGTTTGCTTGACCACGGTCGCCGCCTCTGCGGCCTTGATAATTGCGCACCCGAAGCTCGCGGCGGCGCAAGACGGTTCCGCCAAGGTGGACGTCATCAAACGGGGTGAATATCTCGCGCGTGCCGGCGACTGTATAGCGTGCCATACGCAACCCAGCGACAAACTCTTCGCGGGCGGTCGCGCAATGCCCACTCCGTTCGGGACGTTGTACTCACCGAACATCACACCAGACGCCGAAACTGGGATCGGCCGATGGAGTTCCGACGAGTTCTACGCGATGATGCACACGGGACGTTCCCGCGATGGCTCCATCCTGTATCCCGCAATGCCCTACGCTGCATACACGAAGGTCACACGCGAAGATAGCGATGCGATCTACGCTTACCTGATGTCCGTGCCGCCCGTCAGGCGGCCGAATCGCCCGCACGATATGAGGTTTCCATACAACAATCGCGAGTTGCTGCTTGGCTGGCGAACGCTGTATTTTCGCGAGGGTGTATACAAGCCCGATCACGAAAAGTCCGTTGAATGGAATCGTGGAGCATATCTCGTACAAGGCCTCGGACACTGCTCGATGTGCCATACCGCGATAAATGCGCTGGGTGGCAGTTCGGAGTCCAAGGCATTTGAAGGTGGCCTCATTCCAATGCAGGATTGGTACGCGCCATCACTCACGTCTAGTCGAGAGGCGGGCCTCGGCGCGTGGAGCATTGCAGACATTACTGACCTGCTGCAGAAGGGGGTGTCGCGGCGTGGCGCTGTCTACGGTCCGATGGCCGAAGTTGTGTACGACAGTCTTCAGTACCTTTCAGACGACGACGTTCGTGCGATGGCCGTCTATCTGAAATCACTGCCGCAGCACGGTGGCGAGGGGGCCGCCGAACCCACTTCATCAATGTCACGCGATGAGCGGAATCGACTCTTCAGAGCCGGCAGCAAGATTTACGATTCACAGTGCGCCACGTGCCACGGTAAGAACGGCGAAGGAAAGCTACCCGATTTCCCGCCGCTCGCGAACAATCAGTCTATCCAGATGGTGTCCGCCGTGAATCCGATACGGATGGTGCTCAACGGCGGCTACGCACCGGGCACTGCGAAGAATCCCATGCCTTACGGTATGCCGCCGTTCGCTCAATCGATGTCCGACGACGAAGTGGCTGCAGTCGTCACGTTCATCCGCACTGCATGGGGTAACCGCGGCATGCCTGTCTCAGCCAAAGATGCCAACGCATTGCGTTCGGCGCCGCTGTATTGAGGGGAATCCATGAGCGACTCAACTGAGGAAGGAACGCCCCGATCACAGATCGCCGGGCGGCTATCCGACGACGAGCAGCACGTCGATGACATCGTGCGCACGGGCCCGAAGGGCGCACTTGCGCTGGCCGGGATCGCGACGATTATCGTGATCGCTATGTGGTTTGCGTTCTACTTTCTGGTGTTTTTGCCTCGCGGCGTCCTCCAGTAAATCCGAGCCCATGTCGAACACCCAAAACACGCCTCCGACGGCGCCGGCGAATCATGCCGACAGCCACGCAATAGCAGTCCGTACTGAGCGGCGCTGGGCCATGTTCTCGGTGGCGCTTGTACTGCTGCTTGTCGCAATAGTGATCTTCACCGGTTTGCACTGGGCAATGATGCCCCCGTCGCGAGTGGAAACCATCGATCCGACCACCCTCCACGTGTCCGGAGAATTTGTAGAAAGCAACCTCGGGACCGCACGCGAGGCGGACGGTTCGGTGACGGTGCGCGTGGTCGCACAGCAGTATTCATTCACGCCACAATGTATTCTCGTGCCGGCCCGTACTCCTGTCACATTCAGGATCACGAGCGCGGATGTCGTTCACGGTTTCCTCATCGCGAATACAAACATTAACTCGATGGTCGAGCCGGGCTATATCTCCACGTTCCGCAGTACGTTCAGTGAGCCGGGGGACCACTTGATGCCGTGTCACGAGTATTGCGGGACGGGGCACGAGGGCATGTGGGCAAATGTGAAGGTGATCGACGTCACCGAATTCGACAAACTTGCGGCCGGCGCACGGAGGCTCAGCTGTGTTAAATAACCGACGACTCGTGCTCGCACATTTCTGGTTCGCTTTCGCGACCTTCGGGGTGGCGCTGCTGTTGGGCGCGTGGCAAATGTACGTGCGCAGTCCGCTGCATGCTTGGTTGTCCGCGCCTGAGCTGTATTACCGTTCGGTGACGGCGCACGGCTCTGTGATGGCGTACGTATTTCCGACACTAATCGCTATGGGGTTCGGCTATGCGATCACGGAGCTCTCGCTTGCGCAGCGGCTGGTCGGGAAGCGGTGGGCATGGGCCGGCTGGTGGCTCGTAGCGGTAGGCTCAATCGTTGCGATGGTGCCGGTATCGATGGGTCGTGCCTCGGTGCTTTACACGTTTTATCCGCCCATGATCGGCAACCCGTTCTATTACATTGGCGTGGTACTCGTGGTGGTCGGATCATGGATTTGGGTGGCACTCATGTCCGTGAACCTGCATGTCTGGAAGAAGGCGAATCCAGGTACGCCTGTGCCGCTGCCCATGTTCGCGAACGTCGCGGGCTCGTACCTGTGGGCATGGACGGCGGTGGGCGCCGCCATCGAAATCCTGTTTCAGATTCTGCCGGTCGCGCTGGGTCTCAAATCCACCATCGATTCGGGCCTCGCGCGCGTATTCTTTTCGTGGACGCTGCACGCCATCGTCTATTTTTGGCTGATGCCGGCCTATATCGCGTACTACACGCTCGTGCCGCGCGCCGTGGGAGGCCGGCTCTACAGCGATGAGATGGCGCGCATCTCGTTCATCCTCTTTCTCGTGGTCGCGATGCCGATCGGCATTCACCATTTGTTCGCGGACCCTCAAGTGGGATCGGGCTTCAAGTTCCTGCAGTCCGTGTTTACGGCGCTCGTCGCGGTGCCCACGCTGCTCACGGTCTTCACGATCTGCGCGTCCGTGGAAATTGCAGGCCGACTGCGCGGCGGCAAGGGCGCGTTTGGCTGGATACGCGCGCTGCCGTGGCACGAGCCGATGATGCTGGCTGTGGCGTTCTCGTTCGTGATGCTGGGGTTCGGTGGCGCCGGCGGCCTTATCAACATGAGCTACCAGCTCGACTCGACGATCCATAACACGCAATGGATCACGGGGCACTTCCACCTGATTTTCGGCGGCGCCATCGTCATCATGTACTTTGCGATTGCCTACGAACTATGGCCGCAACTCACAGGTCGCTCGCTTACGAGCGTGCGGCTCATTCGATGGCAGCTCTGGACGTGGTTTGTCGGGATGATCGTTACGACGTTCCCGTGGCACTATGCCGGCATCCTCGGTATGCCGCGTCGCATGGCTTTTTTCGACTACAGCGACCCCGCGATTGCGCCCGAGGCTATCACCGTCGTGCTCTCGTTCGTCGGTGCTCTGATTCTGGTCGCTTCGGCGGTATTGTTCTTCATCGTGCTTGCAAGGGGGCACCGGGGCGCAATTGAACCCGCGCGTCGCTTCCAATTTAGCGTGGCAGTGCATCCTCCTCGTACCCTCCCGGTTGCGCTCAATAGCTTCGGACTCTGGATCGCGCTGATGATCGGACTTACCGTAGTGAACTATGGCTACCCGATTGCGCAGTTGTTGGCGCTCCAGCAGACTTCCGTGCCGGCCGTCTGGATCGGAGGGCAGCGATGAGGACACCACCGCCACCCGAAGCGCGCCTGTTCTCGCTGCGCAACCGTTGGTTCACCGTGAGCGTAGGGCTGACAGTCGCAGTTGCCGGCGTCTCGGCCCTGATAGGGTTCGTGTGGTTACCGTCGGCCCAGACCGACCCGCAGTTCAAAGGACTGTGGAACGCGATCTGTAGCGCGGCCGGGGTGCCGCAGCAATGGCTCGTCTCGCAGCCTGTGGTTTCTTCCACGAAGACAAGCACGGCAGTGCTTACTCCGCAGACCTTCGCGGGAACGGATGGACTTTCGATCGGACGCGGTGCGACGCTCTCACTGCGATGCACGATGTGTCATGGGCCGCAGGGACTTAGCTTCGCAAATTCGCCGAATCTCGCGGGGCAGTACGAAAGTGTTGTGTATAAGCAGTTGAAAGACTTCCAGAGCGGGGCGCGCACGAACGCCGTGATGACCCCGATGGCTACGAATTTGAGCGACCAGGACATGAAGGACTTGGCGGCATATTACGCCTCGCTGCCTCGCGTTCGGGTCGGCGCGTCTGCAGGGCCGGCACCCGCTATCGTTGCGACGGGTTCCCCGATGCGGAATATTGCTCCCTGTGCTTCTTGTCACGGAGCCGCTGAAAACAAGCTAGGTGCGCCGTGGTTGGAGGGTGAGCCGCTCGTCTACATACGCCAGCAACTATTGGCGTTTGCTGCAGGCGAACGACATAACGATACCAGCGAGCAAATGCGCAACGTTGCGAGACATATGACTCGCGACGAGATCGAAGCGGCCGCAAAGTTTTACTCCGGTCGACCATAACGGAAAACTGCATCTGGCACTCATGCTATCGAGTCGCGTGGAGATGCTGCTTCGGAAGTTGGTCAAGGCGTGGGCCATTTTCGGTCCGGCGAGGCCGTGCTCAAACTAATCTGGCCGCAACTGCGTAACGTCGTCATCAAGAGGCAGACGCCCGCGCGATTAGCTGAACCCTCTGACTCAGTTCACGCTCCGTTGCCACGAGCTGCAATACTGTCACTTTGAAAATGTTGGCCTGCCTATCAGCGTAGCTTTCCGATTTGAGTCTTGTCAGATAAGGCGCAGGTACTGCTGCATCATCGGAGTGTGGCCAGCAAATGACCTGCCCCCTGCAAACAGGGCCAGCCGGAGTCTAGTAAAGTTCGTTTTCGGAGAAGAAGACGAACATGAAGAAGCGCTTTACGGAACAGCAAATCATCGGGTTTCTGAAGGAAGCCGAGGCCGGTATGCCGGTCAAGGAACTGTGCAGGAAGCACGGGTTCAGTGATGCGTCGTTCTACACTTGGCGTGCGAAGTTCGGCGGCATGGAGGTCTCGGAAGCGCGCCGGCTCAAGGACCTCGAGGTGGAGAATGCCCGGCTGAAGAAGCTGCTGGCCGAAGCAATGCTCGATATGGAAGCGTTGAAGGTCGTCGTCAAGGGAAAGCCCTGAGCCCGCAAGCCAAACGCGAAGCAGTATCGGCGATTCGGGGGAAGGTCAACATCTCCGAGCGCCGCGCCTGCCGGCTTGTCGGGCTTTCTCGCAGCGTGCTGCATTACGACGCGAAGCCAGACCACGAGAATGAGGTGCTAGCGGCGCGTCTGGTGGAGTTGGCACACGAACGTCGTCGATTCGGCTACCGCCGATTGCACGCCCTAGTAGAACGCGAAGGCACGCACGCCAATCACAAGCGCATCTATCGCCTGTACCGTGAGGCAGGGCTGGCTGTGCGGCGCCGTCGCAAGCGCCACGGCGTAATGATTGAGCGCGAGCAACTGGCATTGCCGGGCGCCCCCAACGAGGTGTGGTCAATCGATTTCGTGATGGATGCGCTTTCCAACGGCCGGCGCGTGAAGTGCCTGACCGTCGTCGACGACTTCACGAAAGAGGCTGTCGACATCGTTGTCGACCATGGCATCTCAGGTTTGTATGTCGCTCGGGCATTGGACCGCGCAGCTCGCTTCCGTGGCTATCCCAAGGCGGTGCGAACAGACCAGGGCCCCGAATTTACGAGCCGCGCGCTTGACCAGTGGGCGTATGCGAACGGCGTCGCTCTGAAGTTGATTCAGGCGGGCAAGCCAACGCAGAATGCGTACATCGAATCGTTCAACGGCAAGTTCCGCGACGAATGCCTTAACGAGCACTGGTTCACGACGCTCGCGCATGCTCGGGCAGTCATCGCGGCATGGCGTCAGGACTACAACGAGCAAAGGCCGCACAGCGCACTGAACTACCTTGCGCCGTCAGAGTTTGCGGCGAAACATCGGGCAACCGCGGATACTCCTGCCGCTTTCCAGGAGTTGGTTTAAAGGGACTTTGCTAGAAGCCCATTGGCCCTATTGATGGGGGCAGGTCAGAACGTCAAAAGTTGCGGTGGCATTCGAGCGTGATGACAAGACAGGTAGGACCTGGGACTCACTAAGCCTGAAAAGTTGTCTGAGCCTGACCAGCTCGCGAGGTGAATGAGGCGTGAGTCTGCGGATTTCATAGGGGCCCGCAGCGAATCAGGCTGCAACAAGGCCGAATGTAGAGCTGCAGCCCATCCTGTTTTTCGAAGACTCGAAAGTCCGGCGCAAAGGGGGGGCGTTCATGTAGACAACTTTGCTTTGGTCTACGCGAGTGGATGCGGTGATCTGCGTCAACGAGATCTGGCTGGCGACCGATCCGCTGGACATGCGTGCCGGTTTCGACACGGCCTTGGCGCGCGTGGTCAAGGTATTCGGTGCCGCGCACCCGCACCATGCTTATCGTTCGCCAATCGCCGCGCCAGCGCTGCGAGCCGACCCAGATTTGGAGGCTCTGGCGGAAGGCTACGCTTTGCTAGCGTGGAAAAATTTCGGTGCAGCTTCCTCGATTATCATCGCACCAGCATTAAGTGGCCGCGGGCGGCAAAATGGCATGAACACGGTCGAGCCGATCTGAATTTCTCGGCCACTGAGAACACATTGCCCACGTTTATTCGCTACCCGCAATTTCCAAATCTGCTCAAGGTAGACACATCTTCGAGCGTCGCTCCACGAAACTAACAGTGTTCCCTGAGACGGCCGGTCAACAATCTTTACCACTCGCACTACATCGTATGTGACTGATCCACCCGTGTTGAATCGGTCGGTCCCACTAAGGTCCTTGTCTACTACCGGACCTACCGACGTAAAACAGTCCACGTCGTTCTGTCTGTCAAGGTTCGCGATGATTTTCGCCCAAGCGTCACGCTTTTGACAGACATATCCCATGCTCTGCGCTCCTGTCGATATTAGGAAAAATACCACAACTTTTCGATCGTAGGATTTGAAGCGCGCACCGCTCCGGTAGCCTGTAGGGTGTCACGACATCGACACCCCAAGCAGCGCGCCGACACCATACGTGAAGCCGGCGGCAACGCATCCAATCACGATCTGGCGGATTACCGAAAACCACGGGGAACGGCCATTGAGCAGCGAGGTCACTGCACCGATCACGGTCAAGCAAAGCACGCTGAGTGAAGCACTGATTCCGATGCCCACCAATCCGTGGGACCAGAAAAACGGTACGGCTGGAAAAATCGCTCCGAGTGCAAACAAACCGAACGACGTGCCAGCGGCACGCCAGGGATTCCCGCCCAGCTCCTCCGGGTCAAGGCCCAGCTCTTCCCGCGTGAGGGTATCGAGCGCCTTGTCACGATTGCGCATCATTTCCTCGGCCACTCGATGCGCATCATCTCTGTCGAGACCCTTAGCCTGATAGATAAGCGCGAGTTCTCGCAATTCCGCCTTTGGCGTCCGCTCGAGTTCTTCGCTTTCCCGCGCGATCTGGGTTTGCGCGAGCTCGCGCGCGTTCGTGACCGATAACCATTCTCCAAGCGCCATTGAACATGCGCCAGCAATGAGCCCAGCCAGTCCCGTCAGAAGGATTGTCTTGTTGGAGGCGCCGGCTCCAGCAACGCCCATGATGAGGCAAAAATTCGACACGAGACCGTCGTTGGCACCGAGGACCGCCGCTCGCAAATCGTTACCTGACGCTCCACGATGCCATGACTCCGCGCGCGCGATATCGGAGCCTTTCACGCCACCCGAAGGGTTGCTCCGCGCGACGGCGGCGACGACCGCCGCGTGTGTGGATTCGTCAGCGGAGAGTGCCCCCGCATCGGTCTGCCTGGCATATTTGTCGCGGTCGGCGAACTCCGAGGCGGCGAGCGCCGGCAGTACAAAGCGCGGACCGAAGCTGCGTATAAGCATACGCAATGCTCTGGTTTTGAATGTCGGCCTCGTGGTCGCTACATCGACACCCCGGTGCTGTAGCTTGGCGCGCCATATTTCCGCGTGTTCATGTTCGGCCTCGGCCAATTGCATAAATACGTCGCGGCGCGATGGGTCTGGTTCCGCGGCGGCAAGCGCTTCATATAGCGCGGCTCCGTCCATCTCGTCCCGCAGGTTGGTTCGAAGCCTATTGATGTCTGATTTGTTGGACGATCGCATGGCTGAACGCGCTCCACAGAGTGATTGGACAATAGCAGGACGATACTCGATGATGGAATGACGTGAATTCTGGAATGCTTGTCCCGCTCAGACTGACCTCCTCGGCTACCGTAAATTACGGCCCGAAGATGTCCACGCAAGGGGGGCGGTCCACAATCTGCATCCGAGATCGCTCCCGCAGGAGCGATCTCCGTCGATCTCTTTGCGTCAAATCAATCGTATCCCGTAAGCGACGTGCACAATCATCCGTGCATTCACGCAGGGAGGCTATGAACTGGTACTACACGGTCGAGAAGGAATTAGCGCGTGTGAGAAATGCGATTCAAGTTCTTGATCTAGGGCGAGGGCAGTTCCCGCCAGGATTAGAAGTCTGCGAGCCAAGGTATGGGGGCAAAAGGATCTCAACCTGTGATCGGTTTGTTGTAGTTGCAACGAATACTTGAGCAGCGTTGTTCATGGAGCCCTCACCCTCAGCCGGCCTCAGCAAGCGAAATTCCTGACAGGTGTCGGCGTGCCTGAATGTGCGCATCCGCCGAGGAAGAGTTGATAATTTGACTGCCAGACATCGTGACCACTGCTCGTCAAAGTTTGGCCCCATTTCCCGCCGCACTTTGATCGACAATCGATCATTTCGAGTTTCTCCCACCCAGTTTTTCCACCCACCCGAAGGACTAGAGATGAAATCCTTGAAAACCTACGTTGCTGCAGCGATCGCCATCAGCGCCATTGCTGCGATCGTGCCCGTTGTTCATGCACAAGAGACGACCGCGGCACCTTCAGCAACAGCTCCCTCTCGTTCGGCTATTAGAGCAGCAAATAAGGATTTGGCGAAACGAGTTCAGAAGACGTTGTACAAACAAAAGGGCTTGGAGTCCACTGATGTTCATGCCATCGCTCGTAGCGGCAAGATTACGCTAGTAGGAATGGCTCCGGACCAAGCGCAGATCGATCTCGCAGGGAAAGTTGCCGAGAGTGTTCCTGGCGTTACGTCGGTCAAAAACAATTTGACCGTGGACGAAAAAGGACGTTAATGGTTGAGTCCAACCGCATCCTTTGACTGCATTGGCGCGCCTTGACAACACGAATGCTATGTTCTCAACGGCGACGCCATTGCCTGGGGAATTCCGCCGCCGACGCCGCCAGCGGCGCCGAAACCTGCTCGACATGTCCAGAGACCCTTGCGATCCGATCAGCGAGGCGCCGCACGCCGTCTTGTCGCCTTCTGTCGCAACCGGGCGGCCATCGAAGGTCATGCTTCTCACCTTGACGTCGACGATGAGATACACGCCGCCGCATTTCGGACATGCCACCATGTCGCCAAGCAGCGCGACGGCTTTGCCGAACATCATGTTCGTTGATCTGCAGGCGAGTACACGTCCACCATGCGACGTCGTATCGCCTTCTCGAATAAACGCGTAGGTCATCGCCAGCCCTCGGTTTGTTATGTCAGACGAATTTGGGACCAATTCGCTACCGCACATCACGGTGGGCGGCCCGCTTGTTGATTTTCACCGAATCTTGACCCACCGTTTTCATCTAAATCTGACCCACCCCGAGACAGCGTAGTACATCTATTCCGGTGTGGATAACTCCTCACTGCCTGCGGCTTTTGCTACTCTCTTTCTGGTTGCCTTCGCCTTGGCAGAACTGGACTTGAAGCGCCAGGATTCATTGCCCGTTTCGACGATGTGGCAGTGATGGGTGACGCGGTCCAGCAGCGCCGTCGTCATCTTTGCGTCCCCGAACACGGTCGCCCACTCGCCGAAGCTGAGGTTGGTGGTGATCACGACACTCGTGTGTTCATACAGCTTCGAGAGCAAGTGGAACAGCAATGCGCCACCGGTCTGGCTGAACGGCAGGTAGCCCAGTTCGTCGAGGATTACCAGGTCGACGTACATCAGCTTATGGGCGATCTGGCCTTGTTTGCCGATGGACTTCTCCTGCTCCAGTGCGTTGGTCAGCTCGACGGTCGAGAAGTAGCGCACGCGCTTGCCGTGGCGCTGCACGGCCTCAATTCCGATCGCTGAGGCGAGGTGCGTTTTGCCGGTGCCGGGGCCACCGATGAACACGACGTTGTGTGCGCTTGCGAGGAACGACAGGTCACTGAGTTCTCGAACCAGCGCTTCGTCGACGTGCGCCTGCGCGAAGTCGAAGCCCTTCAGGTCGCGGTGAGCCGGGAAGCGAGCGGCGGTCATCTGATAGGCGATCGAGCGCACCTGTCGCTCCGCCGTCTCAGCCATCAGCAGCTGCTTCATGAAGCGCTCCGGGTCGAACTCCGTGTGACGCGACTGCGCCAGCAGCTCTGGCCAGGTGCTCGCCATGCCATGCAGTTTGAGCCCCTTAAGCTGGGCGGCGATGTCGTTAGACATGACGGTCCTCCGGTGGGTTGGCGCGCAGGGTTTCGTAGCGGCTCACGTCGGCAGCCGGCTCTTCGGTAAGCTGGAGTTTCGTCGTCGCGAGGTTGGTACTCGTGGTGGGCGCCTTTAACCGGCTCAGCACGTTCAGAACGTGCTCCCCACTGGGGCGTCCCGAGTCCAGCGCTGCCTGCACGGCAAGCAGCACGGCATCGAGTCCGTGTTCGCGCACCGCGGCGAGCACCTGCGTCATGATGCGATCGCCTCCCTGGTGCTTCAGTAGGTGTCGCTGCAACTGCTGCAGCGGCTGTGGCATCGTGACGAACGGAGCGCCGTTGCGCAACGCGCCGGGTTTGCGCTCGACCAGTGTGATGTAATGGCGCCAGTCGTAGAAGGTCATGTGCCGCTCGAAGCTGCGTTCGTGGCGTGCGATCTCCTGGGCGTCGGCGACGACGCTGAGATATGCCGGATAGCAGCGCACGCTCACCAGCTGGTTCGTATACTCGGTGGGCACGCTGTAGCGGTTGCGCTGGAAGTGGATGAGGCTGGTCGACGACACCCGCAGGGTCTGCTCGACATAGCCGTCGAACGGGCGTGGATTGGGCATCAGCCTGGTGCGCTCGTCCTGCAGCACGTCCTCGACCGTCAGCTCGGGCCACTGCGGGTGCCGCATCTGCCAGGCCTGACGACACTGGCCCGCGACCCATTCGTTCAGAAGCTCCAGCGTTTCCCAGCGTCGTAGCGCAGCCTCGTGCCAGATCTGGCGGCGCCGGTCCTGCACGTTCTTCTCAACGATGCCCTTCTCCCAGCCGGCGGCACGGTTGCAGAATTCCGGCTCGAACAGGTAATGGCCGCACATTGCCTCGAAGCGGGCGTTGACCGCGCGCTCCTTGCCGCGGCCGACCTTGTCCACGGCGGTCTTCATGTTGTCGTAGATGCCGCGGCGCGGCACGCCGCCGAACGCGGCGAATGCGCGGGCGTGCGCATCGAACAGCATCTCGTGACTCTGGGTCGGATAGGCGACCAGCCAGAACGCCCGGCTGGCATTGAGCTTGACGTGGGCGACCTCCAGGCGTCGCCGCAACCCGCCGATGAAGGCGTATTCGCAGCTCCAGTCAAACTGGAATGCTTCGCCGGGTTCGAAGGCCAGCGGTACATAGGCCTTCCTGCGCGGTGCTTCAGCCTGCTCCTCGTGCCAGCGTCTCACGAAGGCGCTGACGCGGCCGTAGCTGCCGGCGTAGCCCTCGCCGCGGATGGCCTCGAACATGAACCGGGCCGTGCGCCGGTCATGCTTCGGGCGATGACTGTCTGCCCGCAGCCAGCCCGTCAGTTGCGCGGCCCACTCGTCGACGACGCTCGGGCTGACGCGCTTCGGGTACTTCGGCTCAACGGCATCAGTTTGCCGAAGCCAGCTGCGCACCGTGTTCCGGGACAGGCCCGTGCGCCTGGCAATCTCGCGCAGCGGGACCTTCTCGCGGAAATACATCCGCCTGATCTTGGCCAATATGCCCACCGTGATCACCTCTGTATCCCCTGCTCAAAGATTGAGCAGGGCATTCAATCACGTGGGTCAAAATTCGATGAAAATTACAGCCTCAGGTGGGTCAGTTCTGCGTGGACATCAACAGCCGCTGGCCACGAGCACCCAGTGAGCCGCTTCGGCGACCGCGTCTGGGACCTCGCGTCGGAGGTCGAGGCGAAGAACCGCAAGGGTTCGGCCTCGAAGATCGTCTGGCCGGACGATGTGCCGAACGCGCTGGTCGACGATGCCAAGGCGGCACTCTACTGCGCCCAGCGACGCGGCCCCCGTGGGCGGCAGTGGTCGGGTAGCTCTATTGCGGAGATTGGCCACAGGGCCGTCCAGGTGCTGAGGCACCTCGCACAATTGGGGGTGGGCGACTTCAGTCAGGTACGAACGCTGCAACTGTCTGACCACATTACGGATCTGCGGCGCACGCTCAAGCCGATGTCCGTGCATAAACGGCTGCAGATTATCGACCTCGTGTGGTCATTCCACATGGAAGTCTTGCACCCGTTGCTCGAGCACCCCTGGATGGGGCTGGCCCTCTGGGACGTATGTGGTGGCAACGAGGGCGACCGCGGGCCATCGGGCCGCACCGGCATGACCCCTGTGATTCCGCGCTCGGTGCAGCGCATACTCTTTGCTCACTGCGAAGCCAACCTCGCTCAGGCAGAGGACCTGTTCCGAGCTCGAGACGCGGGTGAAGTCGGAGCCCCCAATCGCGCCGCGCTAACCGCGGTCCGCAATGCGGTCCTGTATCTGCTGCAGATCTCTTCGGGAATGCGTAACTCGGAGAGCACCGGTGTCACCAGCGGGTGTTGGCGTACCGAACAGCGCAACGGCATGACGTATCACTGGGTGCGCACGCGCGAGATCAAGACGACCGGCGGAACCGAGGTCGACTTCTTGGTGCCCCCGGAGGCCATCCGCGCGCTCGAGATCCTGCAGCGCTACGCCGAACCGCTGCAGGCGCGGTTGGTCGACGAGGCACGATGGCTCGAAGACATGCTAGCACAGGGCTCCGATCTCACCGGTCACCTGGGCAACGGCATGAAGATAGCTGAAGCCGCACACCGCCTGAACCATGTGCGTGAGATCGGCCGGCATCTGGTGTTGGGTCTGAACGTGAAAGCCTCTGATCACTTGGGAACTGGGTCGCGGGTCGAGGTGCTGAGCTCAACTTCCTGCGCCTACCAATTGAAGCAACTGGCGGTCGCTGCCGGGACGGAGTGGGACCTGGCCAACCATCAGTGCCGTCGCACCTTCGCCTACAACGTCGCAAACTCGCGTCTGGGGCGAATGGGCCTCGTCTTCCTGAAGTGGCAACTCAAACATGCGTCGATGTCGTGGACGCAGCTTTACGCCGCCAGCCCCTACCAGGATCACGCGCTATATCGTGAGTTCGAGGAGGAGATGTTCGAGGCGCGGCTGGGGCTGCTGGAAGGTTGGGCGCACCCCGATGCCCTGCTCAGCGGTGGCGCCGGCAAGAAGATCATGCAGACGCGGGCTCGTGCCGCGCGAGACCTCAAGCAACTGCTGAGACAAACGGCCGAGTCGGTCGAACTACGCAGCACCGGACACGCATGGTGCATCAGTGGCACGCGCGGCTGCCACGGCCAAGGGGTGTACGACTCATCAATGTGCGGTGGCTGCTCGCAGGCCATCGTCGACCAGGGGCAAGCATCTACGTGGCAAATGATCCACCTGGACAACCTGCGGCTAGCGGCGATCACCGATTGCGGTCCCGCGGTGGCGGATAAGGCGCGGCGGGCGGTCGAGCGCTCGATGCAAGTGCTGCAGGATCTCGGCTGCGCGCTGCCCACCGATGACCAGGCTCGGGCGTACACGGCCGCGCTGGAGGGCGAATGAGCACCCGTGCAAGCACCACGTCCGTCGAGCCCCACACCGAGTCGGCGCCTCGTCGCAGGAGCAGAGTGAGTACGCGCGAGGAGCTGCAGCTGGCGATGCTGCGGATCAAGAACAAGGGGCTGAGGCTGAGCATCTCCGCAGTCGCCACCGAGGCGGGTGTGAGCGCCGGCCTCATCCACAACACGTATCCCGACATCGCTGAAGAGATCCGAGCTCAAGTCGGTCGGGGCACTCGGCAGCAGCGCGACGCCAAGGCCGCAGAAGTCAAGGTAGCAAGAGAGCAGTTGAAGACCTTGCGCGCCGAGCGAGACGCTGCACTTGCCGACGTCGCGAGACTGGCCTCGATCAATGAAACACTACGTCAGGAAGTTGCGACGCTGCAGGCGGCGGCCTCTGGAAAGATCGTCGTTCTGCCCCCTCGGAGGGGCGTTTAACGCGGATGCTGGGGAGCCACAAACTGTTCGTTGTGGAAGTGCACGCCAGATTGATCCTGCCCCCGCGGAAAGACGGCTGATTGCTGAGATGTATAAGTCGTGAAACCGACGCGGCGCCTCGAGGTAGGACGGTTGCCTGCGTTGGCTACCTCGTTAGCCATTCGGCATAAGCATTCACGTCAATCATCGGAACCGTGCCGCTGAACTGCAGCATCGAGATCAGCTTGAACAGGAACGCGGTCGCCGGCTTGCCTTCTTTGGTGAACTCGTACTTGCCGGTATCCTTCTCCCAAACGAAGTGACCGTGCGCTGCTACGCAACCGATATTCAGCCGATCTTCATCGACGCTGCCGTCTCCGAGCGCCTTCCACAGCGGATCGCCACAGCAGGGAGACCAGTCGCTTTCGAACGTCAATATGCCACCCAGGATTGGGATCAAGGGCTTCGGTGGGTAAGTGCCGCCAGCGTGGGGGATAGGCAGGCTCGTGCGATGCAGCGTGCGCACCGACGCGACTTTCTTCCGTGCATAGGCCACGTAATTGGCATTGATTGTTTGCTTCGCCTCGAAAATCGCGTAGACGCTTTCTGCCGGCACGATCGTCTCGCCCTGATAGTGGAAGATGAAGGGCGAATACTGCCGATCGTAGACCACGACGTCGATCTGGTCGCTGAAGGCCCCGTTGCTATCCACTACATATGCCTTGTCAGCGCGATAGCGCTCCGGCAGATAGGTCTTCAGCAACTCGAGCCAAACCGCCTCGCTCGCGTCGCCTTTGGCATCGGGATGCCCAAACGACTTCCTCGTGGTCTGTAACCGGTGCTGAATATCATCATGCAAACTTGCCAGCAAAACAGGCAGTGACCAACCGCTCATGATTTTTTCTCCTCGAAGGGCGGCGTCGGCTGCATCTGCCTTGCGATCTCGAGCGCGCGGGCGGCCTCAACGCCTTGCGACGGATACGCATCGAGTACGATGGCGGGAAGCAAGCGCTGGGTCAGGTCCGAGAATGTGAACCCGTAGTGTCTCTTTGCTTTTCCAGTTTCGGCGACCAGGTCCTCGATGTGCCTTGCGCTCAGGCCAAGCGCATGCAGCGCCCCACCAAGCACAGCATGACGCTGTGCTTCGTTCGGCCGCTCGAACGCCAGGATTTCAGCCGCGCGCCGCTTAACAGCCGGATCAAGAGCACTCAGCCGGTTCGTGCACATGATCACTGCCGCCGGAAGCTGGCCGTTCGCCAGGCGGTCGATGCCCCGGATGAATGCGTTTACGCCGGCCCGATCCTCGTGATGCATCTGCGCTGATTCACGCGACTGTGCAAGCGCGTCTGCTTCGTCGACAAGGAGAATGATGGCTCCGCGCGAGCGACCGGTTGCCCCCTTCAGCTTGGTTGCTGCCTCGACCGTGTAGTCGAAGGCCGCCGACAGGAGCTGCGTCATTTCCCCGACCCGACCCTGGCCGCGACTTGAGAGACTCAGCGGGTACAGCGTGATCTCGATCTTCTCTTGTCGCGCGACGGCATCCCCGATAGTCTCGGCCAACTCTGTCTTGCCGGAACCAACATCGCCCGCCAGCACTACGAGCGGCGGACGACGAAGTACGTGCTTCAGCAACTCTTCCGCGCCGGGGTGATGCTTCTGGGCCCAAGCCTCGAGGCCCGCGGGGTTCACCAGCAGGCCGAGGATCTTGCTCAGGCGCTCTTTGTGGTCGTCAAGGCCGACCAGTCGCGCAAACCGCTCCTGGGGTTCAAAATCCGGAAACGTCAGGCGACGTTCAAACAGCTCATCGAGTGAGGGTCTGGTTTGCATCAATAGGCCCTCACACTTGCGCGGTTGAGGGCCCGACCGCCGGCCGAGTATGTCTTGTCATCCACCAAATATCCGTTCACCGTCGGCTGTGTCCTTTCTGTTCGATAGAACGGCATCTGCCGCTTGAAAGTATCCCTCTGACTATCCGACAACGTGTACCAAGCCGCCGAGTATGTAAGGTAGTTGTAGAAGGTTGCGCCCGAAATGTCGCGCCCCGGAAGCACCCGCCCCGGGTCGTCGTCATTCGCTACCATGCCTGCGAGATCGCGGGCCGAATAACGCAGCGTCGGCTCGATCCACTGGCCGTCACGCAGGAAGCCGACCGTGAGCGTTCCGAAATATCCCGCTTTCAGCAGTTCGATCGCCTCGCTCTCGTAGCTGACGATGCTACTGTCGCTGGGATGACCGTAGAAGCGCTGCATGCGCTTGAGGTCAGCAGAGATCTTTGCCGCCATATGCCGCGCATGCGTGACCGTGAATGTAGTGGATTCGGTGTAGGTGTAGCTGGACATGGTTCCTCTCTTATCCCTGGAATGCCGAACCGAAGACCTTCTGCCAGTAGTAGACGGTCTCTTGCTTAGTCGGCGCCGAGAGCGCCGAGTCGATGGCATCTCCGGCGTCGATCGCGGCCTCATAGATCGCCGAGGCATTTGCGTCCGTGTAGAGCCGACTGACGTTGTTCAAGCCGTTTACCGGATCGATGATCTGCACGCGCTGGCTGAAGGTGCCGATCGCCGACGCTGGGTAGTTGTCGGTGAAGAACACCTCCTCCTTCAGGTCGGTGCGCGCGAGATAAGTGAAGAAGTGCTGCAGCGCCTCCGGGTAGTCGGAGAAGGACAGACCATCGTCTGCGAGCTTCGCAAGGAGCAACTCGATCATGAACGACTTGAACCTGAAGTTTTCATCGGCAGCTTTCATTCGCGCTGCCCAGAACTTCACCAGCCGGACCACCTGAGAGAAGTGCTCGGGTTGCACACGCTTGCGCTTGCGGATGAATTCGAGGTGCAGCGGGATGTTGGTCTTGAGGAACGAGCCGTCGTCCTGACTGATGAGGTTTCCGTACCAGTTGGGGTCGCCGTCATAGAGGATCGGCACCACGTCGACATCCAGCCCGGTGCCCTTAAACGACACCGTCACGCTGTAAGTCTGCGGCTTCACCTGGTCCGCAGTGAAGTTTGGGAACGCCCTGCGCAGCCGCTCCGCAAGGTACTCCAGGAGCGCCGACACCTCGTGCGGCGCCTCGGCACCGCTTATGTAGCAGGCCACGTCGATGTCATTCAGGGAGCGCAGTGCCGTGCCCTTGGCGAGGCTGCCGGCAAGCAGCATCTTCTTCAGAGTGAAGTCTGGATGCTCGGTCAGGTAGGTTTCCAGCCGCTCGCGCAGGCGTCTGGCCTGGGCACGGAACACGTCCGCCTTGTCTTTGGGCAGGTTGACCCTGTCTTGGGCAAAGCGCACGATCTCGGCATGACTAACGTGTTCTTGGCTCATCGGCTTCCCTCATGGTAGGGCATGTCGAACTCGACATACCACACATGTCTAGTCTATACTAATCACAAAAAAGGAGTCAATTTTTTTATGGCGAACTAGACATGACCGATGAACGTACCCCCTCCGACCTCTTCCAGGAACGACTGAGGGCCGCCCGTGAGTTGCGCAAGTGGAGCCAGGGCGAACTGGCCGAGAAGGCAAGCATGCCGCCCAGCTCGATCGCGCATTTCGAATCCGGCTCGCGCAAGCCGTCGTTCGATACACTCAGACGTCTCGCGAACGCGCTTGAAGTAACGACGGACTACCTGCTAGGTAGGGTCGACGACCCCACAATGGCACAAGCCGCTGACCCGCTCTTCCGCGATGTCAGCAAATTGACAGGCAATGACCGCGAGTTAGCCAAGGACTTCTTGAAGATGCTCGCCGAGCGAAACAAGCAAGGGAAATGATCGATGACGAGCCTGCTGCTGCGCCTCAAACTCGCGAAACAGCGCGGCGAGGCCGTCCTTGCCGAAGAGAAGATTACAGACCTGCCGGTCGATCCGTATGCGATTGCCCAAAAGCACGACATCGTAGTGCAGGCGAAGCCAGATACCGAGTCCGGCGTGTCCGGGATGCTGCTGCGGCACGGGAACGCCTTCGGCATCCTCTATGCCTCGGACATTCCGAACGAGGGATTTCAGCGGTTCAGCGTGGCCCACGAGTTGGGCCACTATTTCCTCGACGGTCACATCGATCATGTGCTGCCGAACGACGGCATACATACATCGCACGCAGGCTTTTCATCCGGCGACCCTTATGAGCAGGAGGCGGACAATTTCGCGGTCGGCCTTCTGATGCCGGCGAAGCCCTTTAGGAGGCTCATGGGCCGGGCCCGCCTCGGCCTCGCCGATATCGAGTCCGCACGCGAGGCATGCAAGACATCGCTGACCTCCACCGCCATCCGCTACGCGGAGCTGACGGACGACGCCATTGCAGTCATCCTGAGCACGGGCGGCGCCATTGACTACTGCATCCTATCTGAGGCCATGAAGTCGCTGCCGGACCTGACCTGGCTGAAGCGCGGCTCGCCCGTGCCAAAGAGCACGGTGACCGCGCGATTCAACGCCGACGGCAGCAGAGTTGTTCGAGCAGAGCGCGACGAGGAAGAGATCGATGTTCTGGACTGGCTCGGTGGCAAGCGCTCAAGCATCGTTAGGGAAGAAGTGATCGGACTCGGCCGCTATGGCAAGACACTTACGGTGCTGTCCTCGCGCACGATCGGCCAGGAAGCCTATGCCGACGAAGGCGACGACGAGGACGATCTCGTTGAGCGTTGGACGCCGAGGTTCAAGAAGTAAATGGCGTGCACAGCGAGTCGATGCCGACATGGGCGCCCTCAAAGATGGACGATCTCCGCACACGTCCACCTCTCGCGAAGGTATTTGGCCACGAGCCTGCGGTGACAGCGATACGGCTTGTCTTCGTACAAAGCAGGCATCCCGCCCGCCACGGACGTGACCGGGCGCTCAGGCACTGATGCAGCGGCTTATACTGACTAGCCCACTCGGTCAAGCTCCCTTTAATTTTGAAAAACTATGTTCACAGCCAAAGATGCGCAGTTGATCCAGGAGGTTGATGATCATGGGGTGCCTCGCACCGACCCGACCGACAACCGGATCGAGGACATCTTGCGTCGTTCCATTTTTGATATGAAGACTCATTCGCCTGAAGCTCAGGCCACTCTCATGTCGATCATCGACAATGGCGATTCAGACGATCAATTCGATGCCTACGCAGAGACTTTGCGTAACAACAAGTTCGACGTCCACGTGGAGCATGGCGATAGTCCCGGTGAACCCAGGAATTCCCATCGCTTTATTATCAATTGGCATTACAGCGTGACCGGCGGGAAACTGTATTAAGTTGTCTACTCTCCTTCGCCATTATCGGGCGTTGCTGCTTCGAAAATTCTCAATATGTACCGCGTGATGCTTGCGACCGTCCAAAGCGTCCGTGATTCGAGCCGGGCTATCGGACGGCCGGACGCGATCTGGCCTCGACGTCTGTCCGATCAAGTCCAAACTTATACGATCCGAAAATCATTGTTAGTCGCGAGAGTTCATTGGAAATCAATGACATGGAACTTACTAACAGTTAGTAGTATTCAGAAACATCTGTCGTGGCCAGCTGCCTCCACTTCCGGCGGTGGGTCGTCGGTGATCGCGGCGAACGACCATAAGTCGTCGCCGCCCTGGATCTCGGTGCGCGTCCACAGGCACGCGACCCGCATCGGTTGCCGCGGCGTCGGATCGAAACGCAGCACGACGTTCTGGCCGTCGCGCTTAACGTTTTCGAAAAAGGCGTCGACGAGTACGAGGCCATGCGTGAATCCGAAGACCTTGCGCCAAGCCGTCGACAGACTGTCCAGCCGCGCGTTGTAAGTCCCGGGCTTCTGCTTCTCGTCTGCCTCGGTCCAGCCTGGCAGACGGCACCGGTAACGCATCGGCACAACAACGCGCTTGCCGTCGAGCTCGATGAGCACGGGAGCGTACCAGCCGGGGAAAATCCGGGAATCGCGCTCCTGTAGATCCCGACGGCGAAGATCATCCAGCCCGCGCTGCGCGGCTTCGATCTTGTCGGTGGCAATCCTGACGTCCTCGCCAGCCTTCTTTGTGATTTTCACGGCGAGATTCTTCTCTGCCGCGGCGAGCCGAGTGCGCTGCTCGAACAGATCCGTCTCGAGCTTCCGTGTTCGCTGGCTTCGATACGCGGCGATTGCGGCCGAGATTTCCTCGTCGACACCTACGAGCGCCGCGTCGACCGCCTTCGGAATCTTGATGTCGCTCCCGGCCGCACGCGCGAAGAACAGGCGGCGGAACGTCTCGATGTCCATCTCGGCACCGTAACGTCGCACGTACTCACGATAGTTGGCTTGGATTTTTGCCGAATAGCACATCGCCGACTCCCAGGGCAACCGTACCGAAACAGGGTAACGCAAGTATCGGGTTGCCGGTGGCAATCGCTGTCGTCAGGTACGCCCCGACCGTGGAGCACTATATCGGTGCGAAATTCGCTTGCGCGCGTCGTCAGGCGTCTTCTCCGGGCCACCACGGTTTCGCAGCACGCTCAATCAGGTAGTCGTCGAGATTCTTGCCTTCGAGCCATCTCGGTCGCGGGCCTAATCCCGACCATTGCTTACCCGACGAGGGGTCGTAGTACTTCGCTTGGGCCTGCCGTTTGCGCGCTTTCCGGAAGCCGGCCGCGCGTAGCAGTTCATCTTCGGTGATGCCGTAGAGCGCAACGCGCTCCTGGACGCCGGCCAAGTACGCCTGCTTCTCGTCCTTCTTCACGTCCGCGAGTCGAATATTCAAGTCGCGGAGCTGAGCCTGTAGGTCTTGTAGTTCGGTCGTCACGATCGTGCTCGAGTTATTGCAATAGAGCGAAATGGTAATGGAATCTCAGCGCCGCGCCGAATTTTCCGAGGAATCGAAGAAACAAGCCGTGGTACGCTTGAAAAAGACCCTAACCAAATCTCTCTCTGAATATGTCATTCAACCGATTCATTCAGAGGGACGCATGGCCCAAGCTGCAACACTTCGACCGGCTCAAATCCGGCATCTACTCGCCGTCACGTCTGCAACATCGCGCCATCCTGAGCGCGATTGTCTCGTTCTCCTGCTAGGCATTACGTGCGGAATGCGCGTCAGCGAAATAGCTCAAATCGAAGTTCAAGACGTGCTTTTTCCATCGGGCGCTATCCGTTCGGAGGTCAGTCTTCGGGCCGCAATCACGAAGGGTTGTCGGCAACGATGCGTTTATTTCACGCATCCGAAAACGGTTTCGGCCCTGGAGTGCTATCTGAACCATCGCATTGCACGCGGCATGGGAACCGAGCTAACCGCAGAGCGCTATCGCGGACTTGCACCGTCAACGTGCCTCGTCCTTGCTGGCAAGGGTCGCAAGTTTGCGATGAACACCAAGCGCCGCGTCAACGAGGCCGGGGAGCAGGTTGATTACGCTGCGTGTGACAGCTTGCAATCACACGTCACAAAGCTCTACAGGGGCGCTGGGATACGCGGTGGATCGTCCCATTCGGGCCGACGCTCGTTTGCCAGTAACCTCGTTGAGCAGGGGCACGATCTTGAGACGGTGCAGCAGCTTCTAGGTCATGCGGAGCTTGACCACGTTTTGCCGTATCTGGACGTGTCCGATAAAAGGCTCCGACAGATGTTTCGCGAGGTGTTATGAGAGCCACCCGACCACGCCATCGCGGCGCTGTGTGGCGGGCGGGGCAACGTACGCCCACTGTAATAACATTGTGTTGACTGCTGAGAACGCACGGTGTAACATTGTTATTACTTTAGGGGTATGTCATGAAGACGACGATTCGCAGAATGGGTAACTCGCAGGGCGTGCTGATTCCGAAGCCCGTCCTTGCGCAACTCGGGCTGGAGAGCGAAGTGGAAATGGAGGTCGAGAACGACGCGATTGTTCTGCGCCGCCCGAAGCACAAAGCCCGTGAGGGGTGGGCGGAAGCAAGCAAGGCTCTGGCCGAGAGCGGCGACGATGCGCTGGTTATGGGCGAGTTTTCGAACGCCGATGACGCGGAGCTTGCATGGTGATGCGCGGGGAAGTCTGGTTGGTCGCACTCGATCCGACGCTTGGTAGCGAGATTCAAAAGACGCGCCCCTGTGTGGTCGTTTCACCTCCCGAAATGCACGACCACTTGCGCACAGTCATCGTCGCGCCGATGACTTCCAAGGGGCGTCCAGCGCCGTTTCGGATTCCCGTGACGTTCAAGCGCAAACATGGTTTGATCCTTCTGGATCAGATTCGCGCAGTGGACAAGGTGCGCCTGGTTAAGAAAGAGGGTGCAATTGCCGATAAAACGTTGTTGGATACCCTGCGGACCTTGCAGGAAGTCTTTGCGGAATAGGGAAAACATCGTGACGAAATCAGGGCGCCCAGATCCGGACTTATTGCCCGACGGAGACTACTGGGCAACATGCCGCGAACGAAATGAGATGTCAGCTGCCATCAATGGTCATAGCGCCGTGTTTCCGCAAGCCCGGATGACCGTCGCAAAAGGTTGGGCAGTTTTCTACCGTAACGGGGAAGAAGTCTGGACCTGCAATGCACGGTACGCGGCGGCGAACTTCAACATTCAGAAGGCGTAGGAAAACGCTATGTATCTAGGAGCAATCTCGATCCGCTGTCCGCACTGCGGCCGTCTTGCTTTGTGCAGCGCAAGCAAGGGGATGTGGTGCGGTAACTGCAAGAACGGCACTGTCCGATAGGAAAACGAGCGACGCGAGCGCGAAATGGCGGGCTACAAGGACATACAGACGTTCGTGAAGCAGCGGCACGGCATTGTTGCGCAGACCTGTTGGATCGCGCACGTCAAGGAATTGAATGGACTCCCGCTACGAGGTACGCGGACATCCGAGCGTGTTAAGCCGTGCCCGCCTCAGTGGCGCGGAGCAATCGAGGAAGCCATGCGTCATTACGGATGGCTTCGCTGACAACGGAAAACTATGAACCTGATACAGTCGAACAATCGGTGGATCGAGGAGGCTGACGCCGCGATCCGTAAGGTATATCCGACGGCCGCGGAGGTCGTAAAGGCGACGCGCAGCTTCGCCGTGCTAGGGCGTGATGGTGTGCTTACTGCACGTCTCTCGGACGGAACCGATTGGCGGATCGACGGCGAGGGCGTGCGGCAGCTGACCGCCGACGAAATCGAAGCTAGTGCGCGGCTCCACGAATCGTTTCAGTAACGCGAAGGAAAACAGGGCAACAATGAACATCACGTCGTTATCAGCAATCGCTCTCGCGGTTATAGGCTTGTGCCTCATGATCCGCGTGAAGATCCAAGGTCGCCCAGGCGAAAGATGGGTTTGGTACACCTGGCCTGCTGCTGATTGTTGGTGGGGCCGTTCGTGTTGCGCCACGCGTGGCTGCGCCTTGGGTGATGCACGCAAAACCAAACAGGAAAAGATTTTCATGCCCTCGACACTCAGCGCCAAACGCATCCTGCCATCCTCGGACCTCTTAGACCGCTTGGCACCTGCATATGAGCCGTGTGCGGGCTTGGCGGGTGGATGCCGAAACAAGATCTCCTGGGCGCCGGAGCGTGGACATGTGCCGCGTGGATACTGCGGAGCAATCGGGGAGCTGGCTCAGGTTCGCCTCGTGCTCGTGATGGCAGAGCCGGGTGATCCTCACCATTCCGAGTCGCATATGGATGACGGCTCTGCTCGTGGGCGTCAAGAATCGGCTGCTCGGTATGCTTGGGAGGCTTTTGAGACGGGTAAGGATCTGTTTCACCGACGCGTGCGCGAGCTGCTCGACGCGTGCTGGCCAGGTACGGATTTTAATACCCAAATGCATTGGACATGGATCACTGACTCGGTGTTATGTTCCGCAAGCAAGGAAGGCGGATCGGTGCCGATCGGGGTTGTACGCGAGTGTGGAGCGCGTTTCCTGCACGCGCAGCTGGCTATGTTCCCGAACGCCATAGTCGCTGCCTTGGGTAATAAGGCAAAGGCGCGGCTGCAATCATGTGGAGTGAGTGAATTTTTCGCTGCAGGAGCGATTGCCCCTCCAGGCTGCAATTTTCCGGCCAATAGGGCGTCGCATGAACGGCTCGCGGCCTTTGTTCGAGCGAAGTTCCCTGTATAGGAAAGATCTCGCAGATGAGCTGCGAAAACGTGCCCGGGAGGCTGTAGCGCGGGCGATCAGCGTAGCTTGGGCGAACAGCCAGACAAGCCGGGCGATGCGCGCGGCAACGCGATCCGCTGGCAAGATTACGAGCATTCGGCCGCCGCAGTTCTGGTTGAACTCATGGCTGCCGAAATGGGCGAGCCAAGGCGTAGTGCAGTATCGCATCTGGCCAATGTCATTGCCCGAACGTGCGGAGACGACCCCGATAAGGTGTGGATGTACGAACGCGCGGCCAGCGACGCACTGCGCGCCTACGCGGATTGCTGAGATCGGAAGAAGGAACTGTCACGCAGCAGGAGATGAAATGCGCGATCACTATAAGGCCGGCCGTACCGTGCGTCACAAGCTGACGATGGCGATCTGGAAGATCGTGGGGGTGGGGCCCGACTGGCTCGATTGTGAAAAGAAAATCGGGCGAAAAGTATTGAAGAAACGCTTTCGGCTGGATGAGGTGGAACCCTACGTTGCAATCGGTGCTGTTGGGATAACAATCTATCGATGAGCCTGCCGGCAAGGCCGGCATAGGAAAACGGGGGAAGGAGATTATATGCCGTTCTATCTCGTGAATGCCGATCAGGAGGGCGCGACCGTGCTCGGGGCAGCGATTAGCAAGCATGTGTCAGTTGGAGGGGCTGTCAGGGATCTCAGCGAACGAAATGACGACTGGCGTCGGAGGGGTTTCCCGGCGCCCCGCATTGCCATTGTGGAAACCGCGGACGAGTTGCCCCTTGGGGCGACCGTCCTAGCCAAGACCGTTCTCCGTCGATTCACCGCTGATGGGACCCCGTGCTGACAACGAAGGAAAACGGTCCCGGCCCAAAAGAGGAAAAAACGGTGCTGAACTACGAAGACTTATCCGATGCCCAGCTCGATCAGCTTCAGGCCGCGAACCTGCGCTACCACGGCTTCCTCGGACATCGCGGAGAACTCGACGCGCAAGCTCGGTCGGACCGGGCAGCCTACCCGCATCTGCTGACACGCTCGCAGTCGGGTGAAGGCTGCGTATCGGACGAAAAGGCAGTCGAATTCCTCATGGAGGTGACAGGGTTGCCGCATGAGGTATGTGTTGCGTACCAGAACGCTTGAAGAAGGAAAAACGATGACGCCGTCCACGGCTTGGCCAGACACAGGAACGCTGACGACCATTGCCAGCGTAACCATGGCTTTCTCCGCGTCCATGCTGTTCTTTAGGATGCAGCGCGAGCATACGATGCAAGAACTCGGCGAGCCGAACTGGATCCCTTGGGCCGACTGGTTGCTAATTTTGGCGGGCTTGGTTTCGTTGATGCTGGTAATTCTCCCGACGGTTGCGGCGCGTCCGGAATCGGCCATCGGTCGGGTCGTTCCAGCGACTTTCTGCGCGGTGTCATCAGTACTCGTTGCCGGTTATACGCCTGCAATCCTCGCTCATTACCGGTTGCTGTGGCGAGGCGAAAGAAAAGGCCCACGCGATAATCCCGAACCGGCCGAGCGAAGGACGGTGATCTGCACTATCGCTCTCGCCGTATTGTTTGGCTCGTGGGTGGCTTGGGTTCACGCGAATTAACATGGGAAAAAGAGGCCGCTAGGATGCCAACGGCGACGGATACCCAGTTGACGGAGATCTTCGGTCGGAATCGGCTGATCAACGATCTCTTGCGGAGCGGCATTGAGGTCGCCACGCCGGTACGAGATCGGGGTGTCGATCTGATTGCGTACGTGGACATCGATGAGCAGATTGGAAAATTTGCGGCCGTTCCTATACAGATCAAAGCGGCGACGCAGCGCTCATTCTCCATCGATCGGAAGTACGCCAAATTCCCCGACCTCCTCTTGGCGTACGTGTGGGGCATCGGGCAACCGGAGACGGCCATCATCTACGCGCTAACCTACCGCGAGTCAGTGGACGTTGGCGAGTCGATGGGATGGCTGATCACGGACTCATGGCTCCACGGCGGCCGGTACACGACGACGGCGCCAAGCGAGAGGCTCCTGGGCTTGCTCTCGCAATATGAGGTTCGGCCGGGCACGTGGAAGAGCCGAATCGCCGCTGCTCTTCACGAAGTGAAACGATAGGAAAACAAGCAATACTCAACGCGCGTTGAACTTCAACATTCAAAAAGCGCAGGGGGCTCAGCCATGGAAAAATCTGACATTGAAGATCTGTACGAAACACGAGGTATCCCCGCCATTGTTTGCTGTCGCGAGTCCCGCGACGGCGTTGTAGTCAGCGTAAAGACGTGGCGCGGCGGTGGTGAAGTCGACGAACGCGAATTTATCGGCGAGACTGCGAGTAGCGCGATCCAGACGGCACACAGTACTTTGCACAACGAATTCTTGAAGGCAAAGTTCGCTAATAACCCGGCGACTAAGCCGATCGTCGCGAAGCCGAACACAACGGCGAGCGGTAACACCAAGGTGTAGGAAAACTGAAACCTACGGCCTGTACGATGCGCGACGACTTCGATTCAAAGACAAGGAACGCACTCGCTGCTCGGGCGAACTATCGGTGTTCGTTTCGAGGATGCGACTGTCCAACATCGGGACCTAGCGATGAGTCGGACATGGCAGTCGCCAGCATAGGTGTGGCCGCACATATTCATGGCGCTGCCGAGGGCCCCGGGAGCCGGCGGTACCTAAAAGAGATGACCTCAGATGAGCGCCGGCATATTAGCAATGGTATTTGGCTGTGCAGCAACCACAGCGTCCTCATTGATCGGGATGAGGTGACGTACACTGCGGATGTCCTCCGCGCCATGAAGGAAGAACACCTCCATAGGGTTGGTATGCAGCTGAGCGCGGCTCGGTCTTCCTATGCGACTTCCGCGGTACACTCTGACCTGATAGCGATCGGACCCGAGGTGATCTGTACTGCATCTCCCGTAAGCGGAGGACGGGACCAGTGGCACTTCGCGGTCGAACATTTCGTCCAGGGGGACCATCACGCACTAATGCAGTTCATCGATCGTTACGATGAGCACGATCCGTACGATTGCTACGTCCTTAGCAATGCATGGGGAGACGGTCGTGAACTAGTAGCGCCGCCTACTTGGCGCTTTGTTGCCGGGCGCCTCGAAATCCTCTGTCCGATCGCGCCGGCTTTCGAGCGCAAGGACGTGAATTCGCTCGGCTCGACGATGGAGACGGATGAAAGCGGTGACATTCTTTCCCGGTTTCACGATATAGCTACGGTATCTGGACTGGCGTCGCTGCCACAGGTCATCAAAGACAAGTTGTCGATGATCAGAGGGGAGTCCCCCTTCTATCCGAAATTTGGCTCTCGCGTAGGCGAGTATGCAGCGCTATACGGTAACTCGCCCTGGTTATCAAGGATGCTTAAGCTGGATATGATCCGCTTGTCGTGCGTGCCATTTCACGATCCAGTTCAAACGAGCCAATATACCCCGATGCAAAGCGTGACGCAGGTGAAAGACGTCAGCCTTGTAGGTCCGGCCGGACGAGAGAACTGGCAAGTGTTCGCTTTTGACCTGAAGGTCAAGGGAATAGGTGCTTGGTCGGGCAATGTCGCTGTCTTCGTGCCTTCTGCTGAGCAAATGACAACTGTCGTAAGACGTACATCGTCGGCGCAGGACTAGGAAACGCGAGGGGGTAGCATGACAGCCGACGAAATAAATAAGCACGGTCGTCTCTGGGGTGTGCGAACAGACGTTAGAGACGGTACGAACTTGTACTCGACCGAAAGTGAGCGCGACCAATACATTGCAACTCAAGTTTACTGGGCACCGTTCCGCGTCGAAGCGCTCATCCTTAAGGATGGCGCCCTATACAATCTCGCCCTAGATTTCATGCGCAACGGCAACAAGCTCGCTTCGGTCGCACGTGATCTATGGTTCGAAATGAATGAGCGGGGCATCAGGGAATGCGCCGACTGGCCGATAGCAATTGAACATGTGCTGTATGCGTTGAGACAAATTGAGACCTCTGCGGAAGCGCAGGCGCTCGGCGAACGCCGTCGCCAAGGGCGGGCATAGCGTGGCAGGCAGCGCCCCGCTCAACACCACGGAGAGCAGCGTTGAGTGTCCCCAGGAGTGGCGAAATGAGAGGATGGGTGCGGCTTTGGATCGTGGCGACGCTCGTTGGTATCGTCTTCGCTTCGTATGCTTCAAGAGCGTGGTACGTCAGGAGCCTCGTTTACGTCGATGCGCAACTTTGTTCTCCGTGGACGCAACCAGATTCGAGCGCATTAGGAAAGTACAGTTCTAGGAAGGATTGCGACGACAAGTTGATGCAAGGTGCAGTCAAAGAAGCCGTCGTCAGTGGCGTGGTACTTGCCACGGGTGTCAGTGTGACAACTGGATTGATCATCGCTGCGGTAGCCTGGGTCGCTAGAGGATTTCAGACAAAGCGATCGCGGGCGCGCAAAACCGCTGAGTAGCCATAGGAAAGCGCGCAAAGATGATGGACCGACCGCAATACACGACTGCCGAGTGCATCAGCATGGACGCCGATGTCTGCAGAGCGTATGACACCGCGTGCGACCTCGCTGTGTCGATAGAGGCTCCGCAATTGTGCGTGGACATTTGCGTGTTTGCGGATGGTAGCAAGCTGCAATTTGAAGCGCGACACATGACCGTCCTCTGACACGGGAATCTAGTACGGTCGCGTTGGCCGGTCGACGCAGGTGGATACCCGATCGGTCGATGCGGTGTCGCGGCATCGATATTTCAATGGCGCATGCGGGGTTCAAATCGGTTAGGTATCCATAATTTTACATAATAGACATTGGCATCAAAAAGTCTGTAGTAGCTATAGGGAATTTCAAGTTCGGCAAGCGTGCCAGTCCTCGTCAGGTGCGTACCGCTGAATCGCAAGAGTCGGGCGCTGGAGTACGGAAACGCCGGTTTGACGCAGTCAACAGTCGTCCCCACGCTACTTCAGCGCGCAGCAGCAGGCGAGTGCAAGACCATGTCCTGTCGCGTGATCATGTCCAGTTTCGATGCTGCGCTGCGCGTGATAGTGGCAGCTCGCGCTATTCGCATAGTGCAGGTTGAGCTTGTCGGGATCTGCTGGCCGATACTCGATATCAAGGCGTTCCCGCTAACCGACGCGTGCAGCGTCGATTTTCCGTGTGCCTCTCCCCCTCTAGTGTGTGCCGAACCATTCATCGCGAAGAGGAGAACCTTCGAAAGGGAGCCGCCGTTTGATTTCGAACGCGATGCCCGAGGACGCATATTCCAGCGTAATATAATCGTCCAATCGGACTGCCTGACCGGATGGCGGCTGAGTTCGAAGAAGCGAGAGACCAAAACTATGAGCCGCAAGGCAAAAAAGTCGGGTGCTGGGGTGGGCGTGCTCGTCATGGCCCTATTGATTGCTATCGTTGTGGCCCCGAAAGGGAGCTGGACGATCGCTTTGGTGTTCACCCTTGTCTGTGTAAGCATTTCCGCCCTTACAAAGAAAAAGCAATTGCCCCCGACAACGAACTCCATGAGCACAAGCTCGGCGGAGTCGCAATCTATTGGGCCGGCGGAGGTTATGCCGAAAGCTACATTAGAGACCCGGCCAGAGCACGATGAGGAATTTTTGACAGTAACACTGTCATCTGATTCAACTGGCTCATCCTATCGGATCGCGCCCCCGAGCGTCGAGTCTTCGCCAAAAGTTCACTGGATCAATCGCGGCGAGGCTGTGGACATTGCCGGAACAACGATTACTGGGGGTATGTTCTTTCTCGGTACACCGCGACGAGGCGAGGGGTACCAAGGCCTCGATGCGTGCGCTGTTGTTCCGAATTCGAACGTGGCAGCGAAAGGGAGTGAAAGCTCGGTTGGTCCCGAAGACTACTGGCTGAGTTACAACTCGTTTTCTGCTGCACATCGACGAACATATATCCAATGGCTGGCATCCGACCGGTCAGATCCGCAATTGCATCGAGGCTTCGTACAGTTCTACCTCCACGGACTCGAACGCCGTGTTCTCGTGGATGGGATGCAGGGCCGCGTCGAAAAGGGGGAGTTCGATGCTATCGCGACTGAGCTGCTGCGTCTGAAAACTGTATATTCGAACACGCTTTCCACGAGCGCTGTCGACAATCTGCTCGAGTTCATCTCCGTGCATTCGGTGCATCCCAGGCGGCAGTATGAGCAGAGGCCAGGCCCAATCAGCAACACATTCGAAGTGCCACTTAGCATACGCGTAGCGTTCGGCCAGGCGTCGGTGGACAAAGCGCCCGTTCCTGTCGAGTGGGCCCTCGCGTGGGTGTTGGGTGACGGTGCCGTCAACAAGCGTACGCCGGTGACCCGTTGTGCCCGCGAATTCCGTCAGTTGTTCGAGAGGAAGTACGTTGAGAAGTATCGCGACGGGATGAGACTGCCCGTGAACAAAACGAAGCTTCGAGCGCCTGCGTCCACATCGTTCTACGCGCTCCGCGAAATTGAATATCCCGACTACATTACCTCGTTGCCCGATCTCACGGCCGTGACCGGCCCGAGAAACAAGCTACAGGAGTTGGTGTACGAGTGCACCGATGCACTGGACGCTTACAGCAGATTTTTGGGGCGGAACCCAGACGCAGAGGGTACGCTGGAAAGCACCCTCCTACTCCCGGTTGAGCTTTGGCAGGAGAGTGCTCGACTCGAACTCGAAACACTCGTCACGTCAGTCGCTAGTAGTACCGTCGTGACAACTTTCGGAAATCTGTTTGAGCGGTTTAAGGCAGCAGGGAACCTCACGCGCGACAAGCTGGCGACCCTCGCTCGCGTGCTTGGAGAAGCCGGCGTAGCAATGGAGCCGGATGTGCGAATTTCGGGGCGCACACCGAAGAACACGGATTTTGTGGCGTTGTACACGACGCCACCTAGCAATTCCACAAACCTGGCGGACGAGACATATCTCACGCTAGCGTTGATGGTGGACATGGCTGCTTCGATCGCGATGGCTGATGGGGCGGCGACGGAGCCCGAAATTGATCTCATCTATCGACAGATTGAATCCTGGTCGCAGATGGCCCCACGTCAGCAGGATCGGCTCAAAGCACGTGTGCAGGTGCAGATCGCACAACCGCCGACTCTGGCAAGCCTCAAAAAGCGGCTTGAGCCACTATCGGTGGACGCGAAGCGTTCCCTTGCAACGCTGCTGATCCAGACCGCAAACGCGGACGGTGTTGTGTCGCCGGCGGAAGTCAAGCTGCTAGAAAAAGTGTACCAGATGCTCGGACTCGACCCGCAGCAGTTATATAGGGATCTACACGGTAATGCCGTTGTTGGTTCTCCAAGCTTGTCGCAAGCGCACACCAACGCACCTACGTTGAAGCTTGTGTCGTCGCAGCCGACCTTCACACTTGATTCCGCTCGAATCGAAGCGCTCCAAAAGGAGACTGCGAAGGTATCCGCAATGTTGGCCGGCGTGTTTGCCGACGAGGAGTCGGGCGCCCAGCTAGTTTCGGATCACGCCGCTGCCCTGGCAACGAAGTCAGAGTCCTTTAGCTTGCTCGGGATGGACGATGCTCACTCGGCGTTCCTTCGGCTGCTGCTGACGAGGCCGAAATGGACGCGCGCGGAGTTGGTCGATGCTGCATCTGACCTTGAAATGATGCTAGATGGCGCCATTGAACAGGTCAATGAGGCTGCGCTTGATCACTGGGACGAACCGCTCATTGACGGGGACGACCCAATCGAAATCAATCAGGAACTTGCACAACGGTTAGCAGCATGACAACAATTCGTCCCAAGGATCGCGATGCGGTTCTTCAGTCACTCCGCGCGGGCGTCGTTCCGCGAATCGGACAACACCTGATTCAGGTGGGTCGTCAGAAAGAACTCGATGCCCTGATCCAGGACATCGCGCGCGTCGCCGATGGCGGATCGAGTTTCCGCGTGGTGACCGGTGAGTACGGTGCAGGCAAGACGTTTTTCTTGAATCTCGTGCGGGCTATTGCCCTGGAGAAAAAACTTGTCACGGTCCACGCGGACCTGAATCCCGACCGCCGATTGCATGCGTCGGGCGGGCAGGCGCGCTCGTTGTACGCTGAACTGGCGAAGAACATCTCAACACGTACGAAGGCTGATGGCGGTGCCATGGCGGCCATCGTCGAAAAATTCATCGGCCAAGCAAAAACCGAAGCAAAGGCAGCAGGGCGAACGAGCGAAGAGGCTATTCGTGCTCAGCTCAACCAGTTGACCGAGATGGTCAACGGATACGATTTCGCCGACGTCATCGCCGCATATTGCCGTGGGTTTGAAGAGGGAAATGAGCAGCTCAAGGGTGATGCCGTTCGCTGGTTGAGAGGTGAGTTCACTACGAAGACGGATGCACGTGCCGCGCTGGGCGTACGCACTATCATTGATGATGCGTCGGTCTACGACCAACTTAAGCTAATGGCACGTTTCGTAAGACTTGCAGGGTACAGCGGGCTGCTGGTGTGCCTCGATGAACTGGTCAATCTTTACAAGCTCGCGAACGTTCAGGCACGGAACGCGAACTACGAACAAATCCTGAGGATCCTGAACGACTCTCTTCAGGGTTCTGCTGAAGGGCTCGGATTCGTCCTCGGTGGCACGCCTGAATTTCTGTTGGACACGAAACGCGGGCTTTACAGCTATACGGCTCTCCAGTCGCGACTCGCAGAAAATACATTCGCCACGAGCGGGCTTGTCGATTACACGGGCCCCGTCATCCGGCTTGCCAGTCTTACGCCGGAAGACTTCTATGTTCTGCTGGACAAGATTCGCCTCGTGCATGCGTTCGGCGACGAGGCAAAGGCGCAACTGCCGGCCGAAGCTATTCCCGCTTTCATGGCTCATTGCGCGATGCGTCTCGGCGACCAATATTTTCGCACGCCACGAACTACGATTACCGCCTTCATCAATCTCTTGGCCGTACTCGAACAGAATCCAACAGCTGAATGGCAGCAACTGATCGGCGCGCTCGAAGTCGAGAAAGACACCGGGGGCATGAGTGACGTGGCGACCGAGGGTGACGATGAATTCGCCAGCTTCCGCCTCGGCTGATTCGAGGAGCTTTGACCTTCTCGACGAAAGGATTCGCCGGTGGATCTGGAGAGAAGGGTGGACTGAGTTGCGCGACGCGCAGGAGCGTGCGGTGCCTGCGCTAATCAATGCCGACCGAGACATCATCATTGCGGCCCAAACAGCGGCTGGGAAGACTGAAGCGGCATTTCTTCCGATCTTGTCAAACCTGCTGCGCGAGTCTCCGTGCAGTGGATCAGTTCTTTACGTTAGTCCCCTTAAGGCTCTCATCAACGACCAGTGGTCTCGGCTGGATAGCCTTTGCGAGGAGCTAGAGATTTCCGTTGTCGGATGGCACGGTGATGTTTCCAGCAGTAAGAAGCAGCGATTTTTCAGGAATCCGACGGGCGTTCTTCTGATAACACCCGAATCCCTAGAAGCGATGTTCGTCAACCGCGGGTCGTCCATGGAGGCGACATTCGCTTCTCTGCGCTACATCGTTGTCGACGAATTGCACGCTTTTATCGGCTCCGAGCGAGGAAAGCAGCTTCAGTCCTTGATGTATCGCGTTGAACGTGCATGTGGTCATGCAGTGCCACGTGTCGGCCTATCGGCGACCCTCGGGGACATGCAGCTCGCCGCGCGGTTCTTGCGTCCGGGTGGCGAGTCGACGATTGGCATCATTGAGTCAAAAAGTACCACTCAGGAGCTGAAGGTCCTAATCAAGGGCTTCGTGCATCGACCGCCACGCGTAGAGCGCGAACCTGATCTTGAAAGTCCGGAGCTTGAGGATGCGCTCCCAGGAAGTACCGTTGACGTTGCGAATCAGCTTTATGCGTCGTTGCGCGGCTCTAACAATCTCATATTTCCGAACAGCCGCAGACAGGTGGAAACGTACGCGGATCTTTTGCGCCGCGCGTGCGAGCGCGACGCGTATCCCAACGAATTCTGGCCTCACCACGGAAGCCTTTCGAAGGAACTACGAGAGGACACCGAGCGAGCTTTGAAGGAAGGTGCAAGACCGGCTAGCGCCATTTGCACGACTACACTTGAACTCGGAATCGATATTGGCTCAGTGAAGAGTATTGCGCAGATTGGGGCACCGCCCTCGGTGGCGAGCCTGCGTCAGCGTCTAGGTCGATCCGGCCGCCGCAAAGGAGAACCATCCATCCTCCGTGGCTACTGTATAGAGTCCGATCTAACACCGCAGTCCGACTTTTCGGACAGGATACGCGAAGGTCTGGTTCAGTCGGTCGCTATGGTGCATCTGCTGATGCGGAAATGGTTCGAGCCACCACGAATCGGCGGCCTCCATGCATCGACTCTCGTACAACAGATTCTTTCAATCATCGCTGAACGCGGAGGGTGCACTGCAGGATATCTATGGAGCAGCCTGATTGCGAGCGGCACGTTCAACGCGATCGATAAGCAGACGTTCACGGAGATTCTGCTTCATCTTGGCAAGCTCGACCTCATTGTGCAGTCGTCGAACGGCCTGCTGCTGCACGGCGAGGCGGGCGAGAAGTTGGTCAACCACTATGAGTTCTATTCCGCGTTTGCGACTGACGAGGAGTTCCGACTGATTGCCAAAGGGCGCCAACTCGGGAGCCTGCCAGTAGCACATCCACTGACAATCGGACAGGGGCTGATTTTTGCTGGGCGGCGCTGGCGCGTCCAGGAAGTAGATCAGGAAAACAAGACCATCTATGTGCTGCCTGACCACGGTGGTGCGCCGCCACAATTTGACGGCTACGGTGCAATGGTTCACGACGAAGTTCGGCGCGAAATGCGGCGCGTTCTTGCAAGTGACCAGGCGGAACTCACTCTGGACGCACGAGGTCGTGAACTGCTGCAAGAGGCACGTCGCTACTATGCTGATGCCTCGTTGGCTTCCGCCACGTTCATATCGGAAGGAGCGGAAGTGCACATCGCTACTTGGCGCGGTGACTGGATTAACGACACACTCGTCTTGCTGCTCAAGGCCCACAAAATCGATGCCTTCAACGGTGGTGTGGTCGTCAGCGTTACCAACGGAAACGTTGACCGTCTAGTCAACGTCTTTGGGGAGATCGGTGAATGGGATGCGACGACAGCCCTGGATTCGCTCGGGAAAATTGAAAATCTCGAGCAAGAGAAATGGGATTGGGCGCTACCTGAAAAAGTGAGGCGGCGTGCGTTCGCGTCGACACATCTGGATATTGATGGCGCGTTGGCTTTCGCCAGTGAGCTCGGAAGTGCTTGTTGCGATGGCGAGTAAGCGAAGACAGGCACGAAGCGGCAGAAATGCCAGGGGGCGGATATTTCGTGACCGCCCACTCGATCATTTCTTCCTTCGGAGCCTGCCGGTGCACGGCTCCGATTTTTTGCCACGAACCACGGGCGCAAGAGAACAACAACGATGACACGAAAGCGGTCGATGCCGCCATTTCTCGAAGGGGTGGTCTCCGAGGAGGTCTACGTGCGGTGACCACACGCGCCAAGGCCGTGTCGAAACCAGCACGCATGTCCAAGCGCCTCGGCCAAACTCAGACGGGTTGGCTGGCCGCTTACGTATGGATTCCACACCGGCGCCAAAGAGTGCGAGCCCTATCCCCCCGGCTCTGATGTCGAGACGTCGATCGCGGCAGCCTGCATGGCGTGCTCCCTCATTTCCGTGGCCCCGTCATGCTCAGCTCGTTCTGCAAATCGATCCAGGCCCGTCAGTTGGTCCAGTCGTGCCCCCAGCAGGTGCCATGCGGCGCGCTTCTCGACCGTATATGGGTACCGCTGATAGATGCGTTTCATGCGGTTCTGCTCGCGGTGGTTCATACACTTGTCGATCACGGTGGGCAATACTCCCGTCGCCTGCATCAAGGTGGCGGCTGTTCGCCGTAAGTCGTGCGGAGTCCATTTTTCGTCGCCGAGAACGAGGGAATTCGTTTTAGCGGTTCGGTTCGTATGTGCGCCACGCTCGTAAAAGACTAACTGACGGTCGGCTACCTGCTTGGTGATACTTTTGAGGTCAATGTGCGTTTCTGGTTTGTCCTTGTGCCGGCGGGCGGGTAGCAGCCATTCCTTACTGTTGGACAGGTGAAAGAGTGCGCTCATGTGCGTTGTGGCGTAGTCAGACAGAAATACAATGTGTGCATCCCCGTTCTTCGCGTTTTCAATTGGTACGCGCCAAGTCCGAAGTTCAAGGTTGATGTCGCGCTTGCGTGCCTTAATGACCTCGCCCACGCGTGCGTTGGTCGCCAAGATCAACATCAATACGTGCTTTGTGGGTTCCGGCAAGTTCGCGGACTCCAGTGCTTTCGGAAAGGCGCCGATCTCGTGATCGGAAAGGGTTCGTTCTCGTTCGGCGTCTGTCCCGCCGACATCCTTCTTTGAGACCATCATCAGAGGATTGGCGGAAACGTACTCCCGCGCCTGGCACCATTTGATGAATTGTTTGAGATCGGTGAGAGTCCGGTTGGCGAGCCGGTTTGCGCCTCGCGCGATAATCGCGTCCAGTGAGGACATGATGTCAGAGCGGCGTACGTCTTCCATCGCGATGTCGCCGATCACTGGAAGGACATCCTTTTTGAATGCTCGACGGACTTCTTGTCCGTTGTCTGCCCGCTTCCGCAAGGCGGAGTCGGCCCACTCGTTGAATCGCTGTTTGAACGTCCTACGCGCGAGCTTGTCCTCGAGGGTGCGGACTTCTGCGTTCACGTCGACTAGTTTCTTCAGCCTTTCGATGCGTCTCTGTTCCAGCGGATCTTCCCCGGAACTAATGCGTGCACGCGCACGGTCGCGGGCATCTCTGATCTGGCGCAGGCTCGCCTTCGGAAAGGTACCGAGACGGATCTCGCGGACGCCGCCGCCTGCTCGATAGCGCAATGAAAATTGAACCGATATGCCCTTCACCCCGGCACGGACCACACCAAAAACACCATGTCCATCGGACAGGCGACGGCCATTGTCAGCTGGGATTAGCCCTTGCAATTCCTTCGTGGTGAGCGTGCTCATTGCAACCTCCGGGGGAAATTGCCCCCACATTTGCCCCCACAGATCCGGAAGCTTGGGTCGTATTGTAATGGAATTGCTAGGGCAAGTTCTTGAGAAAATAAGCATTAAAATCAATGCATTGGGGTGTTTTCTCGGACGCCAGCGGAACTCGACGGATGCGACAAAAAAGTGCATGGGGTGCAGGTGGTCGGAGGTTCAAATCCTCTCGCCCCGACCAGGAATCAAGGCCTTACAAGCAATGCTTGTAAGGCCTTTTCCATTTGGGGCGGATTTTTTGCCCAAGGTTTGCTTCGCAAGACGGATGGCTTTCGGGGGAGCCGCGGGGAATTGTCCGCGGGCGCGAAGCATCCGTGCCGTTTCGTTCTCTGGGTCTGCGGCCATCGCTCGGTGTCGACGCAAGCGGTTCGGTGAGCGTCATGTCGTGCTACAGAGCAGCTCACACGTACTCGACTCGTCGATCCGGCAGATTCTCTGGCGGAGGTGTGGACCGACGTCCCGAATCTGCTGTCGTTCAGTTCGCCCTGCAGCAGCAGGCCGCGGCACAGTCAGAACGGCTGCCTCACTGACCGCGCGCCGGCCACCAGTGCGGTGCTCACTGCGATCACACCGATGCTGACATCGCGTCCATGCCGACCGCGGCAGGAGTCGCCGCTTACTGCGTCTTGCGGCGTCGTTGCCAGATTCTGCCGGGGATCCACTTATTGAGGACCGGAATTTCCAATAACCGCTTTATTTGAATATATTTTTAATATCAGAGACCCCGATAATTGCGCCAGCGTTGTCGATCGCCTTGACTTGAACATAAGCATAGCTATTCCCGGTCAAGGGGATTTTCGTCTCAAAACCGGTTTTCGCGCTGCTGGCTATGAGTCTCAAATTATTCGCGGCAGCACCGGCGTATACTTGCCAAGATCTCGTTTCCGTTGAACCGTTCCACGAAGCATATACGGCCGGGCCGCTGTCACCAGATGCGACCGTTACGCTTGGCGGATAATATGGCGTAGCCACCCACGCCTGCCGATACGTCCGGTACGAGATGTTGTCGCCAGCCATTTTTACGTCATACAGTGTGCTGGTCGCAGGCGTTAATTCAGTGTTGCCGGGCTGCGCAAATTCAGTGTAATACCCGTTCCCCCAGCCGATAAATTTATTGCCGTTTCCCAGCCATTGCGTGTTTCCTTGCGCGGAGGAGAAGAGGTTTGGATTGTGGTAGTACGACGTCTGTGCCGTTGCGACCATGTTGTTGAAATCGAGATTCAGCACCAGGCCATGTGAAGGTGCGGTTCCTGGCGGAATTGATGCATAACAATCATCGCAAGCATCATCAAACATGCTGATTACATTATCGGAGATATAGCGGGCATCATGTTGCCATGAAAATTGCGCATTACCCGCGGGAATCTTGAAATCTCCGCTTCCGTCTCCAGCCAGCTTCCAGACAAATTCACCCGTGGGCTTGTGCAGGCGATAAACCGTCCAGGTGCTGCGGGCCGAGAACACGATATCGTTGTTATTGTTTGCCACAAGATCCAATGAATTCAGGTGGTAAGGGTCCCAGACATTACTGGTGGCGGTGGCAGTCGAGGCCGGGAGATGCGAGCTTTCCAACGCGATGTGGTCCTTCGCGTCCCAAAAAAAGACCAACTCATTTGTGGTCAGATCTACTTCCTGAATGGAAAAATCGTGGATTGCCCCATTTTTCGGTCCGCCATATGGCGTCAAATCCATGGGAACCACCTTGGTTGCCAGGAATAGTCCAGTATTGTTCGGCGTAATCAGAAATTCGTGATTGTCGGCAACAAAGCCATTGCGTGCGGAGACGGTTTTTATTGTCTGGTAACGGTTATTGACGATGTAATAACATGCTCCTGGCTCTGCTGCGCCGGACGGCAAGTTGGTGTAGGCGGGCGGCGTAGCAACGGTGCCTTGCCAGAAAGTCAAAACCGGCATGCCAAAGTATTGCTGGACGCGAAAATCAAAATTCATCAGGCTTACGCTATTCAATGCGTTAAACCACACCGGGTTTCCGGCATTGTCGGCAATTAACGCGCCATTCTGCCCATACATTGCGGTATTCGAGCTCGTATAAGGTGAATTGAAAATCAATCCCTCGGCCAGCCGCACGGGATCGGAGTAATTGACATTCACTTTCATCGGGTGCAGATTTGGCGCGCTAACAAAGCTCCAGACTTGAGGGGATGCCAGAATGGGCGCTGGCGTGGTAGCCCCGGTATTCGATGGATAGACGTCGGTGGCACACGAGAAAACCTGCGATGTGACATTGTCGTCACCACCACATCCGGTTATCGCAGTCGACAATAAAACCGGCAATGCCGCCCGTCCAATATCTTTAATCTTGCAATTCAGGTGCGTCAGTTTCTGGTGAAAATATTTCCGTCTCATTGAATCCCCCTTCAGTGTTTTCATGAAAATCGGAGCGTCCAATGCATGACGGCGACGCGTACGCAAGCCGCCTGACCGCCCCGTTTTGCCATCGGCCCATCGCTGTCGCCACATGCGGGCTCTCGGTCGAGCGCCTGATAGATCAGGCGCTTATCATTGCCACGCGCACCGTATCGAATGAAACGAATTCCAACTCGCGATACGAAAAGGCCCGACGGCCTGCTTCAGCTTTTCGGCCGGTAAAGCGAGCCGGACGGGTACTCCTTGTCCGCGACCGCGAGGTACCCACGTCGAGGTTGTAGATGCTCGCGCCGGCGCGAGCCTTGCTGCCCCGGAACAGGCTCTTCATCATCGTGACGCTGGTCGCTCGCATCTGCGATGCAGGGCTGATCATGTAGACGGGGGCCGCTTGTCGCGCGCCCCGTTGGACTGGAACCGCGTCGCGTCGAACGACACGAGCGAACCGTAGTCCGCGGTAAGCTGCAGCGCCGTCGCGCGCGGCCTCGTTGCGGACGGGGGAAGAACGCTCACGCGTTGCCATCAAGCCCCCGAGGGCGAGCGCCGCGTCATCATAGATCGCGCAGTTACCGGTGAACGCGGTGTCGACAAGCGTCAGCGCGCCCTTGCCGAAAGGGTAGATTGCCCTCGCGCATCGTTGTGCTCGAACCGCCAGTGGCGGATGGTCATGGCAAAGCCGGCCGGGTCGCTGTACGACTCGAGTGCGCGTCCGGCGCGGCGCGGAGCGCCAGTTTCTGCTCCAAGGCAACGGCATCGGCCTCAATGTGGGCTTCCTTTTTAGGTCTACCGATTCGTCTTCGCTTCAGCGGGTCTTCGCCTGAACCGATGTGGGCTCGCGCCTTATCGCGCGCTTCCCGGATCTCTCGAATTGCCCCGGTCGATCGGGCGCGCAGTGAAAACCGCACGGAGATCCCGTTCAAACCGGCGCGGACGATGCCGAAGATTCCCTGTCCGTCGGCAAGACGTCGTCGGTCGGCGGCCGGTGTCGGTGTTGCCGTTCTCTCCTCGTGAGTCCCGTCGTCGCTTTCTTCGCGAGGAACAAATTTTTGCCCCCACATTTGCCCGCACGATTTCGGAGGTCCGTTGTGCATTCTAGCGGCCCCAATTGAGCTCGGAGTGGTCAATTAGTCGTTTAAAATCAAAGAAGTGTGCAATAGTGGATCGGCGGGGATGCGGTGGGAATGACTTGGGGCCTGCATGGGGGCCGGGTGGCCGAAAGTTCAAATCCTCTCGCCCCGACCAGATAAGAACCCGCGTCAGTTCAAGCCGACGCGGGTTCTTTCTTGTCGGTCCTTTTTTGCACAGCCCGGCGCAGCCCCGGTAAAATGCAAGGTTGATCCACGGAAAGCGCCGTGATTTAGCGGAAGAGGATTCCCCGAACATGACTGATCTTCGTCTTACCATGCGGTTCGCTGCAGTGCTCGCCGCCGGCGCGCTCGTCGCCGGTTGCGGTACGTCGTCGCCCACGAAAGTGGACTACAAGAGCGATTCGAAATCGAAGGAAGCGTCGCTCGCAGTGCCGCCCAACATGCTCGACGAGACGGCCGATCAGCGTTCGCTGCCGCCCCAGGGCGGCGCGACTTCCCTGTCCGCGCTCAACCAGGTGCAGCAGGCAGCACCGCCGACGGACACCGTCGCACCGGCCGTCAGCGGCATGCACATCCAGCGCGACGGCACCGAGAGCTGGCTCGTGATCGACGGCAGAAAGCCTGCCGAGATCTGGCCGCAGGTGCGCCGCTTCTGGCAGGAGCAAGGTTTCCTGCTGGTCGTCGATCAGCGCGACAAGGGCGTGATGGAAACCGACTGGAACGAAACCCACCCGCAGATCAACGACGGCCTGATTCGCAGCGTGATCTCGAAGGCGATGGGCAATTCCTACGTGACGGCCGAGCGCAACAAGTACCGCACCCGCCTCGATACCGCGCCGAACGGTGGCACCTACGTGTTCATCAGCCAGAAGGGCATGCGCGAGGCGATCACCGGCGCGAACAACGATTCGAGCAAGTGGGAAGCGAAGCCGAACGATCCCGCGCTCGAGGCCGAATACCTGAAGCGCCTGATGGCGGTGCTCGCTCAGAACGAGCAGCGGGCGAAGAACGGCGAGCCGCCGATCGCCAACATCAAGGACAACACGGTCGTCGTGAAGGACAAGAAGGCCGATACCGACGCAGCGAAGGCCGCGGCTGCGGCGATCGCTGCGCAGAACGTCGCGCGCACTTCATCGCAGGCGAACGACGTCGAGACGAGCACGGTGCCGTCCGAAGTCACGCTCGGCGAGCCGTACGATCGGTCGTGGCTGCATGTCGGCCTGGCGCTGGATCGTGCGAACTTCACGGTCGACGATCGCGACCGCACGAAGGGCCTCTATTTCGTCCGGTACGTCGATCCGAAGGATCTGAGCGCGGCCGAGCAGGGCTTCTGGAGCCAGCTGTTCCACGGCAAGAAGGAAAAGCAGGCGAAGCAGTATCGCGTGAACGTGAAGGCGCTGACGCCCGACCAGACGCGAGTAGCCGTGGTCGATGATTCCGGTGCGATCGATACGTCGTCGCCGGCGCGGCAGATCATGGCGCTGCTCGTGAACCAGCTGCGCTGATCGTCGCGAGATCCCGTCTCGTAAAGCCCGCCGCTCGGCGGGCTTTTTTTATGTTCGCGCGCCGCAAGCCTGCATGCGTGCCATGACCGATGCCTGTTGGGATGTTACGTAACATCCTCGCGTTACGGCGACGCGATGGCCCACATCGTTTCCGTATGCTCCGGAATTCAGTTAAAAATCAATGGTGTGCGCGACAAATCGCGCTTGGCATGCAACCTGCTTTATAAGTTGGAATCGTTAGGGCAGGGAGGATGGCGTCAGATGCCGGGCGTGCGTCGCGAGCGCCCGACCAACGGTGTCGATGTCCGCATATGCCGGTGCAACGAGCGCCGGCGCATTCGATGATGATCTGCGCAGCGCGCGGATCTCGATGGCCCCGTCGCCTATCCTCGTAGGGCGACGGTTTTGCCCGCGCTTCGTCTGAAGCGCGGGCAATTTTTTTGGCAGCAGAAGTGACGGTGGAGGCCGCTGCGCTGCGGCTCGAGCGGCAGCGGACCGTGCTCGCCGTTTTCGCGCAATTGCGCGGCGATGGCGTGGCGGCGCGAGTGCCACCCGCGACAGCGCGCGATCAGTGCGACGCGCTGGGAACGTCGAGAATCAGGATGATCGTCCAGTCGGCATCGCCGTCGTGGTGATACTGGCGTTCTGCGACGATGAACGGTTGCTGCTTGCCTTGCGGACCGAGGAAAAGCACGTCGCCTTCCATCGGCAGACATTCGATCGGCGGCAGCGCGAGGAAGGCATCGGCCGAACCGCGCGGCATCAGTTGCTTGATCTGGCGAGTGGCTGCTTCGGTCCACTCGATGTCGAGTTGAATGTTGCTCATGCTGTCCTCCGCACCGGCGGTGCGTACGGGTGGAAAATTTCGGTGCGCGACTTTAGCACAGCGCGCGGGCAGCACAACCAAAAAAGCCGAACCCGGTTGCCCGGATTCGGCTTTTCGCTTGTGCGGTGCCGTCGAACTTACTGGCTGGCAGCGTCTGCCGGGGCGGCCTTCTTGGCGGTCTTCTTCGCTGCCTTGTGGTGGGCAGCCTTCTTGCCGTGATGCTCTTCGTGCATCATCGGCTGAGCCGCTTCGGCCGCTTGCTGCTGTTGCAGCGCCTGCGCGCGTTGCTCGATTTCGGCGATTTTTGCGGGATCGGTGATCGTCTGGATTTGCGTGCTCTCTTGCGCATACGCTGCGCCAGTCAGCGCCGACATCGCGACCAGAATAGCCAGGGACGTCTTCTTCATTGCTTTACCTCCGCTAAAGTGGTGATGAACCCGAATGTTGCCGTTTTCTGGCGACCGCAAACGAGTGCGTGACGAGTGTAACAAAAGTGACGGATCAATGTGAACCGGATCGCCGCGCGGCGCAACCCCTCGTTGAAGTCGCGCAACACTTCGCTAAATTCGTCATGCGCATGCCGTTCGGCGCAGTGTAGTGGCGGTCGGTCACGGGTCGCAACGCCTTCAAAACCAGCCGAGTTGCCGATATACGTAGAACTGGGCGATACCGATGAGCTCGTGCACCGCCTGGTTCGCCGCCGCCAGATTGCGCCAACGGGGCAGCAAGCCGCATTGCGCGAGCCGGCGGTTCGCGTACACGGGCTGCGGATCGATGCCGAAGTGACGGAAATCGAGTAGCGCGCGCCGCATTTGATACGACGACGTGACGAGAATGCGCGAGTCGTCATGTTGTGAGCGTAGTATAGACGCAGTGAACTTGGCGTTTTCGTAGGTCGTGCGGCTGTCGGGTTCGAGAATGAGGTCAGCCGGTGCAACGCCCTGTGCGAGCAACAGGCGGCCATAGACGGCAGCCTCGGTGTCGCCGTGACGCTGCGGGTCGCCGCCTGACATTACGACGGTGCAGCGGATCGTCTGTTCGCGACAGACGCGATAGAGCGCAGCGGTTTTGCGGATTCGCGCTTCGCCATCGGGTGGCGGTCGCAGGCCGTTGTCGCTGCGGCGCGTCCCGGTGCCGAGCACGATCAACGTCGTTCGCCCGTGCATGTCGGGGTGCTCGACGGGTGCGACGCCAGCTTCGCTCCATGCGATCAGCGGGGCGGCGAGCCATCCGGTGGCGAGCAGCCAGAACACTGCGGCGCCGGCGATGGCGATGTGCCGCCGCTGCTTGCGACAGAGCATGAAACAGATGAAGAGAAGTGCAAATGAATCGAACAGAATCAATTTGATTGGGGTATGGTGTCTTTTTATGGATCAGTGACGATCCAGCCTTGACGCGACGCCGAATATCGGCCCCCAGAACCGGTGGCGGTATCCGCGGGTGGTGATTTTGCCCGACGTGCCGCTTCGCATTGTCGCTGCACTTTAAGAAAGAATCGAGATGGCCACGTATTCCAACGAAGCGGTGCTCGACGCATTGAGACGAGTGCAGTACCGCCAGGTACCGTGGGCGCGCCGCCCGGGCGTGTTCGAGTATCTCCGGTCGCTGGGGCTGATGGACACGGTCAGGCAGAAAACCGTCGCTCCTGCACCCGGCTTTCACGCCCCGGTCGACATCGCGGTACTCACCGACAGCGGTCGAGCCGAATGTGCGCGCCTCGAGCGCGACGAGAAATTGCTCTCCTGGGTCGATCGTCGTATGGACGACTACGTATTGAGCGATGCGGGCGCCATGTCGATCCTCGAAAGCCGCCTCTAGCAGCGCACTCCCTTCCTCGCCCGTCCGCTCGCGGGCGATGTCAAAAAAAAAGCCCGTATCGCGAGGATACGGGCGTACCGGATACTTTTGCTGTTGCCACGCTGTGCTCATGGCAACCATGTGACTCGTCGGCTGGCGGCCAGTTCCCCAAGCGAGGGATTTTCTTTAGGGAACCGTTGCGATGCGACGTACCAATATCGGACTGCAGACTACGGATGACGCCGCGGCTCAGTCAACTGCGGGCCGATGCGCGCGCGTGCATTGCTTGCAATGTCGCCGCGCAAATCGCCACGCGGCACCGTCTGCCGATTGAACGATGCCGGCGGTGGTTGCTGGCGAAGGGTGGTGCGGTGATCCTGCTGGCGGTGAGGCGGTTTCGCGCGATCGTCAGCGCGTGCGGGGGCGGTCAGCGCCAGCGAAATCACAATGCCCCATGCAACGAGCAGTGACATTGGTTTCATGGCGGGCTCCCTTCAAGCCGTCGGTGCGGCTTGTTGATATTTCGCTAAGGTAAGCGCGGGAGTGCAGGCTTGCTGTAAATATTAGTAAATAGATGTATCGCTACGCGACAACGACGCCGACGGGACGACCGTCGCGTGCACGACGCCGCGGCGCCAAAACGAACCGGGCGGCCGAAGCCGCCCGATCACGGATGCGTTACGCCATCTTCACAGGTGCGCGCCACGATTCCGGGTTGGTCCAGAACGCGCCGCGCAGGCGGTCGCGGCTGGGCGGTGCGGGCGGCTTTGCCGCAGTTGCGCCGATCCGGCCGCGCAGCGAGATCTGACGGCCGTTCGTGCCGAGTCGCTTGACGATTTCGGCGAGCGTACCATCAGCCTGCCATTCGTCGAAACGACGGCGGCAGGTCGGCGGCGACGGGTAGCGGCCGGGCAGCTTCGACCAGCCTTCGCCGGTCGACAGTACCCAGAGCACGGCGTTGACCACCGAACGGGCCTCCACGCGGGGACGGCCGCGTCGTTCGCTCCGAGCCGGCTCCGAGCAAAACAGACCCTCGACCAGCGCCCATTCGTTATCTCTCAAATCGTCGAACAGCATCATGTCCTCACCTCAGCGAAGCTAACTCCGGTGCGCTGCCCTGCGCCGCGCACTCTTCAAGCACTCGAGCGTCGAGTGCCAGGTGGGGGCGTCCGGTTGGCCGGCAGCGGCGTTTCTGCCTTCCGCCCGACGAAACCTGCGCCCTGTACGCCATCTCACGCATGAAGCGTGCCATGTCTGGGGCGATACCCTCGAGAGCCGCTTGGCAGCGGGCTGACGGCTAAGTCAGCTAGGGGCGTATAAGACGCCAAAATAACCCGCCAGCAAATCGGGACAATCACCAATCTTGTGCAAGTCGCCCGCGTCACGTGCGTTTGCGGTGATATTGCACCGCAGCGAAACATGGCCGATAGGCGCTCGATCGGCGTGTCGTCGCTCGGCAGGCATTAGAATCGCGCATCGATGGCGACGATTGATGAGGGGTGGAGATGAACGTAACGCTGCGGCAGCTTCGCGTATTCATCGAAGTCGCGCGGCTCAGCAGCTTCAGCCGCGCGGGCGACGAGATCGGGCTCACGCAGTCCGCGGTCAGCCGGTGCGTGCGTGAGCTCGAGGCCGAGCTCGGGCTGAAACTGATCGACCGGACCACGCGCGACGTGCAGCTGACCGACGTCGGCGCCAATCTGATCGCGAGCGTGTCGCGCCTGATCGACGATCTCGACGATACGTTGCGCGAAATTCGCGAGATCGGCGAACAACGGCGCGGGCGCGTGATCGTCGCCGCGAGCCCGACGATTGCCTGCCGACTGATGCCGCGCGTCGTGGCGGCGTGCGAGCGCCAGTTTCCGTTCGTCACGCTGGGGCTGCGCGACGACGTGCAGAGCGACGTGCTGCGCAAGGTGAAATCGAGCGAAGTCGATTTCGGCGTGGTCATCGGCCCGCTCGCTGCCGGCGATCTCGTCTGCGAACCGTTGATGACCGATTCGTTCTGCCTCGTCGCGCGCGCCGATCATCCGCTCGCGGCGCGCAACTCGGTGCCGTGGGCGGCGCTCGAGGGTGAGCGCCTCGTGCTGCTCGACCACGCGTCCGGAAGCCGGCCGCTGATCGACGCCGCGCTGGCCGCTCACCGCGTCAATGCGACGGTCGTGCAGGAACTCGGTCATTCGGCGACCGTGTTCGGGCTCGTCGAAGCCGGCGTCGGCGTGAGCGTGCAGCCGTGGCTGTCGTTGCCGCTGCCCGCCGGATCGACGCTGGTCGCGCGGCCGCTCGCGCCGCGCACCGAGCGCACCGTGGAACTGGTCCGCCGCCGCGACCGGTCGCTGTCGCCCGCCGCGCAGGCGATCTGGGAGCTGGTGCGCCAGATGCCGTCGAGGGCGGAGGATCTGGACTAGGCGTGGGTTGTGCGCATGTGCGTCTCCGGCGTGGGTCGTGTGTTTCGACGCCGGTTTTCGAGCCCCGCTTGCGCCCACGCCACGCGCCGACGCCGACACTGCGCCGCATGGCCGACCCGCACCGCAGCCGGAATGGAGCAGCGTGGTATGAGGCGGAGTAGTGCGATCGGCTTATCTTTACGCACCGGGCAATTTTGCGTAATATGGCGCTCAGTCACGCGGTTCCGCCGTTGAGCCGTGCTGTTCCGTCCGGTTTGGGCCTGGCTTGAAGTTGGTTCGCCGCCCCCGGTTCGTGCTCCCATCAATATGACCGATCAGAATCGGGCGAGCGCGTCTTCCGTTCCTTTCGTCTGTTCGTTGATCCGGTTCGTTTGACCACAGGGTCTGGCCTAGCTGCATGAATACCCAAGAGGCGAAGATCGTCCTCGAGACTGCTTTGATCTGTGCGCAGGAGCCGCTGAAGCTCGGCGATTTGCGTAAGCTCTTTGCCGACGGCGTGTCGGCTGACACGGTCCGCACGTTGCTCGAAGATCTGAAACAGGATTGGTCCGGCCGAGGCGTCGAACTGGTGGCGCTGGCAACCGGATGGCGCTTCCAGAGCAAGCCGGCGATGCGCCATTTTCTGGATCGCCTGCATCCCGAGAAGCCGCCGAAATATTCGCGCGCGGTGCTCGAAACGCTCGCGATCATCGCGTATCGGCAGCCGGTCACGCGCGGCGACATCGAAGAGATTCGCGGCGTCACGGTCAATACGCAGGTGGTGAAGCAGCTCGAGGATCGCGGCTGGATAGAGGTGATCGGCCATCGCGACGTGCCGGGCCGCCCGGCGCTGTACGCGACGACCAAGCAGTTCCTCGACGACCTCGGCCTGAAGGCGCTCGACGATCTGCCGGCGCTCGAGGAGCCCGCGGCGAACATCGAGGCCGCGCTGCTTGCCCAACAGGCGATGGATTTCGACGGCGATGCGGCGGTTGCGGAAGCGGAGCCGGAGGCCGTCGAACCGGCGGCCGACGAGCCGCATGACGCACCGAACGAATTGCCGGTCGACGCTGCCACGGGCGCAGCGTCGACGCAGGAAACGCCGAATCGCGATACGCTGCAAGCTGATCGCGCCCAGGCGGAGCAGGGCGGCGCCGAAGCAGCGCCGGCCGGCGTGCAGCCCGAGTCGCTGCACGAGCAATGGAACGAGGAAGACCGCAAGCCGGCCGCCGATGCGGCTGCCGGAGACGGAGCGGAAGCGGCCGGCGACATGCCGGGCGAGGCTGGCCAGGCCGATGCCTCGCGCTCCCGTCCCGCGGACGGCGAGATGCTGGACGATACGTCCGACAGCCTGGCCGATGCCGTACGCAGTGCGAGCGCGCCCCGCGGCGCCGACGCGCTGCCCGACGACGAAGCAGAACCCGAACAGCGCCGCGCCTGATCGCGGCCGACTTCTTGCCGCGCCCGGGCCGGGCGCGAGACCTGACATTTTGAGGTTGTTTTGACAGATATCCACGATATTGAATCGTCCGCGCCTGCCGTGCAGGCCGCGCGTGCCGACGATGCGCCGGAGCAGGACGCTGGCGCCGCGGGTGGTGACGAACGTCCCCGTCGCGGCCTGCGGCGCGGCCCGCGCAGCCTGATCGCGCGCCGGCGCGCTGCTGCCAAATCGAAGGGCGCCGATGGCGAACCGCAAGGCGGCGAAGCCGCGGATGCGCCGCCGGCCGACGCTGCCGACGCGCAACCCGCGCGTGCGCCGCGCAAGGACGCAGCGGCCAAGGGCGGCCGCAAGCCGGCCGGCAAGCGCGAAGGTGCGGCCAAGGCCGCGCAGGGCGGTCAGGGGCGGCGCGGCGGCGCGGCCAAAACCGACGGCGCCGTCGCGAATGCCGGCACCGAGGCGGCATCGCAGGACGATCTGTTCGCCTACGTGACGTCGCCGGCGTTCGACGCGGACAACGCCGCGGGCGGCAGCGGCGTGCGTGCGCCGATGCTGCGCCGCGGCCGCGCCCAGCCGGCGAATAAGCGCGTGCTGTCGCCGGACGACGATGCGCCGAAGCTCCACAAGGTGCTGGCGGAAGCCGGCATGGGTTCGCGCCGCGAAATGGAAGAGCTGATCGTTGCCGGCCGCGTGTCGGTGAACGGTGAGCCCGCGCACATCGGCCAGCGCATCATGCCGACCGACCAGGTCCGCATCAACGGCAAGCCGGTCAAGCGCAAGCTGCCCAACAAGCCGCCGCGCGTGCTGCTGTACCACAAGCCGACCGGCGAAATCGTCAGTCACGCCGACCCGGAAGGTCGTCCGTCGGTGTTCGATCGCCTGCCGCCGATGAAGACGGCGAAATGGCTGGCGGTCGGCCGTCTCGACTTCAACACCGAAGGTCTGTTGATGCTGACGACGTCGGGCGATCTCGCGAACCGTTTCATGCATCCGCGCTACAGCGTCGAGCGTGAATACGCGGTGCGCGTGGTCGGCGAGCTGTCCGAGGGGATGCGTCAGAAGCTGCTGCACGGTGTCGAGCTCGACGACGGTCCGGCGAACTTCCTGCGCATCCGCGATGGCGGCGGCGAAGGCACGAACCACTGGTATCACGTCGCACTGGCCGAGGGCCGCAACCGCGAAGTGCGGCGGATGTTCGAGGCGGCCGGCCTGATGGTGAGCCGCCTGATCCGCACGCGTCACGGCCCGATTCCGCTGCCGCGCGGGCTCAAGCGCGGTCGTTGGGAAGAGCTCGACGAGGCGCAGGTGCGCAAGCTGATGGCGACCGTCGGCCTGAAGGCGCCGTCCGAAGAAAAGGGCAAGCGCGCCGGCGGCCAGCAGGAGCGCCGCCAACCCGATCCGATGCAGACGTCGATGGGCTTCATCAGCCGCGAGCCGGTGCTGACGACGCATGGTCAGCTCGATCAGCCGCGTCGCGGCGGCGGCCGGCGCGGCGCGCCCGGCCTGCCTGGCCTGAGCGGCTACGGCAGCCTGCCGGTTGCGCCGTCGGGCTATGGCAATCGCTCGGGCGGTCGCGATGTCGACGGCAATCGTGCGTCGTATGGCGCCGGTCCGAAGCGTGAAGGCGCGGGTGGCAAGCGAGGCGCCGGCAAGGGCGGCCCGCGCACCGCGAACGGCAATCGTGCCGACGGCGCCGGCAACGGCAACGGCGGTGCGCGCGGCGGCCAGCGTCCGCAGCGCAATCGCTCGCGCGGTCGCTGACCGTTCGCGCAAACGACGGCGGCGCGACGGCGGCATGACGCCGCCGATGTGCCGGCGAAATCGGCGCACGCCGATTCGGCCGGTATCTCGCCCGCTGTTTTCGACTGTATATATGTCGTGTTGCCGGATTGTGCCGCGTGGTCGGACAGTCCGGCTTCGCATTTTTGGCCGGTAAAGGCGGGCTGAACGCTGCTTTAACCGGCTGGCTTGGCGATTGCGCTAAAAAACGCTATAATCGCGGAGTCGCTGGGCGTACGGATTCAATGTGCGGCTCAGGTGCGACCACCAGTAAGAGAAGATGGGCGTTCCGCCCATTTTTTTTTGCTGAAACGGTTAGGCATCTCGGGTAGCGCTTCCTGCGCCGGCTAAGGCGCGCGCCCGCGGGTGAATCGCGAGCGGCGGGCGCGAACACCTGAGAGGACACTGTGCAACTGACGGAACTGATAGAAACCACGGTCACCGGGCTCGGCTATGAGCTCGTGGATCTCGAGCGCACCGGGCGCGGCATGCTTTGCATCTATATCGATCAGCCTGCCGGCATTTCGCTCGACGATTGCGAAAAGGTGACGCGTCAGCTCCAGCACGTCTTGACGGTCGAAAACATCGATTACGAACGGCTCGAAGTCTCGTCCCCGGGGCTCGACCGCCCGTTGAAGAAACTGGCCGACTTCGAGCGCTTCGCCGGCAGCGAAGTTTCCGTGACCTTGAAAAAGCCGCTGGACGGGCGCAAGACGTACCGGGGCATTCTGCACGCGCCGAATGGCGAAACGATCGGTTTGGAATTTGAGAGGAATAAGGGCGAGGCCGCCATGCTGGATTTCACGCTGGCCGATATCGACAAAGCCCGCCTGATTCCGCAAGTTGACTTTAGGAGCCGCAAATAATGAGTCGCGAAGTGTTGATGCTGGTGGATGCGCTGGCGCGCGAGAAAAACGTCGACAAGGATGTGGTGCTGGGCGCCCTCGAGGCCGCGCTCGCTTCCGCTTCCAAGAAGCTGTTCGACGAAGGCGCCGAAATCCGCGTCCATATCGATCGCGAAAGCGGCGAGCACGAAACCTTCCGTCGCTGGCTCGTCGTGCCCGACGAGGCAGGCTTGCAGGAGCCGGATCGCGAGATCCTGCTGTTCGAAGCACGTGAGCAGAAGCCCGACGTCGAAGTCGGCGAATTCATCGAGGAACCGGTGCCGTCGATCGAGTTCGGCCGGATCGGCGCGCAGGCTGCCAAGCAGGTGATCCTGCAGAAGGTGCGCGACGCCGAGCGCGAGCAGATCCTGAACGACTACCTCGAGCGCGGCGAAAAGATCATGACCGGTACGGTCAAGCGCCTCGACAAGGGCAACTTCATCGTCGAATCGGGCCGCGTCGAAGCGCTGCTGCGCCGCGACCAGCTGATCCCGAAGGAAAACCTGCGCGTGGGCGACCGCGTGCGTGCGTACATCGCGAAGGTCGACCGCACCGCGCGCGGCCCGCAGATCGAACTGTCGCGTACCGCGCCCGAGTTCCTGATGAAGCTGTTCGAGATGGAAGTGCCGGAAATCGAGCAGGGCCTGCTCGAGATCAAGGCGGCCGCGCGCGATCCGGGCGTGCGCGCGAAGATCGGCGTGATCGCATACGACAAGCGCATCGATCCGATCGGCACCTGCGTCGGCATCCGCGGCTCGCGCGTGCAGGCCGTGCGCAACGAGCTCGGTGGCGAAAACATCGACATCGTGCTATGGTCGGAGGATCCCGCCCAGTTCGTGATCGGCGCGCTCGCGCCGGCAGCCGTCCAGTCGATCGTCGTCGATGAAGAAAAGCACTCGATGGACGTCGTCGTCGACGAGAACGAGCTGGCCGTCGCGATCGGCCGCAGCGGTCAGAACGTTCGCCTTGCCAGCGAACTGACCGGCTGGCAAATCAACATCATGACGCCGGACGAATCCGCCCTGAAGCAGGGCGAAGAACGCGAACGGCTGCGTGCATTGTTCATGGCGCGTCTCGACGTCGATGAAGAAGTCGCCGACATCCTGATCGACGAGGGCTTCACGAGCCTCGAAGAGATCGCCTACGTGCCGCTCAACGAAATGCTCGAAATCGAGGCGTTCGACGAGGACACCGTGCACGAACTGCGCAACCGCGCACGCGACGCGCTGCTGACGATGGCGATCGCGAACGAAGAAAAGGTCGAGAACGCTGCGCTGGATCTGAAGAGCCTCGACGGCATCACGCCGGAGTTGCTCACGAAGCTGGCCGAACACGGCGTGCAGACGCGCGACGATCTCGCCGAGCTTGCTGTGGATGAACTGGTCGACATGACCGGAGTGGAAGAGGATGCCGCTAAGGCGTTGATCATGAAAGCACGTGAACATTGGTTCCAGTGAGAAATGACCATGGCGCACTGATTTGATGGCGGCCGTATGGCCTGACCCGATGCTAACCGCAAGGAATCGGTCCTTGCACTAAGAGGAATGAATGGCGAGTAACAACGTAGCCCAATTTGCCGCGGAACTGAAAATGCCTGCTGGTGTGCTGCTCGAACAGCTGCAGGCAGCGGGCGTCCAGAAAGCGAGTGAAGACGATGCGCTGTCCGAGACGGACAAGGCGCGTCTGCTCGATCATTTGCGCAAGTCGCACGGCGCAACCGACGGCGACAAGCGCAAGATCACGCTGACCCGCAAGCATACGTCGGAGATCAAGCAGTCTGACGCGACGGGCAAGGCTCGCACCATTCAGGTCGAGGTCCGCAAGAAGCGTACGTTCGTCAAGCGCGACGACGTCGCCGAAGGTGCGGAACAGGGTCAGGCGCAAGTCGCCGAAGCGGACGACGATGCAGAACTGAAGCGTCGCGAGGAAGAAGCGCGCCGCGAAGCCGAGCTGCTCGAGCAGCAGGCGCAGGAGCTGCGCGAGCGTCAAGAGCGCCTCGAGCGTGAAGAAGCCGAGCGCCGCGCCCGCGAGGAAGCGGCCGAAGCCGAGCGCCGTCGTGCCGAAGAAGAGGCAGCGGCCAAGCGTGCGGCGGCGGAAGCCGCAGCGGCGCAGCAGGCTGCCGCGCAGCAAGCCGCCGAAGCGAAGCAGGAAGCGCCGGGCGCGCAGTCCGCGCAGGAAGAAGCACGCGCGGCTGCCGAGCGTGCAGCGCAGCGCGAAGCGGCGAAGAAGGCCGAGGACGCAGCCCGAGAGGCGGCGGACAAGGCGCGCGCCGAGCAGGAAGAGATTCGCAAGCGTCGCGAGGCGGCCGAAGCCGAAGCGCGCGCGATTCGCGAAATGATGAACACGCCGCGCAAGGCAGTCGTGAAGGCCGTCGAGCCGCCGAAGCCGGTCGAGGCACCGAAGCCCGCCGAGGCGAAGGGCACGCTGCACAAGCCGGCGAAGCCGGCAGGCGCAGGCGTGCAGGCACGTCCGGCCGTGAAGAAGCCGGCCGGTGCGACGCCGGCCACGACGCAGGCGCCGGCAGCAGGCGCGGGCGACCGCAACAAGAAGCCGGGCGGCGGCAAGGGCGGCTGGCAGGACGACGCAGCGAAGCGTCGCGGCATCAAGACGCGCGGCGATTCGAGCGGCGGCGTCGACCGCGGCTGGCGCGGCGGCCCGAAGGGGCGCGGCCGTCACCAGGACAGCGCATCGACGTTCCAGGCACCGACCGAACCGATCGTGCGTGAAGTGCACGTGCCGGAAACCATTTCGGTTGCCGATCTCGCGCACAAGATGTCGATCAAGGCCTCGGAAGTCATCAAGGTGATGATGAAGATGGGCCAGATGGTCACGATCAACCAGGTGCTCGACCAGGAAACGGCGATGATCGTCGTCGAGGAACTGGGCCACCGTGCGGTCGCGGCCAAGCTGGACGATCCGGAAGCGCTGCTGGTCGAAGGCGAAACGAGTTCGGACGCCGAGCAGCTGCCGCGTCCGCCGGTCGTCACGGTGATGGGTCACGTCGACCACGGCAAGACCTCGCTGCTCGACCACATCCGCCGCGCGAAGGTTGCCGCAGGCGAAGCGGGCGGCATTACGCAGCACATCGGCGCATACCACGTCGAAACGCCGCGCGGCGTCATCACGTTCCTCGACACGCCGGGTCACGAGGCCTTCACGGCCATGCGTGCACGCGGCGCGAAGGCGACCGACATCGTGGTGCTGGTGGTGGCGGCCGACGACGGCGTGATGCCGCAGACGAAGGAAGCCATCGCTCACGCGAAGGCGGGCGGTGTGCCGATCGTCGTGGCGATCAACAAGATCGACAAGCCGGAAGCGAACCCGGATCGCGTCAAGCAGGAGCTGGTCGCGGAAGGCGTCGTGCCGGAAGAGTACGGCGGCGATTCGCCGTTCGTGCCGGTGTCGGCGAAGACGGGCGCAGGCATCGACGATCTCCTCGAGAACGTGCTGCTGCAGGCCGAAGTGCTGGAACTGAAGGCACCGGTCGAGGCGCCGGCCAAGGGTATCGTGATCGAAGCGAAGTTGGACAAGGGCAAGGGCCCGGTCGCGACGATCCTGGTGCAGTCGGGTACGCTGAACCGAGGTGACATCGTGCTGGCAGGCTCGGCTTACGGCCGCGTGCGTGCGATGCTCGACGAGAACGGCAAGCCGACGAAGGAAGCCGGTCCGTCGATCCCGGTCGAAATTCAGGGTCTGTCGGAAGTGCCGGGCGCAGGCGAGGAAGTGATCGTGCTGCCGGACGAGCGCAAGGCGCGCGAAATCGCGTTGTTCCGCCAGGGCAAGTTCCGCGACGTCAAGCTGGCGAAGCAGCAGGCCGCGAAGCTGGAAAGCATGCTCGAGCAGATGGGCGAAGGCGAAGTGCAGAACCTGCCGCTCATCATCAAGGCCGACGTGCAGGGCTCGCAGGAAGCACTCGTGCAGTCGCTGCTCAAGCTGTCGACCGACGAAGTGCGTGTGCAGATCGTGCACAGCGCGGTGGGCGGCATCAGCGAAAACGACGTCAACCTCGCGACGGCATCGAAGGCGGTCATCATCGGCTTCAACACGCGTGCGGATGCACAGGCGCGCAAGCTGGCCGAAGCGAACGGCATCGACATCCGCTACTACAACATCATCTATGACGCAGTGGATGAGGTGAAGGCGGCGATGTCGGGCATGCTGGCGCCGGAGAAGCGCGAAGTCATCACCGGCATGGTCGAGGTGCGCCAGGTGTTCAAGGTGCCGAAGATCGGTACGGTCGCCGGCTGTATGGTCACCGACGGTATCGTCAAGCGCTCGTCGTCGGTGCGCGTGCTGCGCAACAACGTCGTGATCTTCACGGGCGAACTCGAATCGCTGAAGCGCTTCAAGGACGACGTGAAGGAAGTCAAGCAAGGCTTCGAGTGCGGTATGTCGGTGAAGAACTTCAACGACATCGTCGAAGGCGACCAGTTCGAAGTCTTCGAAGTGACCGAAGTCGCCCGTACGCTGTAATCGTCGCGTATCGGCTCGTGGGCGGGGCAGGCTTGGGCCTGTCCCGCCCATTTTCATGGCGGCGCGCCAACGGTGCGCCGCTTCATCCTGATAAACGGATCACGGATCGATCATGTCCAGGAAACGTACTTCCCCCAATCGCAACGTACAGATCGCCGACCAGATTCAGCGCGATCTGTCCGAGCTCATCATGCGCGAGGTCAAGGATCCGCGCATCGGCATCGTGACCATCCAGAGCGTGGAGCTCACGCCGGACTACGCGCACGCGAAGGTCTACTTCACGGCGCTCACCGGCGATCCCGAGAAGACGCAGGAAGCGCTGAACCACGCGTCGGGCCATCTGCACAACCTGTTGTTCAAGCGCCTGCACATTCACACGGTGCCGACGCTGCATTTCCATTACGACCAGACGATCGAGAAGGCCGTCGAGATGTCGCGGCTGATCAAGGAAGCCAACTCGACGCGCGCGAAGGACGACGACGAAGCCGGCGCGCCCGCGCAGGACGATTGAGCGCACGCGCCTATGACGACTGCAGCTCCCCAACGTCCGCGCGTGCCGCGGCGCGCGCTCGACGGCGTGCTTCTGCTCGACAAGCCGGTCGGCCTGTCGAGCAACGACGCACTGATACGCGCGAAGCGCCTGTTGCTCGCGAAGAAGGCCGGTCATACCGGCACGCTGGATCCGCTCGCCTCGGGGCTGTTGCCGCTGTGCTTCGGTGAGGCGACGAAGTTTTCGCAGGACCTGCTGGAAGCGGACAAGACCTACGAAGCGACGATGCGTCTCGGCGTGCGCACGACCACCGGCGACGCGGAAGGCGACGTGCTCGAGACGCGCGCGGTCGCATGCGATCGCGCGGCAGTGGCGGCGGCGCTCGCGCGCTTCACCGGCGACATCGTGCAGGTGCCGCCGATGTACTCGGCGCTCAAGCGCGACGGCAAGCCGCTGTATGAATATGCGCGGGCCGGACAGACCGTCGAGCGCGAAGGCCGCAACGTGACGATCCATGCGCTCGACCTGCTCGATTGCGCGCTGCCGGACGTGACGTTCCGCGTGACCTGCAGCAAGGGCACCTACGTGCGTACGCTCGCCGAGGACATCGGCGAAGCGCTCGGTTGCGGCGCGCATCTGACGATGCTGCGCCGTACCGGGGTCGGCGCGTTGACGCTCGAGCACGCGGTGACGCTCGACGCACTGTCGGACGCTGCCGAAGCGGCGCGCGACGCGTGGCTTCAGCCGGTCGACGCGCTGCTGTCGACGTTCCCGCTGGTGCGTCTCGACGACGCCAGCGCGAAGCGGTTCCTGCACGGGCAGCGCCTGCCGCTGTCGGCGCTCGATCCGATCGATGCGGCCGAAGGCGCGCGCGTGCGCGTGTACGACGCGCAGCGGCTGCTGGGCGTCGCACGCAAGGCGAGCGGCGTGCTCGCACCCGAGCGTCTCGTCGTGACGGCCGCCTGACCGGCCGCGCGCAAGCGCGGCGTCGGAACGAAAAAAGCCCGGCTGTTGCCGGGCTTTTGCATTGCATGCGTTCGCGCGTGCCGCTCAGTGCGCCGCCGACGCCGCCGCACCCGCATCGCCGCCGCCCGCGCGTTCGGGCTTGGTGATCCAGATCAGTCCGATCAGCAGCACGAAGATCGCCGCCGAGATGTAGAACAGATCGTTCACGCCGAGCTGGGCCGCCTGCTGCGTGGCCATGTTGTTGATGAGGCCGTGCGCCTGGTCCGGCGTCAGCCCGAGCTTGCCCATCTGCGTGACGGCCTGATTGAACGTCGGGTTGTACACGTTGGTCTGCTCGACCAGTTGCGCGTGGTGGAAGTTGTTGCGGTGATCCCACGCGGTCTGGAAGATCGACGTGCCGATGCCGCCGCACATGATCCGCACGAAGTTCGACAGGCCCGATGCCGCGGGAATGCGGTGGCCGGGCAGGCCGGACAGCGTGATCGACACCAGCGGGATGAAGAAGCCGGCCATCGCGATGCCCTGCACGAGCGTCGGCAGCGTCAGCGACCACTCGTCGACGTCGGTCGTGTAGCGCGAGCGCATCCAGAAGCACAGCGCGAACGTCAGGAACGCGGCTGTTGCGATATAGCGCGGATCGGTGCGCGGCAGGAACTTGCCGGTCAGCGGCGACAACAGGATCGCGAACAAGCCGACGGGCGCCATCACGAGGCCCGCATCGGTGGCGGTGTAGCCGATCTGCGTCTGCAGCCACAGCGGCAACAGCACGAGGTTGCCGAAGTAGAGACCGTAGCCGACGGCGAGCGCGATCGTGCCGCCCGTGAAATTGCGGATGCGGAACAGCGACAGGTCGACGACCGGATGTTCGGCGGTCAGCTCCCAGATCACGAAGAACGCGAACGAGACGACGGCGATCAGTGCGAGCGCGACGATCGTCGTCGACGCGAACCAGTCGAGATCCTTGCCCTTGTCGAGCATGATCTGCAGCGAGCCGACCCACAGCACCAGCAGCGCGAGGCCGACGCCGTCGATCGGCGCGCGGCGCACCGTCGATTCGCGCGTGCGATAGATCGACCACGTGGCGAGCGCAGCGGCGATGCCGACCGGGATGTTCACGTAGAAGATCCACGGCCACGAGTAGTTGTCCGAGATCCAGCCGCCGAGAATCGGCCCCGCGACCGGCGCGATCAGCGTCGTCATCGACCAGAGCGCGAGCGCCATCGGCGCTTTCGCCCGCGGGTAGCTCGACAGCAACAGCGCTTGCGACAGCGGAATCATCGGCCCGGCGACCGCGCCCTGCAGCACGCGTGACGCGAGCAGGAACGGCAGGGTCGGCGCGAGCCCGCACATCCACGACGAAATGACGAACAGGATGATCGACGCGAGGAACAGGCGCACCTGTCCGAAGCGGTCGGTCAACCAGCCCGTCAGCGGCACGGAGATCGCGTTCGCGACCGCGAACGACGTGATGACCCACGTGCCCTGGTCGGACGACACGCCGAGGTCGCCCGAGATGGTCGGGATCGCGACGTTCGCGATCGACGTGTCGAGCACGTTCATGAACACGGCGAGCGACACCGCGATCGTTCCGAGCACGAGTTGCCCGCCCTGCAGCGGCGGGTAGGAGACTGGAGCCTGTGCCATGTCGGTAGTTGTCCGGTGTCGAAGCCGTTACATCATCTTCGCGGCGGTGCCCGTCTTCGCCGCAGCCGCGGCCGATGCCGGCGCGTTGCCGCCGGCGTTCGCGGCGATGATGCGGGCGATTTCCGCGTCGGCTTCGTCGCCGTACTTCACGAATACGTCGGTCTCGTAGACGGTGTTGTGTGCGTTGGCGAGCTGATCGCCGCGCTCGTCCTTGATGTCGACGTCGACCTGCATCGACAGCCCGATGCGCAGCGGATGCTTGTCGAGGTCCTTCGGATCGATCTCGATACGCACCGGCAGGCGTTGCACGACCTTGATCCAGTTGCCGGTCGCGTTCTGCGCCGGCAGCAGCGAGAACGCCGAGCCCGTGCCGGCCGAGAAGCCGACGACCTTGCCGTGATAGACCGCCGACGAGCCGTAGATGTCGGCCGTCAGCTCGACCGGCTGGCCGATGCGCATGTGCCTGAGCTGCACTTCCTTGAAGTTGGCATCGACCCACACCGCGTTCAGCGGCACGACCGACATCAGCGGCGTGCCCGGCGACACGCGCTGGCCGACCTGCACCGAGCGCTTCGCGACATAGCCGGTGACCGGCGCGGGCAGCACGTTGCGCGCGTTGGCGAGGTAGGCGTCGCGAACCTTCGCGGCCGCGGCCATCACGTTCGGATGCGACGCGATCGTCGTGTTGGCGGTCAGCGCGCGGTTCGACGCGAGTTCCTGCTGCGCGGCGTCGACCGATGCCTGCGCGGCGCGTACCGCGTCGCGCGCATGCGAGATTTCTTCCTGCGACACGGCGCCCGTCTGCGCGACGGCCAGCCGGCGGCGCAGGTCGTCCTGCGCCTTCGACAGGTCGGACTGGCGCAGCGCGACTTGCGCACGGTACTGATCGTCGTTGACGAACAGGCCGCGCACCTGACGCACCGTCTGCGCGAGATTGGCCTCGGCCTGCTGAAGCGCGATCTGCGAATCGGCCGGATCGAGCACGACGAGCGGGTCGCCGGCCTTGATCGTCTGCGTGTCGTCGGCCTTCACGGCGATCACCGTCCCGGTGACCTGCGGCGTGATCTGCACGACGTTGCCGTTCACGTATGCGTCGTCGGTTTCCTCATGGAAACGCGCGACGAGGAAGTAGTACAGACCGTACGCGATGGCCGCGATCACGATCACCGCGATCAGCAGCATCATCATCCGTTTGCGCTTGCCGTTGTTCTGCGGCTGGGCGCCGGCCGCGTTTTGTTGAGGGTCGCTCATGGCGATTTTCTCCGTCCGTTATTTCGAGTGTCTGCGTAGTGGTGGCGCCGGATCAGTTGGCGGCCTGCTTTGTTTGCGTTTTCTGTTGTTCTGCGTCGGGCGCCGCGAGCCGCGTGCCGGTTGCGTCGAAGCCGCCGCCGAGCGCCTTGATCAGCGCGAGCTGCATGTCGCGCCGGCGCATCTTCAGGTTCGTGACCGTCTGTTCCGATGCGAGGCGGTTGCTGTCGGCGGTGAGCACCTGCAGCTGCGGCGACAGGCCGGCCTTGTAGCGGATCACGGCCAGGTCGTAGGCGCGCGTCGATGCGTCGAGCGCACGCTGCGCGTCGTCCATCTGGCGGTCGACCGCGCGGATCGACGCGACCTGCGTCGCCACGTCGTTCAGCGCGCCGATCAGCGTCTGGTTGTAGTTCGCGACCGACAGGTCGAAGTCCGCATAGCGGCCCTTGAGCTGCGCACGCAATGCGCCGGCATCGAAGATCGGCAGGTGGATGGCCGGGCCGAACTGCGCCTGGCGGCTCGCGAAGTTCAGGAATTTGCCCCAGCCGAACGCGTCGAAGCCGAAGCCGGCCGCGAGGTTCACGTCGGGGAAGAACTCGGCCTTCGCCTCCTTCACGTCGTGCATCGCGGCTTCCACCTGCCAGCGCGCGGCGACGATGTCGGGGCGGCGCGCCACGAGGTCGGCCGGCAGGTTGCCGGGCAGGGCGACCGCGCCGGACGGGTTCATCACCGGCGCGGCGATCTGCAGCCCGCGGTCCGGCCCCTTGCCGAGCAGCGCGGCGAGCTGGTAGCGCACGGTCGTGATCTGGCCGTCGAGGTCGGACAGCGACGCCTGCGTCGTCGCGATGTTGCCGCGGGCGGTCTGACGCTCGACATTCGTGTCGAGGCCGGCCGACACGCGACCGTCGGTGATCTTGCCGACCGTCTGACGGTTGGTGATCTCGCGCTGCGCGATGTCGCGCAGCGCATACAGTTGCGCCAGCGAGTTATAGGTGCGCGCGACCGACGACGCGAGCGTGATGCGCGCCTGCTGCATGTCCGCTTCGGCGGCCTTTTCCTGCGACACGGCGGTGTGCAGCCGCTCGCGGTTCTTGCCCCACAGGTCGAGATCCCACGATGCGCTCGCGAGCACATTGTTCTCGCTGTACCACTGGCCGCCGTACGGGGGCGGGAACAGCGCATTGGAAGAATAGAGCTCGCGCGTCCACGAGTAGCTCGCTTCGGCCTTCGGCATCAGGTTCGAGCGCGACGATTCGATATACGACGACGCCTTCGCGATCCGCGCCTGCGCCTGCGCGATCGATGGATTGCCCTGGAGCGCCTCGTCGATCAGCTTCGGCAGCTGCGGATCGCCGAACTGGCTGGCCCAGTCGAGCGTCGGCCACTGGCCGCCCTGGGCTGGCAGGCTTTGCGCCGATTCGAATTGCGACGCGGGCGCGATCTGCTTGTCGCTCTTGATGCCGATATAGTTTGCGCAGCCCGCCAGCGCCAGCGCGGCAACTGCGGCGGCGACGGCGGTGCGGCACGACCCGGCGCGCACGGACAACGTGGAGGATTTCATCGCGCTGTTCCCTGACTCGGAATGAATGATGGACACTGCAAGGATTTCCTTACATTAATCTGTCAAAAGTAATTGTTATGGCAACTATTACGTGATGCTATTGCCCGCGTTCTCGCAATAATTGCTGAGAATGCGGCGCAGCATGCTCTTCAGAAATCCGACTTCTTCCGGCGTGAAGCCCTCGAGCAGCTCGTCGAGCACGCTGCGGAACACGGGCGGCAACCGCTCGGCGAGCGCACGCCCTTCGTCCGTCAACTCGAGGCGCACGACGCGGCGGTCCTCGATGCTGCGCACGCGGGACAGCAGCCCGCGCTTCTCGACGCGATCGAGCAGGCGCGTGACCGCGCTGGCGTCGATCCCATACTCGCGCGCCAGCTCCGCGGCCGTCGAACATTTGCCGACCGCGATCATGAACAGCATGCTCGCCTGCGTGCCGGTGATGCCGAGCTCTTCCTGCGTGCGCTGCGTGACGAGGTTGGTCATCACGGACTTCACGCGCGACATCAGATAACCGACGCTGTCGTTGATCTGGTACGAGGACAGCGGCGAAACGGGCGATTGAGAAGGAGAATCGGACATAAAACCCTGAAGCTGCAATAGTTGACTAGGCAGCAGTATAGGGGCAATTTGCTTGCCGCGGCAAATGTTAATCGAACAGGCAACGGCGCGCTGAAGGTGGGCGAATCACCTTGTCGGCGGCGGGGTTTTTGTCGCGGGTGGGCGCCGCCGGCGGGTGGGCGGGACGCGGCGGCGGGGCGGCCGAGGCGGGCGTTGCTTGCTGCGATGCAACGGACGGTCCGGCTTTCGACATTCCGACGTGCTATAATTTGCGGTTTCCAAGCTGCAACGCGCGCGCACGTGTCCCGGTGACTGACGAGCGTGCGCGTTTGCGCGTTCAACGATTTCAGGTTTCTATGACCCGCGCCCTTCGCAACATCGCCATCATCGCTCACGTCGACCACGGCAAGACTACGCTCGTCGACCAACTGCTTCGCCAGTCCGGCACCTTCCGCGAGAACCAGCAGATTGCCGAGCGGGTGATGGACTCGAACGACATCGAAAAAGAGCGCGGGATCACCATCCTCGCGAAGAACTGCGCGGTCGAATACGAAGGCACGCACATCAACATCGTCGACACGCCCGGGCACGCGGACTTCGGCGGCGAGGTGGAGCGCGTGCTGTCGATGGTCGACTCGGTGCTGCTGCTGGTCGACGCGGTCGAAGGCCCGATGCCGCAGACGCGCTTCGTCACGAAGAAGGCGCTCGCGCTCGGCCTGAAGCCGATCGTCGTGATCAACAAGATCGATCGTCCGGGCGCGCGGATCGACTGGGTGATCAACCAGACCTTCGACCTGTTCGACAAGCTCGGTGCCACCGAAGAGCAGCTGGACTTCCCGATCGTCTACGCATCGGGCCTGAACGGCTACGCGTCGCTCGATCCGGCGACCCGCGAAGGCGACATGCGCCCGCTGTTCGAGGCGATCCTCGCGCACGTGCCGGTTCGCCCGGCCGATCCGGAAGCGCCGCTGCAGCTGCAGATCACGTCGCTCGACTATTCGACGTACGTCGGCCGCATCGGCGTGGGCCGCATCACGCGTGGTCGCATCAAGCCGGGTCAGCCGGTCGTGATGCGCTTCGGTCCGGAAGGCGAGGTGCTGAACCGCAAGATCAACCAGGTGTTGTCGTTCAAGGGGCTCGAGCGCGTGCAGGTCGAGTCGGCCGAAGCCGGCGACATCGTGCTGATCAACGGCATTGAAGACGTCGGCATCGGCGCGACGATCTGCGCGGTCGACACGCCCGAAGCGCTGCCGATGATCACCGTCGACGAACCGACGCTGACGATGAACTTCCTCGTCAACTCGTCGCCGCTGGCAGGCCGCGAAGGCAAGTTCGTGACGAGCCGCCAGATCCGCGACCGCCTGATGAAGGAACTGAACCACAACGTCGCGCTGCGCGTGAAGGACACCGGCGACGAAACCGTGTTCGAAGTGTCGGGCCGCGGCGAGCTGCACCTGACGATCCTCGTCGAGAACATGCGCCGCGAAGGCTATGAGCTCGCGGTGTCGCGTCCGCGCGTCGTGATGCAGGAAATCGACGGCGTGAAGCACGAGCCGTACGAGCTGCTGACGGTCGACGTCGAAGACGAGCACCAGGGCGGCGTGATGGAAGAGCTCGGCCGCCGCAAGGGCGAGATGCTCGACATGGCGTCGGACGGCCGCGGCCGTACGCGTCTGGAATACCGCATCTCGGCGCGCGGCCTGATCGGCTTCCAGAGCGAATTCCTGACGCTCACGCGCGGCACGGGCCTGATGAGCCACATCTTCGACTCGTACGCACCGGTCAAGGAAGGCTCGGTGTTCGAGCGTCGCAACGGCGTGCTGATCTCGCAGGACGACGGCGCCGCGGTGGCGTACGCGCTGTGGAAGCTGCAGGATCGCGGCCGCATGTTCGTGAAGCCGGGCGACGCGCTGTATGAGGGCATGATCATCGGCATTCACAGCCGCGACAACGACCTGGTCGTGAACCCGATCAAGGGCAAGCAACTGACCAACGTGCGTGCGTCGGGCACCGACGAAGCCGTGCGCCTCGTGCCGCCGGTCCAGATGTCGCTCGAATATGCGGTCGAATTCATCGACGACGACGAGCTCGTCGAAGTCACGCCGCAATCGATCCGTCTGCGCAAGCGCTTCCTGAAGGAACACGAGCGTCGTCGCGCAAGCCGTGAAGGCGCGGTCGACTGAGCATCGTGCGTTCCCGTGCACGACGAAAAAGGCTGCCTTCGGGCGGCCTTTTTTGCATTCGCTCGACGTGCAACCGAATAGCCGGCAAAACACTGTTTCTGCGCCTCGTGCCAATCCGGCAAAACCCCGCCACGCGGTGCTTTCGGGCACATTTCGGCGCGAACTCCGGTATCGGTTCTGTGATATGCTGCGCGCACGCAAGTTTAGGTCCTTCCAAGCAAGACTTGATTCGCAATCCGCTAAACGGTCAGGCCGTGTCGCGGAAGGTTGAGCAACCCGCTATTTCTCGAGAAGCTCGAAGAAAGGTGAGCGTAAAATGTCAGATGTAATGAAGCAGTTTCAGCTGAACTCCTATCTGTTCGGCGGCAATGCTTCGTACGTTGAAGAACTGTACGATGCATATCTCAACAATCCGGCGTCGGTGCCGGAAAACTGGCGAGAGTATTTCGACGCGCTGCAGAACGTGCCGGCAACGGACGGTTCGAATGCCAACGACGTCGCTCACTACCCGATCGTCGAATCGTTCGCCGAGCGTGCGAAGGCCAATGCCTTCATCCCGCGCGAAAGCGGCAGCAATCTGGCCACCGCGCGCAAGCAGGTTCATGTCCAGTCCCTGATCAGCGCCTATCGCTTCCTCGGCTCGCAATGGGCCAATCTGGATCCGCTGAAGCGTCGCGAACGTCCCGCCATCCCCGAGCTCGAACCTGCTTTCTACGACTTCTCCGAAGGCGACCTCGACCAGACGTACAGCGCAAGCAACCTGTACTTCGGTTTCGACCAGGCTTCGCTGCGCGACATCGTCAAGGGCCTGCGTGACACGTACTGCGGCACGATCGGCGCCGAGTACATGTACATCAGCGATCCGGAGCAGAAGCGCTGGTGGCAGGAGCGCCTCGAATCGACGCGCGCGACGCCGGCGTTCTCGGCCGACAAGAAGAAGCACATCCTGAATCGCCTGACGGCCGCCGAAGGCCTCGAGCGCTACCTGCACACCAAGTACGTCGGCCAGAAGCGCTTCTCGCTCGAAGGCGGCGAGAGCTTCATCGCGGCGATGGACGAAGTCGTCCAGCACGCGGGCAAGAGCGGCGTGCAGGAAATCATCATCGGCATGGCCCACCGCGGCCGTCTGAACGTGCTGGTCAACACGCTGGGCAAGATGCCGGCCGACCTGTTCGCCGAATTCGAAGGCAAGCACGTCGACGACCTGCCGGCCGGCGACGTGAAGTACCACAAGGGCTTCTCGTCGGACGTGTCGACGGAAGGCGGCCCGGTCCACCTGTCGCTCGCATTCAACCCGTCGCACCTCGAAATCGTGAACCCGGTGGTCGAAGGTTCGGCGAAGGCGCGGATGGACCGTCGCGGCGACGACGACGGCCTGCAGGTGCTGCCGGTGCAGATCCACGGCGACGCGGCATTCGCGGGCCAGGGCGTCGTGATGGAAACGCTGAACCTCGCGCAAACGCGCGGTTACGGCACGCACGGCACGCTGCACATCGTCATCAACAACCAGATCGGCTTCACGACGTCCGACCCGCGCGACGCGCGCTCGACGCTGTACTGTACCGACGTGGTCAAGATGATCGAAGCGCCGGTGCTGCACGTGAACGGCGACGATCCTGAAGCCGTCGTGCTCGCGATCCAGATCGCGATCGACTACCGGATGCAGTTCCACAAGGATGTCGTGATCGACATCGTGTGCTTCCGCAAGCTGGGTCACAACGAACAGGACACGCCGGCCGTCACGCAGCCGCTGATGTACAAGAAGATCGCGCAGCACCCGGGCACCCGTGCGCTGTACGCCGAGAAGCTGGTTCAGCAGGGCGTGATCACGGCGGAAGACGCCGACGGCTACGTGAAGGCGTACCGCAAGGCGATGGACGACGGCCACCACACCGTCGATCCGGTCCTGTCGAACTACAAGAGCAAGTACGCGGTCGACTGGGTGCCGTTCCTGAACCGCAAGTGGACGGACGCAGCCGATACGGCCGTGCCGCTCGCCGAACTGAAGCGCCTGGGCGAACGCATCACCACGGTCCCGGAAAACTTCAAGGTTCACCCGCTCGTCGAGCGCGTGATCAACGACCGTCGCAACATGGCGCGCGGCGACCAGCCGCTCGACTGGGGCATGGGCGAACACCTCGCATTCGCGTCGCTCGTCGCATCGGGCTATGCAGTGCGCCTGACCGGCCAGGACTCGGGCCGCGGCACGTTCACGCACCGTCACGCGGTGCTGCACGACCAGAACCGCGAGCGCTGGAACGACGGCACGTACGTGCCGCTGCAGAACATCGCCGAAGGCCAGGCGAAGTTCACGGTGATCGACTCGGTGCTGTCGGAAGAGGCGGTGCTGGGCTTCGAATACGGTTACTCGACCGCCGAGCCGAACACGCTCGTGCTGTGGGAAGCGCAGTTCGGCGACTTCGTCAACGGCGCGCAGGTCGTGATCGACCAGTTCATCTCGTCGGGCGAAGTGAAGTGGGGCCGCGTGTCGGGCCTGACGATGCTGCTGCCGCACGGGTACGAAGGCCAGGGCCCGGAACACTCGTCGACCCGAATCGAGCGTTTCCTGCAACTGTGCGCGGATCACAACATGCAGGTCGTTCAGCCGACCACCCCGGCGCAGATCTTCCACCTGCTGCGTCGCCAGATGATCCGCCTGTTCCGCAAGCCGCTGATCATCGCTACGCCGAAGTCGCTGCTGCGCCACAAGGAAGCGGTGTCGGATCTGTCCGAGCTCGCGAAGGGCTCGTTCCAGCCGGTGCTGGGCGAAACCGACGGCGGCATCGACCCGAAGAAGGTCAAGCGTGTGCTGGCATGCTCGGGCCGCGTGTACTACGACCTCGTCGCGCACCGTCGCGAAGCGAAGGCGAACGACGTCGCGATCATCCGTATCGAGCAGCTGTATCCGTTCGCGCACAAGCAGTTCGAAGCGGAAATGAAGAAGTACGAGCACGCGACTGAAGTGGTCTGGGTGCAGGACGAGCCGCAGAACCAGGGCCCCTGGTTCTACGTCGAGCACCACCTGAAGGAAGGCATGAAGGAAGGGCAGAAGCTGGCATACAGCGGCCGCCCGGCTTCGGCCTCGCCGGCAGTTGGCTACTACGCGAAGCACTACGAGCAGCAGAAGGCCCTCATCGAAGGTGCATTCGGCCGCCTGAAGAGCACATCGATCGCGAAATAATCGACGTAAGCGAAACGGGAAGGCGCGCGGCGCTTTCCCGTCTCGTTTGGCCCGCGTGGCGCGTCGCGCGCCCTGGTGGCCGAGCGAGTCGCACGAACCTCGTCATTACCCAGATTAAGCATCCAGGAAAATCACATGGCTATCGTAGAAGTCAAAGTCCCCCAGCTTTCGGAGTCGGTTTCGGAAGCCACCATGCTGCAGTGGAAGAAGAAGCCGGGCGAAGCAGTCGCGCAGGACGAAATCCTGATCGAACTCGAGACCGACAAGGTCGTGCTCGAAGTGCCGGCACCGGCCGCGGGCGTGCTCGCGCAAGTGCTGCAGAACGACGGTGACACCGTGGTCGCCGATCAAGTGATCGCGACGATCGACACCGAAGCGAAGGCAGGTGCTGCGCAAGCCGCAGCGGGCGCCGCGGAAGTGCAGCCGGCGGCAGCGCCGGCCGCAGCAGCACCGGCCGCACAGCCGGCTGCCGCAACGGCGTCGAGCTCGGCCGCCGCATCGCCGGCCGCAGCGAAGCTGCTGGCCGAGAAGGGTCTGTCGACGGGCGACGTCGCAGGCTCGGGCCGCGACGGCCGCGTCACGAAGGGCGACGCGCTCGCCGCAGGCAGCGCACCGAAGGCTGCACCGGCCGCCGCACCGGCGAAGACCGCCGCTGCGAAGCCGTCGCTGCCGGAAGTGAAGGTCCCGGCATCGGCCACGACCTGGCTGAACGACCGTCCGGAACAGCGCGTGCCGATGTCGCGCCTGCGCGCGCGTATCGCCGAGCGTCTGCTCGAGTCGCAGCAAACGAACGCGATCCTGACGACGTTCAACGAAGTCAACATGCAGCCGGTCATGGACCTGCGCGCGAAGTACAAGGACAAGTTCGAGAAGGAACATGGCGTGAAGCTCGGCTTCATGTCGTTCTTCGTGAAGGCGGCCGTGCACGCGCTGAAGAAGTTCCCGCTGGTGAACGCGTCGATCGACGGTAACGACATCGTCTACCACGGCTACTTCGACATCGGTATCGCGGTCGGTTCGCCGCGCGGCCTGGTCGTGCCGATCCTGCGCAACGCGGATCAGCTGAGCCTCGCCGAGATCGAGAAGAAGATCGCCGAATTCGGCCAGAAGGCGAAGGACGGCAAGCTGTCGATCGAGGAAATGACGGGCGGTACGTTCTCGATCTCGAACGGCGGCGTGTTCGGCTCGATGCTGTCGACGCCGATCATCAACCCGCCGCAGTCGGCGATCCTCGGCGTGCACGCGACGAAGGAACGTCCGGTCGTCGAGAACGGCCAGATCGTGATCCGTCCGATCAACTACCTCGCGCTGTCGTACGACCACCGCATCATCGACGGCCGCGAAGCCGTGCTGTCGCTCGTCGCGATGAAGGATGCGCTCGAAGATCCGGCACGTCTGCTGCTCGACCTGTAAGCCGAGTCTCACCGCACTGACCCGTTCCGCACGCGCGCGCCTTCGCGCGCGCGTGCGGACGTACAAGTAGAAAGGATTGACATGTCCAAGGAATTTGACGTCGTCGTGATCGGCGCCGGCCCCGGCGGCTACATCGCCGCGATTCGCGCCGCGCAGCTCGGCAAGACCGTTGCCTGTATCGAGAAGTGGAAGAACCCGGCCGGCGCGCTGAAGCTCGGCGGCACCTGCCTGAACGTCGGCTGCATCCCGTCGAAGGCGCTGCTCGCGTCGTCGGAAGAGTTCGAAAACACGTCGCACCATCTGGCCGACCACGGCATCACGGTCGACGGCGTGAAGATCGACGTCGCGAAGATGCTCGGCCGCAAGGACGCGATCGTCGAGAAGATGACGAGCGGGATCGAGTTCCTGTTCAAGAAGAACAAGATCACCTGGCTCAAGGGCCACGGCAAGTTCACCGGCAAGACGGACGCCGGCGTGCAGATCGAAGTGAGCGGCGAAGGCGAAGCCGAAGTCGTCACCGCGAAGAACGTGATCATCGCGACGGGCTCGAAGGCGCGTCATCTGCCGAACATCCCGGTCGACAACAAGATCGTGTCGGACAACGAAGGCGCGCTGCGCTTCGACTCGGTGCCGAAGAAGCTCGCCGTGATCGGCGCGGGCGTGATCGGCCTCGAGCTCGGCTCGGTGTGGCGTCGTCTGGGCGCCGACGTGACGGTGCTCGAAGCGCTGCCGGCGTTCCTCGGCGCAGCCGACGAAGCGCTCGCGAAGGAAGCGGCGAAGCTGTTCAAGAAGCAGGGCCTCGACATTCATCTCGGCGTGAAGATCGGCGACGTGAAGACGACCGCGAACGGCGTGTCGATCGCCTACACGGACAAGGACGGCAACGCGCAGACGCTCGACGCCGACCGCCTGATCGTGTCGGTCGGCCGTGTGCCGAACACCGACAACCTCGGCCTCGAGGCAATCGGCCTGAAGGCGAACGAGCGCGGCTTCATCGACGTGGACGACCACTGCCGCACGGCGGTGCCGAACGTGTATGCGATCGGCGACGTGGTGCGCGGCCCGATGCTCGCGCACAAGGCGGAAGACGAAGGCGTGCTGGTCGCGGAAGTGATCGACGGTCAGAAGCCGCACATCGACTACAACTGCATTCCGTGGGTGATCTACACGTACCCGGAAATCGCATGGGTCGGCAAGACGGAGCAGCAGCTGAAGGCGGAAGGCCGCGAGATCAAGTCGGGCAAGTTCCCGTTCTCGATCAACGGCCGTGCGCTCGGCATGAACGCACCGGACGGTTTCGTGAAGATGATCGCGGACGCGAAGACCGACGAACTGCTCGGCGTGCACGTGATCGGCGCGAATGCGTCGGACCTGATCGCGGAAGCCGTGGTGGCGATGGAATTCAAGGCGGCGTCGGAAGACATCGCCCGCATCTGCCATCCGCACCCGTCGATGTCGGAAGTGATGCGCGAAGCGGCGCTCGCGGTCGACAAGCGCTCGCTGAACAGCTGAGCGCGGTATAGCGCCGGCCGGCGCTCGGCCGGCGCAGCCGTCTCATGACGAAGGCGGGCGGGAATTTCCCGCTCGCCTTCGTCTTTTCCGGTTTGCCCGATGAACGTCAACGAATACTACACGCGCGAACTGAGTACGCGCGGCTATCAGTCCGATCCCGCCCAGCGCGCGGCCGTCGATCGTCTGCAGCGCTGTTTCGACGAATGGGTCGAGTACAAGGGGCGCCGCTCGAACGCGTTCAAGAAGCTGATCAATCGTCCCGATCTGCCGCGCGGCGTCTACATGTGGGGCGGCGTCGGGCGCGGCAAGAGCTTCCTGATGGACAGCTTCTACGCGGTGGTGCCGGTGCAGCGCAAGACGCGCCTGCATTTCCACGAATTCATGCGGGAAGTCCATCGCGAGCTCGAGGAGCTGAAAGGGCAGGCCGATCCGCTCGACGAGCTCGCGCGACGTATCGCGAAACGCTACCGGCTGATCTGCTTCGACGAATTCCACGTGTCGGACATCGCCGACGCGATGATCCTGTACCGGCTGCTCGACCGGCTGTTCGACAACGGCGTGCAGTTCGTGATGACGTCCAACTACGATCCCGACGATCTCTATCCCGACGGCCTGCATCGCGACCGCATGCTGCCGGCGATCGCGCTGATCAAGCAGAAGCTCGACGTGCTGAACGTCGACGCGGGCGTCGACTATCGGCAGCGCACGCTCGCGCAGGTGCAGATGTATCACACGCCGCTCGGCGCCGACGCCGATCGCGAGCTGCGCCGTGCGTTCGCGAAGCTCGCCGCGGTGCCCGACGAGAGCCCGATCCTGCATATCGAGAAGCGCGAGCTGAAGGCGTTGCGCAAGGCGGACGGCGTCGTGTGGTTCGATTTCGCGACGCTGTGCGGCGGCCCGCGCTCGCAGAACGACTATCTCGAGCTGGCCAGCCGCTTCCACGCGATCGTGTTGTCCGAGGTGCCGCAGATGTCGCCGCGGATGGCGTCCGAGGCGCGGCGCTTCACGTGGCTGATCGACGTGCTGTACGACCACAAGGTCAAGCTGCTGATGTCGGCCGCGGTGCCGGCCGAGCAGTTGTACGTCGAAGGGCCGATGGCGAACGAGTTTGCCCGCACGGTATCGCGGATCGTCGAAATGCAATCGAAGGAGTACCTCGAAGCGCCGCGTCGCATCGTCGATACTTCGCTGACCTGAGCGCGGCTGCCGCAAGTCATGCGCTTCAATCGTCAATTCCGGTCAAATTGCCTCAATTTGACGGTATTTTCGGATTTGTCTTATAGTCGCCGAAAAGGTCGGGCGATATCGTGTGTCATGGTTCCTGAGGCTGGAGATGTCCATGACACCGTATCGCGATCTGACCGACCAGGAGTGGCGCTCCATCGTGCCGCTTCTGCCTGAAATGAAGCCGCGCACCGAATTGCGCGGTCGGCCACTGGCCAACACACGCGCCGTGCTGAACGGCGTGCTGTGGGTGATCTACAGCGGCGCGACATGGTCCGCGATGCCGCGTCGCTACCCTTCGTATCAGACCTGCCATCGCCGCTTCAAGGCCTGGCACGACACGGGCACGTTGATGCAGGTGATGAGCGTGCTGTACGGCGAGGCGGGCGTGAACCTGTGCAATGCGCTGTCCGCGCGGATGCGCAAGCACTGCCAACCGGATGCGGTAGCGGTGCCCGATGCCGCCGTGCCGGCCTACGTTGCACATGGCAAGCGTGCAGCCGCCGACACGATGGAGCTCGCGACGTGACGTCGTGCGATTTCACTATCGTGCGCGCATAAAAAATCGGCCTGACGACGTTGTCGCAGGCCGATTTTTCATTGCATCGCGCGCATCGACGCGCGCTGCATTACTGCGCGCGCACCCAGGTCTGCGAGCGGCCGAGCAGCGATACGCCGATGTAGCCGCGCACGACCAGCTTCTGGCCGCCGTCTTCCAGCGACATCTTGCACTTGTAGACCTTGCCGTTTTCCGGATCGAGGATGTTGCCGCCGTCCCAGTGGTCGCCGTCCTTCTTCATCGCCTTGATGATCGTCATGCCCTTGATGAGCTGATCCTTGCGTTCGTCCGTGCATGCGGTGCAGCGGCGATCGGGCGTGTCGTTCGCGCCGAGGCCCTTGACGACCTTGCCCGACAGCGAGCCGTCGCCATCTTCGGCGATCTGCACGAGGGCCTTCGGCGCGTGCGTGCTGTCGTCGATCGTCTGCCACATGCCGACGGGGCTGTCGGCCTGAGCGAAGGTGGGGGCAGCGCAAGCGAGCAGTGCGCCGGCGACGGCCAGTGCGCGCAACGGGCGGGTCAGTTGAACCATTGTCTTCCTCCTTGTTTCGTGTCGTGTTCGATTCGCTCGCACGACCGCCTGCATAGGGCGGTGGCATGTTGCGAGCCACGTCAGAATACGTGAAACAGCGTGCCGCGTTTGATAGACGGCACTCTAATCTAAACGGCCCGCCACATGCGGGCCGTGCGCTGCGCAATCAATTGAGCTGATACGAAAACGCCGCGTTCACGCGCGGGCTGCGCGATGCGCTTTCGACCGGCGCATCGCCGACGGGCTTCGCGATGTTCAGGTCGAGACTGTAATAGCGGTTGTCCGTGAAGCGCACGCCGATGCCGACCGACGACAGCCGGCTCGGCGACGGCGTGCCGGTGTGCAGGTACACGCGCGCCATGTCGTACGCGATGTACGGCGTGATCGACTTCATGTAGGTCCAGCCCGGCGTGAACGCGCGATTGACCTCCAGCGACGCTCCCCAGCCCGAGTCGCCCGACGTTTCGCCGGGCTGGTAGCCGAGCGCATAGCGCGTCGAGCCGAACGAGATCTGTTCCGACGTCGGCAGCGAATCGGGGCTGTACTGGCCCGTCAGCGACACCGACGTGCCGATCTTGAACGGCCATTCGTTGGTCTGCGTGAAGGTCGCGCCGGTGCGCACGAACGTGAGCGAGATCGGGCTGTCGGCCGATGTCGTGTTCCCGCCGATCGTCGTGTTCTGCGACTTCGACGCACCGAGGATATTGAAGCCCTTCGCGACGTTGACGCTCAGCTTCTGCACCTGCTTGGCGGACACGCTCGTGTAGTCGAGCTGCATCTGCAGCACGCGCACTTGCGAACGCGTGTCGATGCTGTTGCCGGTGATCGTGTTCTGGTAGCGGTCTTCGTTGTGCGACGCGTAGCCGGACACCGTGCCGAGCAGGCTGCGCTGGTTGTTCAGCAGCAGTGGATAGGAAGCCGAAAGACCGAGCTTCTCGTTCTTCACGGTGCGCTCGACGGTGGACGGCAGGCCGGGGTTGTCGGTCGGCTTGCCGCGGTAGGTGCTGGCATCCAGCCGCGTGACGAGGCCGCTGCTGCCGACCGGCACCGCGCCGCTGAACGCGACGTAGGTCTGCTTGTCGCGTCCGGGCGGCACCAGCGCCGAAATGCTCAGCTGCTCGCCGAACGACGTGAGACCGTTCTCCGTCGCCGTGATGAGCCCCTGGACGCCCGGGTGATTGAAATCGATCCCGGTGCTGACGTTGAAGGCCTTGCGATCGACGGCGAGCTCGAGCGTCGTTGCGCCGTCGGTCGTCTGCGGGGGCGGCACGTTGGCCTTCACCGATACGCCGGGCAGGAGGCCGAACGTGTTCACGTAGCGTTCGAAGGTCGCGCGGCGCAGCGGTCGGTCGGCCGTGATGTGCGCGGCAATCGCGCGAATCTTCGACTCCATCGCGCCGGGCTTGCCGGTTACCTTCACGTCGGATACATAGCCTTCGACGACGGTGATGCGCACGACGCCGTTCTCGAACGTCTGCGCGGGAACGAACGCGAACGACAGCGCGTAGCCGCGCTCCTGGTACAGCTTGGTCACGCCGTTGGCGGTCTCGATCAGCTGGCCGATCGTGATGTCCTTGCCGACGAGCGGCGTGAAGCGTCGCGAGATTTCGTCGAACGGCACCGACTTCACGCCCTCGACCTGGAACGTGGAAGGCGTCAGATGTCGCGACAGCAGCTCCTGCAGTTGCGGCGCCTGCGGGGCGACCTGCACGGTGACGTTCGGACCTTGTTTCGGTGTGTTGATCTGCGGAAGGGAGTCGAGCGGGTTGCCTGCCGCGCGCGTCTGCGCGTGTGCGCCGCCGGCCGCTGCGATGGCGAGCAGCAGCATCCAACTGTCGAGTCTGGATTTCATTGTTCTTCCTCGTAGGCCTTGCTTTTCATCTTCTTTGTATTGCGTGCGCGCGACACCGGAATGTCGCGCGCCGCGTGCCGCGTTGCCGGTCGTGTTGGTACGGCCGCGCGCCGTGCACCGGCTGCACGGGCGCGGCCGTCCTCCTTACTTGCCGACGCTGCCCAGCGTGCCGAGCAGGCCCGTTACCGGCGCGAGCAGGCCGGTCGAGCTGCCCGACGACGCCGAGTTCGACACGCCGCCGACGAGCGACGTGACCGGCGCGAGCGGACTCGACGATCCCCCCGATCCCGTTGCGCCGCCGACCGCGCCGGTGACAGTATTCAGCAAGCCCGTGACCGGCGCGAGCGGGTTTGCCCCGCTTGCGCCGCCCGTTGCTCCGCCGAGCGTGCCCGTGACCGTCGACACGAGATTGGTGAGCGGCGCGAGCGGGCTGCTGCCCGAGCCACCCGTCGCGCCGCCGACCGCGCCGGTGAGCGAACCGAGCGGCGTCGAGCCGAGACCGGACAGCAGGCCGCCGAGCGGGTTCGTCGCACCCGAACCCGACGACGAGCCGCTCTGGACCGTCGCCGTCGAGCCGCCGACGAGGCTCGTGATCAGGCCGGGGATCGGCGCCGCACCGTTCGGGCCGTTCGGGTTCACGAGACCGCCCGCGTTGGTCACGGTGTTGCCCACCGCGGTGACGAGCTGGCCGACGTCGCCGACGAGCGGCTGCTTCGACGTGCCCGCGACCTGCGTGCCGGCCGAGCTGATCGCGCCGCCGATCTGGCCGAGCAGGCCCGACACCGGTTGACCGAGGCCCGTCGTCGTGCCGACCTGTTGCGTGACCTGGCCGGCGGTGATGACGAGCGGCGTGATCGCCGAGCTGAGCGGCTGCGTGACCTGCTGCACGGCGCCCGACGACAGCGTCGAGCCGATCGTCGTGCCGGCCGCGGACAGGCCGTTGGCGACCGTGTCGAGTACCGTGCCGACCGGCGACGTGACCGGTGCGAGCGGCGCGAGCGGGCCGGTGCCGAGCGCCTTGACGGTCGAGCTCAGGCCGGACACGGTATTGCTCGTCGCGCCGACCACGTTGCCGAGGCCCGCGACGGTTGTGCCGACCGGATTGCTCGTCGTGCCGGTCTGTCCGAGGCCGTTGCTCAACGCGTCGGCGGCGGCGCCGATGATCGTGCCGGTGCTCGACAGCGTGCTGCCGACGCCCTTCGTCACGCCGTCGCCGAGGCCCGGCAGGCTGACGTTGCCCACCGTGCTGCCGAGATCCGTCGCGGTCTGGCCGACCGTGCTGACCACGCCCTTGGTGCCCGTCGTCGTGCCGCTGGTGCCGCTCGTCCCGCTGCTGCCGGTTCCGCTGGTACCGCTCGTGCCGCTGGTGCTGCTCGTCGGCGGCGAGCTGACGCCGCCGCCGCCGCAAGCGGCGAGCACGCACGCTGCCGCGAACGCGGTGAGGGGAGCGCGCCACGGGCGCAGGGCGGCCGTCGTGAAGGAATGTTGTTGGGACATGATTGGACTCCTCGCTGTCTTGTCGATGAATGGATGCCGGATTACTTGCCGTGCGTGCCGCCGAGCAGGCCGCCGATCAGCGACGTGACGGGCGCGAGCAGGTTCGAACCCGAGCCCGAGTTCGTGACGGTGCCCGTGGCGCCGCTCAGTGCGGGCGCGCCGGCTGCGCTGGTGACCGTGGACAGCGCGCCCGTCACCGGGGCCAGCGGGCCGCTGCCGGCAGCGCCGCCCGTCGCGCTGCCGAGCGCGCCGGTGACGGTGGAGACGAGGCCGGTGACCGGCGCGAGCGGACCGCTGCCGCCGCCCGCAGCGCCGCCGAGTGCGCCGGTGACGGTGGAGACGAGGCCGGTGACCGGCGCGAGCGGGCCGCCGCTGCCGCCCGTTGCGCCGCCGAGCGCGCCGGTGACTGTGGAGACGAGGCCGGTGACCGGCGCGAGCGGGCCGCTGCCGCCGCCCGCTGCGCCGCCGAGTGCGCCGGTGACTGTGGAGACGAGGCCGGTGACCGGTGCGAGCGGGCCGCTGCCGCCGCCCGTTGCACCGCCGAGCGTGCCGGTGACGGTCGAGACGAGGCCCGTGAGCGGCGCGAGCGGATTGGTCGCGCCGCCGGAGCTGCCGGCCAGCAGGCCGCCCACGGACTTCACGGTATTGCCCGCCGACGACACGGTGTTGCCGAGGCCGGTCGTGATCGGATTGCCGCCCGTCGATGCGATCAGCGCGCCGCCCTGGTTCAGGCCGTTGCCGATCGTGCCGAGCAGCGTGTTGACAGGCGCGCCGAGCCCGGTCGCCGTGCCGATCGTCTGCGTCGTCTGGCCGACCATCGTCGTGATCGGGGTGATGGCCGAACTGACCGTTTGCGTGAGCTGCTGGACCGGCCCGGTCGACAGCACGTTCGACAGTGTCGTGCCGCCGCCCGAGACCGCGTTGCCGACGGTCGTCACGAGGCCACCGACGGCGCCGGTGACCGGTGCGAGCGGCGCCAGCGGGCCGCTGCCGAGGCTGGTGACCAGGTTGCCCGTCTGCGTCACTGCGCCGCCGAGCTGGTTGACCACGTTGCCCGTGCTGGCGACGGTGACACCCACCGGGTTGGCGGTTGCGCCGAGCTGGCCGAGCCCGCTGCCGAGGCCGTTGCCGAGTGCCGTGACCGCGCCGCCGACGCTCTGCACGATGCCGCCGGCCGCCTGCGTCGTGCCGGGGTTCACACCGGGCAGCGACTGACCGGCGATCACGGTGCCGAGACCCGATACCGTCGAACCGACTCCGGTGACGATATTGCCGCTGCTTGCGAGGACAGTTCCCACCGAGTTCGACGACACACCCGACGTTCCGCTCGTTCCGCTCGACGTGCCGCTGGTCGTTCCACTCGTGGAGCCGCTGGTGGAGCCACTGGTCGAACCGCTCGTCGAGCCGCTGGTGCTACCCGACGTGCTGCCGCTGGTCGAACCCGACGTGCCGCCCGAGGTGCCGCCGCCCGAGGTGGAGATCGAATCGCCGCCGCCCGAGCTCGACCCGCCGCTGATGCCCTTGCTGATCGAACCGGAACCGCCGCACGCGGAAAGGGAAAGCATGGCTGCCACGGTGGCCGCGATCATAGTCGTCCGGAGCGTGCCATGAGGGATAACCTGAATGTCCATTTCGTCCTCGCATTGAAGCTGATGTTGTGTTGGGTGATGCGAGGATTACTCTGCAACTGTCGTGCCATTCCGATGGCGACGGAGTCGATGAATCGCTTAAAACGCGCCAATTCCTTGTCGCAAAAGGCATTGGCGGTAATTGAAAGATTGTTGAAACTGTTTAAAGCCGGATTGAGGCAAACGATTTCGCGCGTTTCGTAACGTAACGTGCGGTCTTTGGCGTTACGCGCGCGGCGTAACGTGGATGTGGGGCAGGTGGCACGGGTGCGCGAATTGTTTTACTGGTGGACTAGATGTGCACATCTAACCTATCGTAAATCCTATGTGTAAGTCGTACCGAAACCCCGTACAAATGGTCCTGCGGCGGAAAGTTTTTCGGCCGGCTCTTAAAAGAGGTTGGAACATAAATAGGATCGGATATAGAATCCGGATCGGTGTAAGTAAATGTACAGTCCGGTACACGACGTTCGAGGAGGATCACTATCGCGAATGTTAACTTGCATCAAATCGTCGTATGCGCCCTTCGGGGTGACCTATAAAGAAAGCGCACCCGCTTGTCGTTACAGCACAAGTAACGAATCACGCGGGGCAACGGCCGGATATGCGGGGATGTACAACGTATAACAGGCCAAAGAACGTACATACAGGCACGAGGAATAAAATGAAAGCACTCATCAAGCGCTTCCTCAAGGAAGAAACCGGGGTTACCGCGATCGAATATGGGTTGATCGCGGGTCTGATTGCCGTGGCCATCGTTGCGGGCGTTTCGTCCATTGGCGGTAGCCTCGGCAACATGTTCACCAATCTGGGCTCCTGCATAACGTCTCCCACGACCGGCACCGGCTCATCGGCAACGGCCAACGTAGCCTGCACGGCGCCTTGGAAATAAACCCGTTTCATCACTGATACAAGCCAGCCGTAGTGCCGTGACAGGCGAATCGCCGTGCGCGATTCGCCTGTCACGGCATGTTCGGCCACTCGTGATGCGATGGCACATTTCCTATTCACCGGGGCATTTCTCGCATGGGCGCTCGTTGTCGCGGCCAGCGATATCCGTTACCGACGTATTTCGAATGTGCTCGTGCTGGCGGGGCTGGTAGCGGGGTTTCTGGCGGCGAGTCTGGACGCTAATCCATTCGGTGTACTTCCGGTGCGCGCGATGATCGGCATGTTCGTCGGCCTGATCGTTCTGCTGCCGTTTTTCCTGTTGCGCGTGATGGGTGCGGCGGACGTGAAGATTTTCGCGGTGCTGGGCGCCTGGTGCGGCGCGAACGCGTTGCTGTGGGTCTGGGTCGCGGCCAGCCTTGCGGCCGGCGTGCACGTCCTTGTCCTGATGCTGCTCTCGCGCACGCGCATCCGGGCGCTGCGGTCACGGCGCGCGCCCGTCCTGATGGTCGGCGGATATCGTGCGACGCCTTATGCGGCATGCCTCGTCGCACCGGTGGCTGCGTGGCTCGTGTACCTCGTCATGGCAGGGGCAGGGCGATGAATCGTCAAAGCGCAGGGTGCCGGAAACGCGATCGTCAACGCGGCGCGACCGCGGTCGAATTCGCGATTGTGTTTCCGCTGTTCTTCATGATCTTCTACGCGATCGTCAGCTTCGGCATGATTTTCCTCATCCAGCAAAGCCTGACGTTCGCCGTCAGCGAAGGCGCGCGCGCCGGGCTGACTTACGCGCCGAGCCTCGGTTCGGACCAGAACCCCTGTACGTCGGTATCGAAGCCCATGACGCGCACGCAGAGCGCGTGCAATACCGCGTTGAGTTCGCTGAGCTGGCTGAACGGCAATCCGCAGCCGGCGTCGGTGACGGTGAAGACCAATGCATGTACAGACGGCTCGGCGAGTCCGACCAATTGCCTGACGGTCACGGTCAGCTACGTGCCTTTGCAGTGGCTGACGTCGATCCCGTTACTGGGGCAAGTGCTGAAGGGCCCGCTGACGAGTTCGGCGGTCGTGCAAATCCCGCAGTCCATGCTATGAGCAGCGCGTCATGAGTCCGAGTCGCGCCATCGAGAAATTTCGCGTCGTCATTCCGGCATCCATCCTTCTTTGAACATGACCAACAATTTGACGAAGATCATCGCCGGGCTGCTGATCGCGATCGCCGTACTGCTCGGCATCTATGCGTGGATGCTCGGACGCAGCGCGCCCGCTTCCGTACCGGCGCCGCAGGTCGTCACCGCCAATGCGGCGCCGGTGGTGATCGCAACGCACGCGTTGCCGGCCGGCCAGCCGATTCCCGCCGACGCGTTGAAGGTCCAGTCGATCAGCCCGGTGCCGACAGGCGCGTTCATGGATCCGACGATGGTTGCCGGCCGTGTCCCCGCCCGCGACATCCCCGCATCTGCGCCGATCACGCCCGACGCGCTGGTTTCCGGCCTCGCCGAAGACATCCAGCCTGGCGAGCGCGCGATCGCGGTGCGCGTCGACGAGACCAATGCCGTCGGCAACCGGCTGCGCCCCGGCAACTTCGTCGACGTGTTCCTGAATCTGAAGCGCGAAGGCGGCGGCGCGATGTTCGACGGCGAGGTGTCCCAGACGCAGGCGCGCCTGCTGATGTCGAAGGTGCGCGTGCTGTCGTTCGGCGACGCGACGCCGGAGCGCGACAGCGGCAGCACCACGAACGGCAGCAACGGCCAGCCGAGCAATGCCCGCATCGCCGTACTGGCAGTGCCGACCGCCCAGGTCGACGCGTTGACGCTCGGCGAGGCCACCGGCCGGCTGACGCTCGCGCTGCGCAACCCGCGCGACGACGAACTCGCGATGCAGACCGTCGCGGTACGCACCGACAACAAGCTGTCGCCGTCGGCGCTGGCCGCGGCCGGCGTCTCGCTGCAACAGCTGTCGGGCACCCAGCGCAATGCCGCGGCGGCCAATGTCAATGTCCCGCCGCTGCCGTCGCACCTTCCGCCGGCCGTGCGGTCCGCCGCGGGGGCGACGGGCAGCGGCGGCAGCATCGAGGTAATCCGCGGCGGCCGCTCGGAAACGGTTGCGTATTGAACAGCATTGATTCCTATCGATATCAGCGACGACATGTAATGGCCGTGCCACGGTACAACAATCCATGAAAAACACCCTGACTGCATTCGCGATGGCTCTGTGGGTCCTGACCTTCGCATCCATGGCAAGCGCGAGCGGGACGATCGAGCTCGCGGTCGGCGCGCAACGGCAGATCGCCGCCGGCCGCGCGCTGCAGCGGGTCGCCGTCGGCGATCCGGCGATCGCCGACGTGCTGATCATGAAAGGCAGCCGTGCCGGCTCCGTGCTGCTGACCGCGAAGGCGCCCGGCACCACCAACGTGATGGTCTGGGAGCGCGGCCACGACGAGCCGACGGTCTGGAACGTCGAAGTCGTCGATGCGGCCGCGCAGGCCGTGCTCGACGCGTCGACGCCGCAGGTGAAGGCCTATGGCGGCACGTCGGTGCTGCGCGGCGCGGCCGGCTCGCTCGACGCGCACGAACGCGCGGTGGCCGTCGCGAAGAACATGAGCCCGAAGGGCGCGGTGATCGATCGTTCGACGCTGGCCGGCAAGAACGTGGTGCAAGTGGACGTGCGCGTCGTCGAATTCAGCCGTTCGGTGCTCAAGCAGGTCGGCTTCAACTTCTTCAAGCAGAGCAACGGCTTTTCGTTCGGCTCGTTCTCGCCGGGCGGCGTGCAGTCGTACAACGGCGGGTCCGGTCCCGGCACGGCGGCCTATATCCCGACGCTCGGCGCACCCGTTGCGTCCGCCTTCAACCTGGTCGTGAACGCGGCCGGGCACGGCATCTTCGCCGACCTGTCGCTGCTCGAAGCGAACAACCTGGCGCGCGTGCTCGCGGAACCGACGCTCGTCGCGCTGTCCGGCCAGAGCGCCAGCTTCCTCGCCGGCGGCGAGATTCCGGTGCCGTCGCCGCAGGGGCTCGGCTCGACCGCGATCCAGTGGAAGCAATACGGCGTCGGGCTGTCGCTGACGCCGACGGTGCTGAGCCCGAACCGGATCGCGCTGAAGGTCGCGCCGGAATCGAGCCAGCTCGATTTCGTGAACAGCGTGACGATCAGCGGCGTCGCGGTGCCGGGCATCACGACGCGCCGCGCCGACACGACGGTCGAGCTCGGCGACGGCGAGAGCTTCGTGATCGGCGGCCTGATCGACCGTCAGACGATGTCGAACGTCAGCAAGGTGCCGCTGCTGGGCGACCTGCCGATCATCGGCACGTTCTTCAAGAACCTGAATTACCAGCAGAACGACAAGGAACTGCTGATCATCGTGACGCCGCATCTCGTCGCGCCGATCGCGAAGGGCGCGGTGCTGCCCGCGACGCCCGGCGAATTGGCCGAGCAGCATGACGGGCCGGTATGGCGGTCGTATCTCGGCGGTGCGGCGTCGCCGGACGCGGCGCCGGGGTTTTCGAAATGAGCACGAAGCACGACGCGCCGGGTCCCCGCGCGGCGCATTGCGCAATCGGGAGTGTGCGACATGAATGCACGAATCGAATCACTATGTGAACCCGCCGTGACGGACTACTTCGTTTGCGCAACGCAGAAGGACGCACACGTGCGCTGGCTCGCCGACACGCTCGTGTCGGCCGGTGCGGTCGAAGCCGCATCGCTCGAGCCCGGCGTGCTCGCGCAGCGCATCACCGGCCTCAACCCGGCGCTCGTGTTCGTCGACTTCTCCGCAAGCAGCGACGCGGCGAGCATTGCCGTCGCCGCGATCCGCGCCGCGCATCCGGGCTTGCCGATCGTCGCGCTCGGTTCGCTGGCCCAGCCGGAGAGCACGCTCGCCGCGCTGCGCGCGGGCGTGCGCGACTTCATCGACGTGTCGGCGCCTGCCGAGGAGGCGCTGCGCACGACGCGCGGCCTGCTGTCCAACGTCGGCGAGCCGGCGAGTCGCCACGGCAAGGTCGTTGCGCTGCTCGGCGCGCGCGCGGGCATGGGCGTCAGCACGCTCGCCGCGAATCTCGCCGTGTGGTTGCAGAAGCACGCGCTCGGACCGGGCGCGAAAGACCAACACGGCGGCAGCACGCCGGCCGGCCGTCAGACCGCGCTGGTCGATCTGGGACTGCCGGCCGGGGACGGCGCGCTGTTCCTGAACACGCGCTGCGAGTTCCATTTCATCGACGCCGTGCAGAACCTGCGCCGCATCGACCGCACGTTCGTGAACACCGCGCTGACGCGGCACCAGAGCGGCGTGGCGCTGACCACGCTGCCGCCCGACCTCGGCGGCCTGCGCGACGTGTCGTATGCGGCTTGCGTCGGCTTGCTGAACCGGTTTCGCGCGTTCTTCGATCAGCAGGTCGTCGATCTCGGCGGCTTCTCTAATCGCGACTTCGTCACGCAGATCGCCGCGTCGGCCGACGAAGCGTGGCTCGTCTGCGATCAGGGCGTCGCGTCGATCGTGTCCGCGGCCGATCTACTCACCGGCTTGCGTGACGCGGGGATCGACACCGATCGCGTCAAGCTGGTGGTCAACCAGTACGACCCCGCGCTGGACCTGATGCCCGCGCAGATCGCCGAGCGTCTCGGGCTGTCGCTGGTGGGCACGTTGCCCGCGCGGCGCGTCGCGATCGGCCATGCCGCGAACCAGGGGCGGCTGATCGTCGATGCGGCGGAGCGCGATCCGTACGTGCGCGCCCTCGAATCCCTCGCCGTGCGGTTGCCGGGCATCTCCGGCACGGCCGGCGCGTCGCGTGCCGCGCCGCGCCTGTCCGCGCTCAAGCGCTTCATTCAACCTTCGTCCAAGCGGTCGTAACCGATGGCACACGACATTCAATTTGCCGACGGCGCAGCGCCGTTCTCCCAGACCCAGCAATTCCACGACATCAAGAATGCCGCGCACGAGCACTTGCTCACGCGCATCGAGGAGCTGGGCGCCGAGTTCGGCCGCTGGTCGCGCCAGGCGATCAACCAGTTCGTCGATCTGGAGATCGACAGCTTCGTGCGCCTGCGCCGGATTCCGCTCAACGAGAACGAAGTGCGCGCGATCGCCGAGGCGCTGACGAAGGAGCTGGCGGGCTTCGGGCCGATCGAGGACCTGCTCGCGGACCCGGCCGTCGAGGACATCCTGATCAACGGCTACAACGACGTGTACGTGTCGCGTCACGGCATGCTCGCCAAGCTGCCGGTGCGCTTCACCGACAACGCGCATCTGCTGCGCATCGTGCGGCGCATCCTCGCGCCGATCGGCCGCCGGCTCGACGAGTCGAACCCGATGGTCGATGCGCGGCTGCCGGACGGCGGACGCGTGAATGTCGTGATCGAGCCGCTGTCGATCGACGGCCCGATCGTGTCGATCCGGAAGTTCCGCAAGGATCCGCTGAAGCCGTCGGACCTGCTCGGCAACGGCACGTACAACGAAGAAATCGGCGCGCTGCTCGAGGCGGCCGTCGAAGCGCGCTGCAACGTGCTCGTGTCGGGCGGCACGAGCTCGGGCAAGACGTCGTTGCTCAATGCGCTCGCGTTTCATATTCCCGAGCCCGAGCGCGTCGTGACGATCGAGGATACGGCCGAGCTGTCGCTGAACCATCCGCACGTCGTGCGGCTCGAGAGCCGGCCGGGTGGATTCGACGGCTCCGGCGTGGTGACGATTCGCGACCTGCTGCGCAATACGCTGCGGATGCGTCCGGACCGGATCATCGTCGGCGAAGTGCGCGGCGGCGAAGTGCTCGAAATGCTGCAGGCGATGAACACCGGCCACGACGGCTCGATGGGCACCGTGCATGCGAGCTCGCCGCGCGAGTGCCTGTACCGTCTCGAGATGCTCGCGGGCTTCGCCGGCTTTCAGGGTACCGAGTCGAGCCTGCGGCGGCAGATCGCGAACGCGATCGACTTCATCGTGCAGATCGGGCGGCTGTCGAACGGGCGTCGCCGGATTCTGTCGATCACCGAGGTGACCGGGCTGTCCGACAACATCATCGCGACGCAGGAGCTGTATCGCTACGAGGCGCGTGTGACGCCGGAGGGCGAGGAAGTCGATCACTGGGAGTCGCTCGGCATCCATCCGCATTCGCCGAAGCTCGCGCGTTTCCGTCAGACGCTGTCGGGCGGCGCGGCGGGCGGTGGATTCGGCGGCGGGTTCGGCGGCGGCGGATTCGGTCGCGGCGGGGGCTTCAATGTATAGCGCGATGGTCTGGGTGCTCGCGGTCGCGATGCTGTGCGTGGCATCGGCATTGATGCTGTGGCGACATGCAGAAACCCGGCGCGTGCGAACGGACGCGAAGCGCTTCATCGACAGCCGGCTCGAACCGGGCGCGCGCGCGCCGGCGCAGCCGGCGGCGGCATCTGCCGGCGCGCGCACCGCGTCGCCGTCCGGTGTCGCGCGCGGCGCGATGGCCGAGGCCTTCTGGGTGCAGTGGTATGCGTCGGCCGCCGAGTACCTCGCCAATCTCGTGAACCGCGCGGGCATCGAAGGCGCTCGCGGCAAGGCGATCGGTGCGCTCGCCGTGCTGCTGGCGATCGCCGGGCTCGCGACCCATCGCGCCGGCGTGCTCGCCGGTCTGGCGGCGCTCGTGTGCGGCGGCGCGATGTTCGGCGTCTGGCTGGCATCGCGCATCCAGCGGCGACGGCTGAAGATCGTCCGGCAGATTCCGTCGTTCCTCGACGGCATCGTGCGGCTGGTGACGCTCGGCAACAGCGTGCCCGCGGCGTTCCAGGCGGCGCTGCTGACGAGCGAGGAACCGCTGCGCGGCTGTCTCGATCACGTGTCGAGGATGCTGCGCTCGGGCGTCGAGATCGATCGCGCGATGCTACATGTCGCGAAGGTCTACCGCACGAAGGAATTCGAGCTGCTCGGCTCGGTGCTGCGGCTGTCGGTGAAATACGGCGGACGCGCGGACGTGATGCTCGAGAGGATGGCCGTGTTCATGCGCGATCTCGAGCAGGCGGAGCGCGAGCTGACGGCGATGTCGGCGGAGACGCGGTTGTCGGCGTTCGTGCTCATGATGCTTCCGGTCGCGATCGGCAGTTTTGTCGTGATGACGAACCCGAGGTATCTGCAAGGGATGTGGAACGACCCGGGCGGACGCGTGCTGCTGACGCTCGCGTTCGTGATGCAGGTGGCGGGCAGTGTGTGGTTGTACCGGATGGCCCGGCTGAGGTGATGCGATGACGGCAACTCAAATCGGATCGATCGCGTTGGCGCTTGGCGCGCTCGGCGTCCTGCTGTTCGGCATGGCCGCGATGTTGCGCGCGAGCGCCGCGTCGCGTGCCGAGCGTGCGCTGAAGGATGCGCTCGAACACCGCATGGCGACGCTCGAGGCAGCCAAGCCGGGAAGCGCTGCGGCCGGCGATTCCGCCGGGAAACCGGACGCGCGCGTTCGGCAACGCGTCGAACGCATGCTTGGCTGGGTATCGGCGAACGGGATGCGCCTGCTCGACACCGGCTTCGGCAAGCATATCGTCGCGGACGAAGACCGTCGTCTGCTCGAGCAATGCGGCTACGTCGACGCCCGCACGCGCGGGCTGTTCCTGATGGCGCGACTCGCCTGCGGGATCGCCGTGCCCGTGCTGTTCGCGGTGTTCGCGAGCGGCCGGATGAAGGGCGGATACTGGACGATCGGCGTGTTCGCCGCATTCGCATTCGGCTTCATGCTGCCGAAGCTCTACGTGCGCCGCCGTGCCGCGGCTCGACGTCAGAGCGTGATCGACGAATTGCCGTTGCTGGTCGACATGCTGCGGCTGTTGCAGGGCGTCGGCTTGTCGCTCGATCAAAGCCTGCAGGTCGTGACGAACGATTTCCGCGGGATGATGCCGGTGCTCTCGTCGGAGGTCGGCATCGCGCAGCGCCATTTCGCGGCCGGCCGCACGCGCGAGCAGTCGATGCAGCGCTTGTCCGGCGGCTTCGACAACGAGGATTTGCGCGCGATCGCACGGCTGATGGTGCAGGTGGACAAGCACGGCGGCGCCGTTCAGGAACCGCTCAAGCAGTTCGGCGATCGATTGCGCGAGACGCGTCGCGCGATGCTGCGCGAACGAATCGGCCGATTGACCGTGAAGATGACCGGGGTGATGGTTCTGACGCTGCTGCCTGCGCTGCTGATCGTGACGGCCGGCCCCGGATTTCTGGCAGTGACGCACGCGCTGTCGGCGCACCATTGACGGTGGAAGGAAAGACGATGAAGCGGATCGGCAGGATGGCAAGGCTGGCCGGCATGGCGACGATGGCGTTGATGCTCGTTGCATGCGCGACCAAGGAGAGCGGATATGGTGTCGGCGCACAGACCGAACGTGCGGCGTTGATCCAGGCCGCGGACCAGAAGCAAGCGGTGCCCGATACGCCGGGCATGTATCTCGGCCTGATCCAGCGGATGCAGACACAAGGTTTGTATTACGCGTCGCTCGCGCATATCGACGCGTACGACAAAACGTACGGCGTATCGCCGGACACGATACTGCTGCGAGCGGATGCGCTGCGGATGACGGACCAGCCGGCCGCGAGTGCGGCAGCTTATGAGCAATTGCTGAAGACGCCGCTCGCCGCGCGCGGCTATCGCGGGCTCGGGCTGATCGCGGGCGCAGCCGGCGATTTCGGCCAGGCGGTGCAGGCGTTGACGCAGGCGTCCGAACTCGCGCCGACCGATGCGTCGCTGCTGTCCGATCTCGCGTACGCGAAATTGCGCAGCGGCGACATCGTCGGCGCGCGCGTGCCGCTGATGAAGGCCGCTGAACTGGATCAACGCAACCCCAAGATCGTCAGCAACCTCGCGCTGTATCTGGTTGCCGCGGGGCGCGCGCAGGACGCGCAGCGCTTGATGAACCAGCAGCGTTTGCCGGCCAATATCCGCAAGGACATCAGCAGCGATGCCGCGAGAGTGGCGGCCGCGGCGCGCGCGCAGCAGCGGGCGGTGGCAACGCCGCCGGTGGTATCGCGGCGTGCCGCGCCGGTGTCGATCGCGCCGATGGCGAACAATCTCAGCTATGACCAGACCGCGCCGCTGCTGCAACGGTTTGCACAATGAACGGATACGCGGGGAACGACATGAAGCAGACATTTCACCGATACATGCGCGCGGGCCGCATCGCTCTGCTCGGCGCGATCGCCGGCATCGCGCTGGGTACCGTTGCCGCATACGGGCAGGTCGCTGCGCCGGGCGCATCGGAGGTGGGGCGCTCGACGCAGCAATGGCTGTCGCTGCAGCGGGACAACCGCGTGGCTGCGCCGACACAGCCGTTGCTCGGCGACGTTGCGACGCTGACGTACCAGCGCTATCTGGATTCCTTCAAGAACAAGATTCCAGAATCGATGAGTTCGCAGATGGGCTCCGCGGGCGGCATGTCGGGCGGCGGGCAGAGTGCGCAGTAAGCGAGACGACGATGCGCGGTGATCATCCATACGTGATTCGGCGGCCCAGCGCAGGTTGGATGGCGCGACGTCGGCAGCGCGGCTCGATTGCGGTCATCGGAGCGATCTGGGTGTTGGTCGCGCTCGTCGTGCTGGGGGCGATCGACGTCGGCAACCTGTATTTTCAGAAGCGGGACCTGCAGCGCGTCGCCGACATGGTCGCATTGGCGGCGGTTCAGCCGATGTCGAGCGATCCGGCCAGATGCCTGAGCGATGCGAAGAAGAACGTGGCGGTCAGCGCGGGCCTGAACGACAACGGTTATTCGGTCACGCTGATCGATGCCGCGGCGAACGCCACGCCGACGCCGGGCAACGACCAGATCGCCGTCAGCTGCGGCGCATGGGATACCGCGAATGCATACGTTACGCCGGCGCAGTCGGTCGCCAATGCGGCACGCGTGACGGTGTACCGGCAAGTGCAGTATTTCTTTCTCGGGCTGCTGAGCCAATTGAGTGGTCGAAAGGCCGTGTTGTCGGCCACTGCAACGGCACGTTCGTCGGCGATCGATACGTTCAGCGTCGCTGCGACGCTCGCGAGTCTCAATACGTCGTCTTCCGCGCTGCTCGATTCGTTGCTGACCGGCTTGCTGGGTGCTTCGGCCAACGTCAACGTCGGCCTGGCGAGCTATCAGTCGCTGGCCGTGGCCAACGTCACGCTGGCTCAATTGGCCAACGCCGCGCTGCAGCTCGGCCAGTCCGGCATGTCGAGTCCGCCCACGATCGGCCAGCTGCTGGGCCTCGATCTGACCGTATCCGATATTCTCAATCTCGCCGCGACGGCGGTCGGCAAGGATACGACGGTCGGCGTGGTGCTCACCACGTTGCGGGGCAGCGTCGGTGCGAGCGTCAATGTGTCGAAGATCGCGTTGGGCAGCCTCCTTCAATACTCCGGCAGTAACGCGGAGGCTGCGGCGAACGCCAGCATCAATGTGCTGCAGTTGCTGATCACGACGGCGGAGGTCGGCGCATACAACAGTGCATTGTCGGTATCGATCGGGCAAACCAGTTGCCCGGGAAACGCATTGTGTCCGCTGATCAGCGCGGTATCGGCGCTTGCGCGCGTCAACAGTCTGCAACTGCAGGTGCTGGCGCCGCCGTCGATCGGCATCGGCGAGGCAGGGCAGGTGAACGGCATCTGGCGCACGCAGGCGTCGCAGGCGGAGATCGGCATCTACGCCGATCTGCAGGTATTGTCGGACCCGCCGCCGCTGCAGATTCCGCCGTTGGTGCCGTTGCTGACGATCCAGCTTTCCGGGCCGCGTCTGCCGCTCTATATCATCGCGGGCGGCCCGGCGCGGGCCTGGTTGGCAAGTACCGATTGCCAGTCGGCGCCGGCCGCGAGCACCGCGACGTTCGGCGCCTTGCCGGGCGCGGCGATGATCTGCGCCGGACAGAATACCGGCGGCAAGCTGAACCTCAATGCGCCGAGCTGTGCGGCTTCGTCCGGCACGATTCCCGTCGCGAAGCTCTCGGCGTCTGGAATACTCGGCAACTTCACCGCGCTGCAAATCGCGCTGTCGGCGTCGAACCCCGTCGCGTATGTAGGCGGCAGCGCCAGCACGCCGATATACAGCGGGCCGCCGTTGCCGTCGACACCGGGCGCGTTGAATGCCGACCTGCCGTTGACCGGTACCGGCATCGTCTATCCGAACAATTCGCAATACTCGTTCTGCAATACCAAGCCGGGCAACGGCGCTTGCGCATCGTCGGCCTGGTCTCCGGGGCCCAACTGGACCACGTCGGCGACTGCCACCAACACGCTGGGCGTCCAGCTGACCAATGTGTTGAATGGCACCGCGCTGCAGCTCAACGTTCTGGGCCTCGATCTGTCGATTCTCACGCAGATTCTCCAACCGCTGACGGACCAACTCATCCCGTTGCTCGTCGGGCTTGTGAATCCGTTGCTCAACACGCTCGTGACGCCGCTGCTGTCCGCACTCGGACTGCAAGTCGGCCAATTGACCGTGATTCAGCACAGCCTGACATGCAACGCCCCGCAAATCGTCCATTGAAAGCAACAGCCATGAGAAACACGCCCGCAATCGCAGAACTCGACCTGTACGTCTGGGAAGGCAAGGCGGACATCGTCGACCGCGTTGCCCGCTGCATGGCGAGCTTCGACGTCGAGGTGATCCGTGCCGACAACGCGGAGATCTCGCCCGAGCGCGCCGCACTGCGGCCGTCGCTCGCGATCATCAGCGTGACGATGATCGAAACCGGTGCGGCGTTCCTGCGCGACTGGCAGGCCAACATCGGCATGCCCGTCGTGTGGGTCGGTGCGGCGCGCGATCACGATGCGTCGCAGTATCCGCCCGACTATTCGCACATCCTGCCGCTCGACTTCACCTGTGCCGAACTGCGCGGGATGGTCGGCAAGCTCGTCACGCAATTGCGCGCGCACGCGGCCGAAACGCTGCAGCCGTCCGAACTCGTCGCGCACTCGGAGTCGATGCAGGCGCTGCTGCACGAAGTCGATACCTTCGCCGACTGCGACACCAACGTGCTGCTGCACGGCGAAACCGGCGTCGGCAAGGAGCGCATCGCCCAGTTGCTGCACGAGAAGCATTCGCGTTACCGGCACGGCGAATTCGTGCCGGTGAACTGCGGCGCGATCCCCGACGGCCTGTTCGAATCGCTGTTCTTCGGCCATGCGAAGGGCTCGTTCACGGGTGCGGTTGTTGCGCATAAAGGCTACTTCGAGCAGGCGGCGGGCGGCACGCTGTTCCTCGACGAAGTCGGCGATCTGCCGTTGTATCAGCAGGTCAAGCTGCTGCGCGTGCTCGAGGACGGCGCGGTGCTGCGGGTCGGTGCGACGACGCCGGTCAAGGTCGATTTCCGCCTCGTCGCGGCCAGCAACAAGAAGCTGCCGCAACTCGTGAAGGACGGGCTGTTTCGCGCGGATCTGTACTATCGGCTCGCGGTGATCGAGCTGAGCATTCCGTCGCTGGAGGAGCGCGGCGCGGTCGACAAGATCGCGTTGTTCAAGTCGTTCGTCGCCGACGTGGTTGGCGAGGCGCGCCTCGCCGAGCTGTCGGACCTGCCTTACTGGCTCGCCGACGCGGTCGCGGACAGCTATTTCCCGGGCAACGTGCGGGAATTGCGCAATCTGGCCGAGCGCGTCGGCGTGACGGTGCGGCAGACGGGCGGCTGGGATGCCGCGCGGCTGCAGCGGCTGATCGCGCACGCGCGCAATTCGGCGCAGCCGGTGCCGGCGGAGAGCGCGGCGGAAGTGTTCGTCGATCGCAGCAAGTGGGACATGAACGAACGCAGCCGCGTGATCGCCGCACTGGACGCCAACGGCTGGCGACGCCAGGACACCGCGCAGCAACTCGGCATCAGCCGCAAGGTGCTGTGGGAAAAGATGCGCAAGTACCAGATCTTCGACGAAGAGCCCGAGACTCGCGAAAGCGATTAATTAATGAGATAAAATCGCGCTCAATTACAACGACACGGGCGGGAATAAAAATTCATGAGCCACATTACGGGGTTGGGGCGGGCATGCGTGCTGTTCGCCATGATGGGAGGCATGCAGGGCGTGTACGCGCAGGGATTGGCAGCCGATGCGGCATCGGCGGTGCAGCAGGCGTCGGCGCCGGTAGCGGCGATTCCGGCGCTCGATCCGCAGGTTCAGTCGGTGCAGCCGCAGGCGGGCGAGACGACCGGGCAAAGCACGGTCGACGAGCTGCAGCGGCAGATGCAGGCGCATGCATTGACGGAAATGCGCACGAACTATAACGGCAGCTACGGCGCGAGCCTGTTGTTCAACGTGAAGGACGGTGCGTATTTCGTGGCGCTGTTTCAGCAGAAGGCGTTCTGGCGTGTGATCAAGACGCACGACGACGCGCGCGCCGAAGCGATCTACCGCGACTTCTCGCATCAGGCGGCGCGGCTGGCCGTCAACGAGTTGCGGGCGGCGAAGCTGGAAGCGCAGAAGGCGCAAACCGACCGGCAGATTCAGGCCACGCAGGACCGCGCACGTCGCCTGCAAGCCGACCTGTCGATCGCGCACGAGCAGCAGGCCGCGGTCGCCGATCACCAGAAGAACGTACGCGACGAAACGGCGGCGCTGCAGACGCAGCAGGCGCAGCTTCAGGGTCAGTTGCGCGCGTTGCAGAAGCAGGTGCGCGCGCTGCAGCGTGAGGCCAATGCGGGCTTGCCGTCGACGGCACACTGAGCGGTCATGGGGTGCGCGGTGCGGCGACATGCCGCGCCGGCCTACCAGCAAAAAGGGCAAGCCGTTTGGCTTGCCCTTTTGTTTTACTGGCCGTCCGGCACGATTCGCCGGCGCCGGGTGACGATCACCGGCCCGGTGCCGCCACGTGAATCGGACGGCGCGCTGCTGCCCGGTGCGTCGCTGGTATCGCGCGGCGCGCCGTAGCTTTCGCGCGGTGCGCCATAACCTTCGCGCGGTTCGCGCGGTGCGCCGTAGCCTTCCCGCGGCTCACGCGAGCCGTATCCTTCGCGCGGTTCACGCGAGCCGTAGCCGCCGTCGCCGCGCGACTCGCGCGAGCCGCCGTGCGAGCCGTACGGGCTGTGGCCGCCGCCTTCACGGCCGCCCGGCCGGCCGCCGGGACGCGGGCCACGCGGACCGCCGCCGGGACGCGAGCCGCCCGTGTCGAGCTGGATCGTCGAAATCGCGCGCTTGTAGATGCCTTGCAGACCCACAGGGGTGCGCAGCATCACCAGGTACTGATCGAACGACTCGATGCAACCCGTCAGACGAATGCCGTTGACGAGATAGATTTCAACACGCTTACGTTCCTTGCGTGCCGAATTGATGAAGTCGTTTTGCGGATGGGATTCTGCGGGATTGGCCATTGAGGTGCGGCAGGAGCCTGCGTCAGAGATGTGTTGTGCGTGTGTGTGGCGTGATCGCTCACCAAGTATTTAGCGGGATTCTACCCTGTTCGTTCCGCCCGCGCGTGATCGCGATTGTGTCGAACCGTAACCCACTATAGACGCTCCGCGGCATTTTCGCGATTCGGCCGAACGGCCAGTTGCCGTTCCGTTACGTCGCGTTACGACTCTCGCAGCGGCGTAGCACCTCGCCGTGTGCGTCCGGATTACAGTCGCGGCGAATGCCGGGCAGGCCGGCGGAACATGGAACGAAACATGAACAAGAGGGGCTTGGCGGTGTGGATCGGCGGCGCGGCATTGGTCGCGTCCGGCAGCGCAATGGCGGGGCACGTCGACCTGTCCGTCGGGATCGGCGTGCCGGTCGCGCCGGTCTATGTCGAGCCGGCGCCGGTCTATGTGGCGCCGCAGCCGGCGGTCGTCGCCTATCCGGGCTACGGGTACGGCTACTATGGCGACGATGACGACGACGGTTACCGGAAGTGGCGCAAGCACTATTACAAGCACTGGCGCAAGCACCACGACGATGACGACGATTGAGCACGGCGCGCGGCGCAGCACGCGTGACGCTCAGAACGCGTAGTCCGGGTTCTTCGGATCGAACGCGGACGCGTCGAGCGTCGCCGGCGCGATCGTCTCGATGACGATCCGCTCGAAGATCCTGCCGTCGTTGTCGTACGACTCGACGGTCCGGAAGTAGGGCGCGTGCAGATCGAGGCCGAGCACTTCCTTCTTCGCATAGAACTGCGGGCGGCCGGTCGGCGTTTCGTAGGTGAGGGCGACCACGCGTACGCCGCCGATGGTTTTCGCTTCGACGTGGGTCGGCCGCTGGACGCCGGCCTCCTGGTATTTCCTTGCTTCGCTCAGGTACAGGTTCGCGATGAACTCGGTGCCGAGATCCTTCACCTGGTGATTCGACTGGGCGCGCGCCAGCGCGCCGTCGAGCGCCGTCCACAGCGGAATCTTGCCGAGCAGCCCGCCGAGATGGCCGTACATCTCGTCCTTGCGCAGCGTCGTGTCGTAGATCGTTTCCTGTCCCGCATGCGCGCCGCCCGGCAGCCATTTCGCGTACACGCGCAGCGGCTCGCGCGTCGTCTTCACGAGCATGCGGTCGGGCGTGTCGGGCCACTTGCCGTTGATGCGTTCCTGCCGCGCCATCGTGAACTGGTACGACGGATAGCCGTTCGGGCCATGACCGACATAGAGCGGCACCGCGAGCGGATCGAGCGCGTTGAACAGCGCGGTGAGCGTCGCGTCGTCGAGTTGCGCGAGCGTGCCGCGCTGCGCGGCCGCGCGCAGCCAGCGCGCCTGCTGCGCAGCCGGTTCGTGCGTGACCTTGTCGAGCTCGGCCGGCAGCGTCGTGGCTGTGGCCGTGGGCGCGCTGGCGGCAGCGGCGGCCGTTTCCTGCGCGTGCGGCGGTGCCAGCGTCAGCATGCATGCGACGGCGGCGGCCGCATGCGCGGCGCGGCGCATCGTTCGTGGGTTCATCGGCGGCGTCTCCGGGGGCGAGCCATCGTTCAGCGTTGTTTCGCGGCGTCGAGTTTCGCGAGCTCCTCGTCGCGCAGCGCGCGGCGCAGGATCTTGCCGACGTTGGTCTGCGGCAGCGCGTCGCGGAATTCGACCGACTTCGGCATCTTGTAGCCGGTGAGGTTCTTGCGGCAATGCGCGAGCACGTCGTCGACGGTGAGCGCGGGGTCGCGCCGCACGACGAACACCTTGATCCGCTCGCCGTGCACCTCGTCCGGAATGCCGATCGCCGCAGCCTCGCTGATGCCCGGATGCATGACCAGCACTTCCTCGATCTCGTTCGGGTACACGTTGAAGCCGGATACGAGAATCATGTCCTTCTTGCGATCGATCAGACGGATGAAGCCGTGCTCGTCCATCACGCCGATGTCGCCGGTGCCGAGCCAGCCGTCGGCGTCGAGCACCTTGGCGGTTTCGTCGGGGCGTTGCCAGTAGCCGCGCATCACCTGCGGGCCGCGCACGCACAGCTCGCCGGGCTCGCCGATGCCGGCCCAGGTGCCGTCCTCGCGGCGAAAGCGCACCTGGGTCGATGGCGCGGGCAGGCCGACGGAGCCGCTGAACGCGGCCATGTCGCTGAGGTCGACCGGGTTCATCGTGACGATCGGCGAGCATTCGGTGAGCCCGTAGCCTTCGACGACCGGCCTGCCCGTGACTTCCTCGAAGCGTTCCGCGACCGCGCGTTGCATCGCCATCCCGCCAGCCATCGCGAGCTTGAGCTTGGAGAAGTCGCGCTTGCGGAATTCTTCGTTGTCGAGGAACGCGTTGTACAGCGTGTTGATGCCGGTGATGCCGGTGAAGGTTTCGTTGCGGATGATCTTCATCACCATCGTCATGTCGCGCGGGTTCGCGATCAGGATGTTGCGCCCGCCGAGCCCCATGAAGATGAACGCGTTCACCGTCAGCGAATAGATGTGGTAAAGCGGCAGCGGCGTGAGGACGGTTTCGACGTCGCCCGACACTTGATCGGCGATCCATGCCTTCGCTTGCAGCAGGTTCGCGATCAGGTTGCCGTGCGTGAGCATCGCGCCTTTCGCGACGCCGGTGGTGCCGCCGGTGTATTGCAGGAACGCGAGGTCGTCGCGGGTGACGCGCGCCGGCTGGGGTTTGGTGCGCGCGCCGAGCGCGAGGGCCGAGCGCAGCCGCACCGCCTGCGGCAGGTTGTAGGGCGGCACGAGCTTCTTCACGTGCTTCAGCACGAAGTTGATCAGGTGTCCTTTGGCGTTCAGACCGTCGGCGAGGAGGTCGCCGAGCGCGGTGACGACGATGTTCTTCACCTGGGTGTCGGGCAGCGCGTCCTGCAGCGTGCGCGCGAAGTTTTCGAACACGACGATGGTTTGGGCGCCGCTGTCCTTGAGCTGGTGCGCGAGTTCGCGGGCGGTGTAGAGCGGATTGACGTTGACGACGATCGCGCCGGCTTTCAGCGTGCCGAACAGTGCGACCGGATACTGGAACGTGTTCGGCAGCATGATCGCGACGCGGTCGCCCGGCTTCACGCCGATGCTTTGCAGATACGACGCGAACGCATCGACTTTCTGCGCGAGCGTGCGGTAGGTCATCGATGCGCCGGCGCTCACGTACGCGACTCGCTCGGCGAAACGCGTCGTGCATTCGTCGAAGAATTGCACGAGCGACGTGTATTGCGCGACGTCGATTTCGTGCGGCACGCCGCGCGGGTACGACTTGTACCAGATGCCGTCGGTGTCGGGCGGGAGCTGCGCCGTTGCGGTTGCTGCGGGTGCTGACATGATGTGTGTCTCCGGTGTCGGCGAGAGTTGGCGCTTTAGCGCCTACTCTCGCCCCATGCTTCGCGGTCGGCCAGAGTTGGCGCTTCAGCGCCTACTCTCGCCCCATGCTTCGCGGTCGACGCACCCCAGCGCGTCACCGCCCGCACTATCCTCATCCGGCGAAAACCCCATCGGTTTTCGCCACAAAAATCCGATCCCAACCGGCGACGTACCCCCACCGGCCTCGATCAAACGAGTCATGAAACGCTGGATCTGCACAACGCGCCGCGTTCAACCCGCCGAATGCGCTGCCGCCGTATCGACGGCAGCCGCCGCCGACGGCATCCCGAGCGCTTCGCTCGCGCCGGCATCGTCGAGCACGGCGGCGAAGATTGCCAGCTGCGCGCTGTCGGGCATCGGCGCCTTCAGCGCGGCGACGATCAGCGACGACAGCCGCGCGATCATCTGCACGTCGTTCATCGTGCGGCGTTGCGAGAATTCGTCGATCAGGCTTTCGGTTTCGGCGCCGGCGAGCGCGCCGGACAGCGCGCCGATCGCAAAGTGAAGCCGCCAGCCGAGTTCCGTGCGCGGCAGGTGCGGCAGCGCGCGCTGGAACGCATCGAAGAAACGACCGGCGACGCTCGCGTAGTGCGCGGTCAGGAAGTTGCGGACGAACGGCGACGGGTCGGTGTACGCGCGGCCGATCAGCCGCAGGAACGCAGGGCCGCCGCGCTCGGGATCGCGCGACGCCTTCAGCGCGGGAATGAACATCGCGCCGAGCACGTGCTCGCAGGTGATGTGGGTGCCCAGTTGCGCATCGAAGCGGTCGAGGATGCCGAGCCGTTCCTGGTTCAACTGGTCGAGCCGACGCGACAGCATCGCGTGGATCAGCGCTTCCTTGCTGCCGAAGTGGTAATTGACCGCGGCAAGGTTCACCGCCGCACGCGACGTGATCTGCCGCATCGACATCGCTTCGAAGCCGTGCTCGATGAACAGATCCTCGGCTGCATCGAGGATGCGCACCTTCGTGCCGCCGCTCTGCCGAGCGCCGGACGGTCGCGTCCCCGACGGCCGTCCCGTCGACGGCCGCCCCTCCTGAGTTACTGCCATGTCCCGCCTCCCAATGCCGGTCGCCCTGCCGCGAACAGCTGATTCGTTCGTCTGATTCAAACGGCTGTTTTTATTAAGATAAAAAGACGCAGGCAGGCCGGGCAAGCGCGGAGTCTCGGCAAATTCCTCTAGTTCGATGTGCAGATGCGGGATACGTCGGACGCAAGCCACGCCCCGCGCGGCGCATCCGATGGTGCGGCGCGGCAACGTGCGGGTTCAGCCGGCGCCGGTACGTGTATTGACCGATTGCGTCATGTCGATGCCGCGCCGCTCGCGGCTGAACAGGATCAGCACGGCGATCGCGACGGCCACGATGCCGGCCACGAGCGCGAGCGCAAACGCATAGTCGTTGCCGTGCGACACGGCGAGCGACGCCTGCATCGTCGCGTTGCCGGACGCGAGCAGATTGCCGAGCTGGTAGACGAAACCGGGGAAGGTCGCGCGGATCTCGTCGGGGGAGATTTCGTTCAGATGCACGGGGATCACGCCCCACGCGCCCTGTACCGATATCTGCATTAGGAACGCGCCGGCCGCCAGTGCGAGCGGGCCGCTCGAGAATGCCCACAGCGGCAGCACGGGCAGTGCGATCAGCGCCGCGATGAAGATCGCGCGGCGGCGGCCGATCCGCTCCGAGATCGCGCCGAACGACAGGCCGCCGACGATCGCGCCGAGGTTCAGCACGATCGTGATCCACGACACGGTATGCGGATCGAAGTGATGCTGTTCGCGCAGAAACGTCGGATACAGGTCCTGCGTGCCGTGCGAGAAGAAGTTGAATGCGGTCATCAGGACGATCGCGTAGATCGCGAGCTTCCAGTTGTGCCGAAACGTGGCGGCGAGGCTCGGCCGCGTCCGTTTCTCCATCTGCTTCCACGCGGGCGACTCCGGTACGTGCGCGCGCACGTACAGCACGAGCAGCGCAGGCAGCACGCCGACCATGAACATGCCGCGCCAGCCGATGTACTGGTAGAACAGCCCGAACACGACCGAAGCGAGCAGATAGCCGCTCGGGTAGCCGGCCTGCAGCAGGCCCGACACGATGCCGCGCGCATGCGTCGGCACGGTTTCCATCGTCAGCGCCGAGCCGACGCCCCATTCGCCGCCCATCGCGACGCCGAACAGCGCGCGCAATGCCAGCAGCGCGGTCAGGCTCGGCGCGAAACCCGACGCCAGCTCGAGCAGCGAATAACACGCGATGTTCACCATCAGCGTCGGGCGGCGGCCGAAGCGATCGGCGAGGCGGCCGAAGATCAGCGCGCCGAGCGGGCGCATCGCGAGCGTGAGCGTGAGCGCGAACGCGACGGCGGGGATCGTCGTTGCGAATTCGGCCGCGATGTCCTTCAGCACGAACACCATCAGGAAGAAATCGAATGCGTCGAGCGTCCAGCCGAGGTAGGCGGCGATCGTGACGTTGCGTTGCTCGCGAGTCCAGCTCATGTCGTGGGTTCTCCTCGTTGGCTTGCCTGCCTGCCGGCTCGTACGGTTGCCGGCCGGCAGGCGCGCAGTGCGGCGGGCATGGATCGAGTGTAGGCCGTCGCGCCGCGCGATACGGGCGAATCGGGAATAATCCCTATGAAATGATCCATTGCGTGCAACGGAGGCGATGCCGGCCGAGCGACGCGTCAGCCGTCTGTATCATTGCGGCAGGCTTTTTGTATCGATCACGTCACGCGCGATGCGCATCGTTCCCGAAGCAGGAATCCAGATGGCCGAATCCCCCGATCCCGCGTTGCCGGTGCTGCAGACCGAGCGCTTGTGGCTGCGCCCGCGCGTGCTCGCCGATCTCGACGCGTGTATCGAGATGGATCGCGATCGGGAAGTGACGCGGTACATCGCCGGCCCGTGGCACGACCCCGCCGAGCATCGCCGCTTCGTCACGCACCGGATCACGCGCGACTATCCGGCCGGCCTCGGCTACTGGTCGATCTTCGAGAAGGCCGCGCCCGACCGGTTCATCGGCTGGGTGCTGCTGATTCCCGACTACGCGGGCGGCGCGCGCGACGTCGAGATCGGCTGGCGGCTCGTGCGCACGGCGTGGGGGCGCGGCATCGCGAGCGAGGCCGCGGCGGCCGTCGTGCGGCACGCATTCGACACCGTGCGGCTGCCGCGTGTGATCGCCGACATCGCGGCGGCCAACACCGGTTCGCTGAACGTCGCACACAAGCTCGGGATGCGCCGCGTGGGCGTCGTGGATGACGGCATCTCTTATGTGCGGCATCGTCTGGAGCGCGACGACCTGCGCACCTAGCGGCGCCGGTTGTCAGAGATCGTCAAGCGTACGCGTATCGAGGTCGCGACGTATTAACGGCTCGTCCGATCAGGAGTATCGTTGCCGACATTCGCAACATGGGGTACGACCATGGCACTCGGCAACGACGTTCATCTGATTCCCGTCCGGCTCGACGCGCTGCGTCCGACGCAGATGACGGTCGGCTATCGCGAAGTGAAGGCGAAGCGCAAGCACTGGAAGACGCTCGGCAAGCGCGCGCGCCAGGCCGCGATCGAATCGCACTGGTTTCCCGCGGTGCTCGGCCCGGGCGGCCTGCATTACATCACCGATCATCACCATCTCGGCCTCGCATTGATCGAGGAGGGCGAGACGCGCGTGAACGCCATGCTGCTGAAGGATCTGTCGTGGCTCGACGACACGATTTTCTGGCGGATCATGGAGCACAACCAGTGGGTGCATCCGTTCGGCCCGGACGGTGCGCGGCGCGAATACGCGCATCTGCCGCAGGCGCTGACCGGGCTCGAGGACGACCCGTATCGCAGCCTCGCGGGCGAGCTGCGCACCGCGGGCGGCTACGCGAAGGACGCGACGCCGTTCAGCGAATTCCTGTGGGCCGACTACCTGCGCCAGCACGTGAGCCTCGACCAGATCCGCAAGAATTTCGACAAGGCGCTCGACCTGTCGCTGCGCCGCGCCCACGATCAGGACGCGCGCTATCTGCCGGGCTGGTCCGGCGTGATCGCGGTCAAGCCGTGACCGGCGCAGGCGATCCGACGTTCGATGAAGAAGGCTCGATGACGACCACCCAGACTCGCCCGGAAGCCGGCCCGCAGCGCGCCGAGCATTTCGCCGCACTCGATGCGGCCGCGCCTTCGCCGCCGCGGCGCGTTGGCCTCGACGCGCTGGCCGGCCTGTCGATCGCCGGTCTGCTGATCCCCGAGGCCGTCGCATATGCCGGCCTTGCGAACCTGCCGCCGCAGGCGGGCCTCATCGCGCTGCTGTCGGGGCTCGTCATCTATGCGCTGACCGGCAGCAGCCGCTTTGCGATCGTGTCGTCGACGTCGTCGTCGGCCGCCGTGCTCGCCGCGACCGTGCTGAGCGAGTCGGGGCTCGCGCTGGCCGCTCAACTCGCGCTGGCGGCCGCACTCGTGACGGTGACCGGCGTGCTGTTCATCCTGTCGGGCGCGGCGCGGCTCGGCGGCATGTCCGATTTCGTCGCTCGGCCGGTTCTGCGCGGGTTCACGTTCGGGCTCGCGCTGACGATCGTCATCAAGCAACTGCCGAAGATCCTCGCGGTTTCCGTGCGGCACGGCGATGCGCCGCACGTCGTGCTCGAACTCGTCAGGGGCGCGCCGCAGGCGAACCTCGCGAGCGTCGCGCTCGGCGCGGCCGCGCTCGCGCTGCTGTTTGCGCTCGGGCGCCGCTCGCGCGTGCCGGCGACGCTCGTCGTGATCGTGCTGTCGATCGTCGCCGGCTATCTGGTCGACTGGCAGCGCTACGGGATCGCGGTGGTCGGACACATCGATTTCCGGCATATCGAATTCGGGCTGCCGCGGCTCGACCGCAATGCGTGGATGCAGACGGTCGAGCTCGCATTCGCGCTGATGCTGATCCTGTACGCGGAGTCGTACGGATCGATTCGCAACTTCGCGCTGAAGCACGGCGACAGCGTGTCCGCGAATCGCGACCTGGTCGCGATCGGCTGCGCGAACCTCGTCTCGGGGCTGCTGCACGGGATGCCGGTCGGCGCCGGCTATTCGGCGACGGCCGCGAACGAGGCCGCCGGCGCGCAGTCCCGCTTCGCGGGGCTGTGGGCCGCGGCGGTGGTCGCGCTGATCGTGGGGCTGCTGCTGCCGCAGCTCGCGCGCACGCCGGAGCCCGTGCTCGCGGCGATCGTGATCTTCGCGGTCAGCCACTCGCTGCATCCGTCGATATTCCGGCCGTATTGGGTATGGCACCGCGACCGGCTCGTCGTGATCGCGGCGCTGCTGGCCGTGCTCGTGCTCGGCGTGCTGCACGGGCTGCTCGTGGCGATCGGCGTGAACCTGCTGCTGACGCTGCGCAAGCTGTCGGAGCCGAACGTCAGCGTGCTCGGCCGGCTGCGCGACGGGCACGATTTCGTCGACGTCGCGAATCATGCCGATGCGAAGCCGGTGCCCGGCGTGCTGATCGTGCGGCCCGAGGCGCAGCTGTTCTTCGCGAACGCGGACCGGATGCTCAACCGCGTGCGCGCGCTGATGAAGGACGCACCCGATGCGCACACCGTGATGCTGAGCCTCGAGGAAACGCCCGACGTGGACGGCACGACGATCGAGTCGTTGCGCACGTTCGCGGCCGAGTGTGCGGCGCGCGGGCTGCGGCTCGCGATCGTGCGGCTCAAGGCGCATGCGCTCAATGCGCTGCGCCGGGCGGCCGACGATACGCTGCGCGACGACGCGATGTCGGAACTGAGCGTGGATGAGAGCCTGCAATTGCTGCAGGCGCGCGGTCGCGACGGGGCGAGTGGCGGGTGATGGGGGCGGGTGGTGCGTTGAGCAGGATATGTAACGGGCAAGCGGGACGCTCGCGCCGGCGGCGTCGACGTGAAGCGCGGCGGGCGGTCGCGCTGCATGCGGCGTGACGGGCGGCGGCTAATGCAATCCGTGCCGCCAGCGCCGCTCGTGCCACCCGTGCCGCTCGTGCGATCCACGGCGCGGGGCCGCCAATGAATGCGGCCAGTGCGACTCGTGCCCCGCGACCACCCGCATCCGCCCTCAGCCCACACGCCCCGTCCGACACCGCACGCGAGCACGTACGCCGCGATCAGCGCGGGCTGGTCCAGCCCTTGTAGCCTTTCACGTTGTCGCGCGTGACGAGCGTCGGCTCGATCAGGATCATCGGGTTGGCCGGCTTCTGACCGTTCATGATGCCGTAGCCGACGTTCACCGCCTGTTGCGCCATCGCCCACGGGTCCTGGCTCGACGACGCCTGCACGAGCGTGTTCGACTTCAGTGCGACCTCGATGTCGGGCGCGCCGTCGACCGACGTGATCACGATGTTCGGGCGGTTCAGTTGCTTCGCCGCGAGATCGCTGCCGATCGCCTGCGGATCGTTGATCGTGAACACGCCGTCGAGCTTCGGAAAGCGCGTCAGGTAGCCTTGCATCGCGTTCATCCCGCCTTCGCGCGAGCCCTTGCCGTCCTGGTCGCTCGACAGCAGCTTGATGCCCGGGTTCTTCGCGAGCACGGCCTTGCAGCCGTTCACGCGGTCGATCACGGCCGACACCTGCGGGCCGTTCTCGATGATCACGTTGCCCTTGCCGTTGAGCTTCTTCGCGAGGTAGTCGCACGCGAGTTCGCCGGCCTTCACGTTGTTGGTCTGCACGGTCGCGTTCGCGCCGGCGGCCGCGACGTCGACGGCGACCACCGTGATGCCGGCTGCCTGCGCCTTCTTCACCGCCGGCTCGATCGCCTTCGGATCGGTCGCGTTCAGCAGGATCATGTCGACGTGCGCGGAGATGAAGTTGTCGATCTGCGTGAACTGCTTGTTCAGATCGTAGTCGGCCGACACCGCGGTGACTTTCGCGTTCGGATTGATCTGCTTCGCGCGCGCTTCGGCGCCCTTGACGATCGTGACGAAGTACGGGTTGCCGAGCGATCCGACCGTGACGCCGATCGATTTCAGCGGCTTGTCGGCCGCGTGGGCGGCGGCGGTGCCGAATGCGAGCGCGCAGGCGACGGCGGTCAGGGCGGCTTGGTGCTTGAACATGTCGTTGTGTCTCCGAAGGTCCGTTGGCGGTCGGGCGCAGGAGGACCTGCCTGCGCCCCGATGGTTGAACGGGAAGGGCGGCTCAGGTGCGGGCCGAGTCGCGCTGGCGATAGCGGTCGAGCGCGACGGCGCCGATGATCACGAGCCCCTTGATGATGTACTGCCAGATGTCCGATACGCCCAGCAGCACGAGGCCGTTGGTCAGCACCGCGATGATCAGCGCGCCGATCAGCGTGCCGACGATCGAACCGACGCCGCCGACGAAGCTCGTGCCGCCGAGGATCACCGCGGCGATCGCGTCGAGCTCGTACGACTGGCCGAGCTGCAGGCCGTTGGCCGCGTAGAGCCGGGCGGCCGACATCACCGCGCCGAGCCCGGCGAGCAGCCCCGACGCCGCATAGACGAACAGCTGGATCGCGCGCACGTTGATGCCCGACAGCCGCGCGGCTTCCGGGTTGCCGCCGACCGAGTAGATCCGCATCCCGAGCACGGTGCGGCGCAGGATGAACCACGACAGCGCAATCACCGCGCAGGCGATCACGACGAGCCAGGGCACGCCGAGTACCGTGCCGTTGCCGATGAACGCGAACGGCAGTTGCGGGTTGAAGATGGTCGTGTCGTTGCCGATCAGGCGCGCGACGCCGCGCACGGCCGTCATCGCGCCGAGCGTGACGATGAACGGCGGCAGGCGCAGGAACGAGATCAGGCCGCCGTTGATCGCGCCGAACGCGAGGCCGACGGCGAGCGCGATCGGCACGCCGAGCCAGCCCCAGCCGGGGATCGTCGACGCGAGCAGCGCGGCGACCGCCGACGCGGCCAGCACCGAGCCGACCGACAGGTCGATGCCGCCCGTCAGGATCACGAACGTCATGCCGGCGGCGAGCACGATGTTGATCGACGCCTGCTGCGTGACGATCGACAGGTTCTGCAGCGTGAAGAAGCCGTCGGTCAGGAAGCCGAAGCCGATGCACAGCACCAGCAGCACGGGCAGCATCCCTGCCGTGCGCAGCAGCGACTGCATGCGTGCGCGATGATCGGCGCCGCGCAACAGCGGCGTGCGGGTGGCGACCGGTTGGGCCGCCGCGGAAGCGAGGTTCCGTTGCTTGGGCTGGTTGATCATGTCGGTACCTTGGATGAAGGAGTGAGTGAGGGCCGCGGTCAGTGCGCGTCGGCGAGTTCGGCCTGCGAGCCGGTCGCGAGCGCGATGATCGCTTCCTGCGTGATCGGCGTGTGCGTGTGGCCGCCGAGTTCGCCGGCGATTTCGCCTTCGCGCATCACGAGCACGCGGTCGGCGACGCCGATGATCTCCGGCAGCTCGCTCGAGATCACGATCACGCCGACGCCCGCGCGGGCCAGTTCGTTGATGATCCGGTAGATCTCGGACTTGGCGCCGATGTCGACGCCGCGCGTCGGTTCGTCGAGGATCAGCACGCGCGGCTTGGTCTCGAGCAGCCGCGACAGCAGTACCTTCTGCTGATTGCCGCCCGACAGCGCGCCGACGTTCACGTTCGCGTGCGGCACGCGGATCGACAGCGACGCGATCGCGTCGCGCGCGCGCTCGGCGCCGCGCGCGAGATCGAGCGTGCCGAGCCGCGCGTCGCGGTTGCACACCGAGATGTTGATGTTGTCGCGCACGCTCATGTCGAGGAACAGGCCCTGGCGCTTGCGGTCTTCGGTCAGATAGACGAGGCCGGCGTCGATCGCATCGCGCGGCGAATGTGCGCCGAACGTGCGCTCGCCGAGCTTCACCTCGCCGCGCGTGCGCGGCTCCGCGCCGAAGATCAGCCGCGCGAGTTCGGTGCGGCCCGCGCCGACCAGCCCGGCGATGCCGAGCACTTCGCCCGCGTGCAGGTCGAGGCTGCAGCCGCGCACGCGCTCGTCGTCGGCGATGTCGCGCACCGACAGCAGCAGGTGGCCGGGGTCGTACGGCGCGTGTTCCTTCTTGTAGAAGCCGGAGATGTCGCGGCCCACCATCATCGCGACGAGCCGGTCGGCCGACAGCGCCGCGCGCTCGAGCGTGCCGACGTAGGTGCCGTCGCGCAGCACCGACACGCGGTCGGACAGCTCGTAGATCTCGGCCATTCGGTGGCTGATGTAGATGATCGCGAGGCCTTCCTCGCGCAGCTGGCGGATCAGGCCGAACAGATGTTCCGTTTCGCGCGACGACAGCGGCGTCGTCGGTTCGTCCATCACCAGAATGCGTGCGCGGGTATGCACGGCGCGCGCGATCTCGACGAGCTGCTGCTCGGCGATCGACAGCGTGCCGACCAGCGTGTCCGGCCCGAACGGCGCGCCGAGGCGCGCCAGCACGTCCTGGCAGCCGCGCGCCATCGCCGCGCGGTCGATGGTGCCCCAGCGCCGGTTGCCGCGGCGCAGCTCGCGCCCGACGTAGATGTTCTCCGCGACGGTGAGGTTCGGCGCGAGGCACAGCTCCTGATAGATCACCGCGACGCCGGCATCGCGCGCGGCGAGCGGGCCGTCGACGTCGATGCGCTGGCCGTCGATCAGGATTTCGCCGCCGGCGTCGGCACGATACGCGCCCGAGAGGATTTTCATCAGCGTCGACTTGCCCGCGCCGTTCTCGCCCATCAGCGAGTGGATCTCGCCCGGATAGACGGTCAGGCTGACATTGTCGAGCGCGCGCACGGCCGGGAACGTCTTGCTGATTCCGCGCATTTCGAGCAGCGGCCGCGGCGACTCAGATCGCGACATGGTTGACCTCCTGCGATTCGATGCGGGCGCCCCTGAGGATGCCGGCCCGCGGGGAGAAGTTGAAGTACATCGGCAGCGTCGCGGCGCCGATCGCGCCGGCGTCGGCGCCGAACGTGCCGCGCACGAGCGTCGGCGTGCCGCGCGCTTCCGGAGCGGTGGCGACGAGCGCAGCGCGCAGGCGGCTGGTCAACGCGTCGAGCAGGCCCGCGTCGGTATCGGCGTCGAGCACGACCACCGGCGCATCGACGACGCACAGCACCGCACGCAGTGCCGGTGCGAGCGCATCGACGCAGTCGTCGATCCATTCGGTCACCGCCGGCAGGCCGCGGGCGATGCACGCCTCGAGGTCGGCGCGGCTTTCGACCGTCTCGCCGTGATGGCGCAGATGGCGCACCAGCGCATGCAGCGACGCGCGCGCGAGCAGGATGTCCCACGGCCCGCGTGGCGGCGGCGCGGAGGCGAGCCGGCTCGGCAGCACGGGGATCACGGCGATGTCGCCGGCATTGCCCGTCACGCCGCGCAGGCAGTCGCCGTCGATCGCGATGCCGCCGCCGATCGCCGGGCCGATGAACAGATAGACGAAGTCGTCGCACTGGCGGCCGTACCCGTAGAACAGTTCGGCGATGGCGGCCGCGTTGCCGTCGTTCTCGCCGAACACGGGCAGCGACACCGTGCGCCCGAGGTCGCTGGCGAAGTCGACGTCTTCCCACGCGCGGAACGTGTCGGGCGCCAGGCCGAGCTCGCGCATCCACGCGCCGAGGTTGTACGGCTGGGCGACGCCGATGCCCGCGAGCCGCGCGCGTTCGTGCGCGGGCAGCAGAGCCTGCATCGCGTCGATGTCGTGGCGCACGATCTCGATGACTTCGGCGGGCGGCGGCAGCAGGGTGTCGTGCGAACGGCGGCCGAGTACGTCGCCGGCGAAATTGACGAGCGCCGTCTCGATGCGCATGCGGTCGAGATGGACGCCGATGCCGAACGCGCCGCGCGGATCGAGACGGATCAGCGACGCCGGCTGGCCGCGCTGGCCTTCGGTGCGCCCGGCGAATTCGATCAGCTTCGCATCGGCGAGCGACGCGATGATGCTGCCGACGGCCGTGCCGGTCATGTTCGCGAGTCGGGCGAGATCGGCTTTCGACGCGCTGCCCGCGCGGCGCAGCGTCTTCAGCAACAGGCGCTCGTTGTAACGGCGCACGTTGGCCGAGTTGCTGCCCTGACCGATGTGCGGGCTTCTCATCGCGTCTCCTTCCATGTCGCACCGGTGTCGGCGCATTAAATAAATCATGTTGATTTATTTAACCGCGTGGACGGCGTCATGTCAGCCTAGGGAAATCCCGGTTTTTCTTGGTGACGAGAGTGGGGGCATGCGGGAGAGGGCGGTTGCCGGCGCGTTACCGCGCGGATGCGACGCATGCCGGGCGGCTGGTCGCGTCGTGTCGGCGCGATCGGGAATCGTGGTTCAGGGAGCAGAAATGAAAAAAGGCCGGCTAAAAGCCGACCTTTTCGAAAACAGATGGTGCCCAGGAGAGGACTCGAACCTCCACGATGTTGCCACCGCTAGGACCTGAACCTAGTGCGTCTACCAATTCCGCCACCTGGGCACGTTTCGCTTGCTGCGATACGAAGACCGCTATTCTAGCGTGTCTGAGAGATCTGTCAACAGAATTTGAGGTCGCGAACGATAATATTTTTCGGATGAAATTTCACGGCGGTGCAGGGTGAAGTTGCCGCGCATCACGCCGCTGGATGAATCGCGCCGCATGCGCGTGGCTTCCCCCAGCCCGTGCACTTGGCGAGCCCATCGAATCGCGCGCGGAAAATAAAAAAGGCCGGCTAGAAGCCGACCTTTTCGAAAACAGATGGTGCCCAGGAGAGGACTCGAACCTCCACGATGTTGCCACCGCTAGGACCTGAACCTAGTGCGTCTACCAATTCCGCCACCTGGGCACGTTTCGCTTGCTGCGATGCGAAGACCACTATTCTAGCGTGTCTGGGAGATCTGTCAACAGAATTTGAGGCTGCGAACGATAATATTTTCCGGATGCGATTTCACGATGGTGCAGGGTGAGGTTGCCGCGCATCACGCCGCTGAACGAGTGCACCTGGCGATCTCATCGAACCGCGCGCGGAAAATAAAAAAGGCCGGCTAGAAGCCGACCTTTTCGAAAACAGATGGTGCCCAGGAGAGGACTCGAACCTCCACGATGTTGCCACCGCTAGGACCTGAACCTAGTGCGTCTACCAATTCCGCCACCTGGGCACGTTTTGCAGTAGCTGCTTGCTGCAAAGAAGCGAAATTATAGCGCCCCAATTATTCGTGTCAACACTTTTTTGCGATGCACCGTGAACGGCGCGCGGCGGCGCATGCATGCGGCATTCGGGTCATTTCGCGACACGGGCGGGTGATAGAATGACTCGCCGCCGTCACTATAGAACTGTCTGACGGACACTTCTATGTTGATGCCGTGCACCATCAGTCAACGCAACGAGAACAACCATCGACAAGCCCTTGAGCAAATACCCGTACCCCATTCCGAGCCGTGAAGAAATTCTGGGCGTGCTGCGCACGAGCGACGCGCCGCTGGCCGCCAACGACATCGCCGAGGCGCTGTCGATCAAGCGCCAGGAGCGCGAGGGGTTCTTCCGGCGTGTCGCCGCGATGGAACGCGACGGCCAGATCCGCCTCGACAAGCGCGGGCACTATCAGCTCACCCACCCATCGAACTTCGTTGCCGGCCGCGTGCAGGGGCATCGCGACGGCTACGGCTTCGTGATCCGTGACGACGGTCAGGACGACCTGTTCCTGCCCAACGGCGAAATGCAGAAGGTGATGCACAACGATCGCGTGCTCGCGCGCATCGTCGGCTACGATCGCCGTGGCCGCCCGGAAGGTCACGTCGTCGAAGTGACCGAGCGCGCGAACAAGCGCGTGATCGGCCGGCTGCTCAACGAGAACGGCGCGCTGATCGTCGCACCGGAAGACAAGCGCATCGGTCACGACATCCTGATCACGCAGAACGTGAAGAAGGCGAAGGTCGGGCAGGTGGTCGTCGTCGAGCTGACCGACTTCCCGAGCCGCCATTCGCAGCCGCTCGGCCGCGTCGTCGAAGTGCTCGGCGACATCGACGATCCGGGCATGGAAATCGAGATCGCGGTGCGCAAGTACGGCGTGCCGCACGAATTCAGCCAGCCGGCGCTCGACGAAGCCGCCGCGCTGCCGGACAAGGTACGGCCGGCCGATCTGCGCTTCCGCGTCGATTTGCGCGACGTGCCGCTCGTGACGATCGACGGCGAGGACGCGCGCGACTTCGACGATGCGGTCTACTGCGAGCCCACCAAGGTCGGCCGCGGCGACGGCTTCCGGCTGATCGTCGCGATTGCCGACGTTTCGCACTACGTGCAGCCCGGCAACGGCCTCGACGCCGACGCGCTGGAGCGCAGCACGTCGGTGTACTTCCCGCGCCGCGTGATTCCGATGCTGCCGGAGAAGCTGTCGAACGGCCTGTGCTCGCTGAATCCGCAGGTCGACCGCTGCGTGCTCGCGTGCGACATGGTGATCACCGCGCGCGGCGAGATCAAGGCGTACCAGTTCTATCCGGCCGTCATCCACTCGGCCGCGCGGCTCACGTACACCGAAGTCGCTGCCGTGCTGTCGAACACGAAGGGGCCGGAAGCCGCGCGCCGCGCGGATCTCCTGCCGCACCTGCAGGATCTGTACGGCGTGTACAAGGCGCTGTTCGCCGCGCGTCAGAAGCGCGGCGCGATCGACTTCGACACGACCGAGACGTACATCGTCTGCAATTCGCAGGGCAAGATCGAGCAGATCGTGCCGCGCCAGCGCAACGACGCGCACAAACTGATCGAGGAATGCATGCTGGCCGCGAACGTCTGCGCGGCCGATTTCCTGAAGCGCAACAAGCATGCGGGCCTGTACCGCGTCCATGCGGGCCCGACGCCCGAGAAGCTCGAGAACCTGCGCGCGTTCCTGCGCGGCATGGGCCTGACGCTCGGCGGCGGCGAGAAGCCGCACGCGAGCGACTATGCGGCGCTGATGGCGCAGATCCGCGACCGGCCCGACGCGCAGATGCTGCAGCCGATGCTGCTGCGCTCGATGCAGCAGGCCGTGTACAGCCCGGACAACATCGGCCACTTCGGTCTCGCCTACGAGGCGTACGCGCACTTCACGAGCCCGATTCGCCGCTATCCCGATCTGCTCACGCACCGCGCGATCTACGCGATCCTGTCGGGCAAGAAGTACACGCCGAAGGCGCCGGAAGGCTTCGAGCTGAACACCGCTTTGTCGCCCCGCGCGCGCGCGATGCAGCAGGCCGACGACGAAACGCGCGGCCGCTCGCGTCCGAACACGGCGATCTGGGAAGAGCTCGGTCTGCACTGCTCGGCGAACGAGCGGCGCGCCGACGAAGCGTCGCGCGACGTCGAAGCGTGGCTCAAGTGCTACTTCATGCGCGACAAGCTCGGCGAGGAGTACGGCGGGATGGTGAACGGCGTCACGTCGTTCGGCATCTTCGTGCAGCTCGACACGCTGTTCATCGAAGGGCTCGTGCACGTCACGGAGCTCGGCTCGGACTATTTCCAGTACGACGAGATCAAGAACGAACTGCGCGGCGAGCGCACGGGCATCCGCTATCGCTTGTCGGATCGCGTGCGCGTGCAGGTGAGCCGCGTCGATCTCGACGCGCGCAAGATCGACTTCCGCCTCGTGCGCGACACGCCGGTGAAGGCGCCGCGTCCGGCGCCGCAGGCGCCCGCTGCGGGCGGCAATGGCAACGCCAATGCCAACGGCAGCGATCGCGGCGGCCCGCGCTTGCGCATGCTGCCGGCCGCGGACGAAGCCGCGCCGCGCCGCAAGCAGGCGGCGAGCGCGCCGACTGCCGCGGTGAAGGAGGCACGTGCCGCGCGCGCCGCGAAGAAGAAGGGCGGTGCGGCGGCGAAGACGCCCGCCAAGAAGGCGCACCCGCGCAAGAAGTATTGAGCGTACGGGGCGGCGCCGGCGCCGCCCTCGCCGTATCGACAGACGCCGCGTTGCACCGGCCGCCGGCCGGCCACGCGGCGCTTTCCTTTTCCATGGTCGCGGCCGCGCGCGTTGCGCGGCCGCACGTTTGATCGAAGGTTGTTCCAGTCATGTCACGTCTGAAGGTTCTTTACGGTTTCCATGCGGTGACCGCACGTATGCGGCACGATGCGTCGACGGTTGCGGAGGTGTTGTACGACCAGACGCGCCGCGATCGCCGCATGCAGGAGTTCCTGCACGCCGCGAAGGAAGCGGGCGTGCGGCTGATCGCGGCCGACGAAACGCGTCTGTGGGGGCTCGCGCATACCGAGCGCCATCAAGGCGTCGTCGCGCGCGTCGAGGACGTTCCGCTCGCGCAGAACCTGTCCGAGCTGCTCGACGGCATCCAGGGCCCGGCGCTGCTGCTGGTGCTCGACGGCGTCACCGATCCGCACAACCTCGGCGCGTGCCTGCGCGTCGCCGACGCGGCGGGCGCCCATGCGGTGATCGCGCCGCGTGACCGCGCCGTCGGCCTGAACGCGACGGCCGCGAAGGTCGCGAGCGGCGCGGCCGACACCGTGCCGTACATCACCGTCACCAACCTCGCCCGCGCGCTGCGCGAGCTGAAGGACGCGGGCGTGTGGATCATCGGCACCGCCGACGAAGCGTCGGGCACGCTGTACGACACGAAGCTCGACGGCCCCGTGGCGATCGTGATGGGCGCGGAAGGCGAAGGCATGCGCCGGCTCACGCGCGACACGTGCGACGACGTGATGAGCATCCCGATGGCCGGCAGCGTCGAAAGCCTGAACGTGTCGGTCGCGAGCGGCGTATGCCTGTACGAAGCGGTACGGCAGCGGCGCGTGAAGGGCTGACGCGCCCGGCGTTGCGTATGGGCAAGCCGCTTCACCCGAACCACGCGTGCCGCGATCGCGCGCGGCGCGTGCTCGACGCACTGCGAACCAGGTTCCTGTTGCGCATCGGTGCGTCGTGCGCGATCGCCGGCATGCTGGCCGGCTGCGCGTCGCCTTCGTTGGTCGAGCGCGGCAGCTACTACGCGGACACGAGCCTGCACGCGCGCGGCGCCGATTCGCGCATCCGCTTCCTCGTGATGCATTACACCGAAAGCGACGAAGTGCGAGCGTTGCGCACGCTGACGGGCGACTCGGTCAGCGTGCACTATGTGGTGCCGCCGCAACCGCGCATCGAACGCGGTGAGCCCGTCGTGTACCAGCTCGTTCCGGAATCGAAACGCGCGTGGCATGCGGGCGTCAGCGCATGGCAGGGCACGACCGAGCTCAATGCGGTGTCGATCGGCATCGAGAACGTGAACCGCGGGCCGCTCGATCCGCAGCACCGCAGCTGGCAACCGTACACGCCGGAGCAGGTCGATGCGCTGATCCGGCTCTCGAAGGACATCGTCGCGCGCTACGGCATCCCGCCGACGCGCGTGGTCGGCCACAGCGACATCGCGCCGCAGCGCAAGATCGATCCGGGCCCGCTCTTTCCGTGGCATGCGCTCGCGCAGGCCGGCGTCGGCGCGTGGCCCGACGATGCGACCGTCGCCGCGCGGCTCGGTACGCGCGATCCGCATGCGCTCGTCGACGTGCGCGAGCTGCAGTTGAAGCTCGCGCGCTACGGTTACGACGTCCCGACCGATGGCGTGCTCGATGAGCGCTCGCGGCGCGTGTTCGCGGCGTTTCAGATGCACTTCCGGCCGTCCGACTACGACGGCAATCCGGATGCGGGCACCGACGCGATCGCGCAGGCGCTGCTCGACAAGTATTTCCCCGGCACGCGGCTGGCGGCGACGCGACGGCACCCGGCGCACCTTGATCGCCGGCACCTCCCGCGCCGAAAAAGCGTGGGCCGTGGTCCGAGTCCGGTAAACTGGCGCCTTTTCGCCATCCCGCAGCATTTCCACCATGACTCAAGACGAACTCAAACGCCTGGTCGGCCAGGCGGCCGCCGATTATGTGATCCAGAACGTGCCCGAAGGCGCGGTGATCGGCGTCGGCACCGGCTCGACCGCCAACTGCTTCATCGATGCGCTCGCGGCCGTCAAGTCGCGCTATCGCGGCGCCGTATCGAGCTCCGTCGCGACGACCGAGCGGCTCAAATCGCACGGCATCAAGGTGTTCGATCTGAACGAGATCGACGCGCTGCAGGTGTACGTCGACGGCGCCGACGAGATCGACGCGAGCGGCGCGATGATCAAGGGCGGCGGCGGTGCGCTGACGCGCGAGAAGATCGTCGCGTCGGTGGCCGATACGTTCGTCTGCATCGCCGACGGCAGCAAGCGCGTGCCGGTGCTCGGCGCCTTCCCGCTGCCGATCGAAGTCGTGCCGATGGCGCGCACGGCGATCGGCCGGCGCGTCGCCGCGCTCGGCGGGGTGCCGGTGCTGCGCGTGACGAAGGACGGCGCGCCGTACATCACCGACAACGGCAACGAGATCATCGACGTCAAAGGGCTGCAGATCGCGGAGCCGCGCGCATTCGAGGCGAAGGTGAACGCGTGGCCGGGCGTCGTGACGGTCGGCCTGTTTGCCGAGCGCGGCGCGAACCTGTGCCTGCTCGGCACGGAAAACGGCGTTGAAACGATTATTTATCCCGCTTAATCTTTTCTGAATGAGAAGCAGTCCGTAGTTGCGTCACGAGTCGTAACGGACTGCATGTTTAAATATTGTTCAATGGCCCGCCCGGCAAGCGCAGAGCGCTTCCCGGGCTTTTTTTGAGGCCTTATAAATCACTCCATATAAAAGAGGGATAACCCTGTCAGGTGTTTACCAGATAGCGAAATATCTCCGAACTCATCAACTTATAGATCATAAGAACAGTCGTAACCAGGGCCGGCGGAACTGCGGAGCAGTTATTCGCAAATAGACGCACGGGGAGGTGTCATGGAGCAGGGCAAAGACCGGTCACTGGTCGCTAAAGTGATGGATGGACTTGTCGCGGGTATCGTTGAGGACAAGTACGGCGGCATTTTGCCGCCGCAGGATGTGTTGTCGAAAGAGTTCGACGTCAGCCGCACGGTCATGCGCGAAGCATTGTCGATGTTGCTGGCGCGCGACATGCTCGACGTGCGTCCCAAAGTCGGCACGCGGGTTCGGCCGATGCGCGATTGGCGGATGATCGATGAAGACGTCGTGAGCTGGCGGTTTCGTGCGAAGCCCGACCCGCAGTTCATGCGCGACGTGATCGAATTCCGCATGCTGATCGAGCCGCGCGCCACCGCCCAGGCGGCCGTGCGCGCGACGGCGGTCGACATCGCCGGGATTCGCGAGGCATTCGAGGCGGTCAAGGTGCTGCAGCCGGGCGACCCGAACTACGACACCGCGGACGAGCTGCTGCATACGCGCATCGTCCAGGCGAGCGGCAACCAGTTCTTCCAGCAGATGGCGGCGATCGTGCGAGGCGCGGTGCGGCTCGTGAATCCGCGCGTCGTGCAGAAGGAAGGTGCGCACGACATCGCGGTGAAGGCCCATGCGCGCGTCGTCGACGCGATCGAACGACGCGATCCGCGCGAGGCCGAGGCCGCCTCGCTCGCGCTGATCGACTTCAGCGCCGACGAGATCTCGCGCGACTTCTCCGTCGACGTGCCGGTGCGGGCGTGACGCTGCACGGGTCGTTCATCGGCGAGCCGGTGCGCGTATCATGACGGCCGGCCGGCTGTGCGCCGGCCACCGTCATACGACCGCCACGGAAGATCCGATGAACGACTTGAACGACCGCCCGGTGCGCTTCGGCATCGTCGGCGCAGGCAGCATCGCCCACCGTTTCGCGCAAAGCCTCTCGCACGTGCCCGGCGCCGTACTCAGCGGTGTGTGGGCGCGCCGCGCCGACGCCGCCATCGCGTTCTGCAACAGCTGCGGCGGCACGCCGGCCGCGAGCCTCGATGCACTGCTGGCAAGCGATATCGACGCCGTCTACATCGCGACACTCCACGACAGCCATGCGCAGTACGCGCAGGCCGCGCTCGCGGCCGGCAAGGCCGTGCTGTGCGAAAAACCCGCGACGCTGAACGCAGCGCAGCTCGATGCCGTGCTCGACGCGGCACGCGTGGCGGGGCGGCTTTTCATGGAGGCGATGAAGCCGCCGTTCTTTCCGTTGTACCGACGATTGCGCGCGCATCTCGATGACGACCCGATCGGCGAGATCCGGCTCGTGCGCGCGGGCTGCGCGTCATCGACGGTGCCGGCCGAGCATTCCGTCTACCGGCTCGACTGCGCCGGCGGCGCGCTGCTGGACATCGGCATCTACGAAGCGTTTCTGGCGGTCGACTGGCTCGGCGCGGTGCACGACGTGCAGACGCTCGGCCGCGTCGGTGCGACCGGTGTCGACGTATTCGCGAGCCTGAACAGCCGCCACGCGAACGGCGGCATCGCGCAGCTCTTTTGCGGGCTGGACGTGATGGGGCGCGGCGACGCGTTGCTGGCGGCGGCCGGCGGCCACGTGACGATTCACGAGAAGTGGTGGAACCCGGCGCGCGCGACGATCCGCTACGCGGACGGCCGCACCGTCGAACTCGATGCGCCGGTCGAAGGCGGCGGCCTCAATTACGAAACCGCGCATTTCTGCGAATTGCTGCGCGCGGGCGCGCTCGAGAGCCCGATCGTGACGCACGACCATTCGCGGCAGATGATCGCGATGACCGATGCGGCACGCGCGGCGCTCGGCGTGCGCTATTCGGGCGAGTAGGGAGAGAGCAGGCTGGCCGCGCCGGCCGCGAAGCGCAGCGCGGCGTTCAGTGTCGGCCGGGCAGCGACAGGCGCTTCTCGTACCAGCGCTGGACCCATTCGAGGATCTGGCACAGCACCCAGTACACGGCCGCGGCGGCCAGATACAACGGCAGCGGCTGATAGGTCGCCGCGATCACTTCCTGCGCGCTGCGCAGGAGTTCGGTGACGGTGATCACCGACACGAGCGACGTGTCCTTGATCAGGCTGATCAGGCTGTTCGACAGGCTCGGCACCGCGATGCGCAGCGCCTGCGGACCGATCACGTAGCGCAGCGTCTGCGACCACGACAGCCCGAGGCTGTAGGCGGCCAGCCACTGGCCGCGCGCGATCCCGTTGATGGCGCCGCGCATGCTTTCCGACATGTACGCCGCGACGTTCGCCGACAGCGCGATGACGCCGGCCGGCGTCGGATCGAGCGAGATGCCGAGGCTCGGCAGCCCGTAATAGATGACGAAGATCTGCACGAGCAGCGGCGTGCCGCGCATCAGGCTCACGTAGCCGCGAGCGAGCCATGCGAGCGCGTTGACCCAGATCCGTTCGAAGCCTTCGAGCGCTTCGCTTTGCCGGATGCCCATCATCGCGAGCACGACCGCGCCGAGCAGGCCGAACACCATCGACAGCACGGCGAACTTGACGGTCAGCACGGCGCCCTGGGCGAGCACCGGCAGCGATTGGACGAGCAGGGACGTTGTCGACATGGATGGCGAATCGAGTGCGTGCGCGAAAGCGCAATCATAAACCGGACGAATAAAACAAAGGGCGGCATCGTTTCGGATGCCGCCCATTCCAGCCCGCCGTCAGGCGGGAAACAGAGGCGTGCTTACTTGACGGGTTTCGTCACGTCGATGCCGAACCACTTGTCCGAGATCTTCGTGAACGTGCCGTCGGCTTCGAGTTGCGTCATCGCGTCGTCGATCGCCTTCTGGAACTTCGGGTTGCCCTTCTTGAACGGGATGCCCGACGGGTTCGCCGAGCCGACGTTCGCGCCCGGGCGCAGCGGCAGCTGCGAGTTCTTCGTCAGATACGCGAGCATCAGACGGTCGTTCAGCGCCGCGTCGAGACGGCCGGCCGCCAGGTCGCGCAGATACTCGGGCGCGCCCGGGTACGTCTTCACGTCGATGCCGGGCACCGACTTCGCCATGTCCATGTAGTTCGTGCCGAGCGCGACGCCGAGCTTCTTGCCCTTCAGATCCTCGAGCGACTTGAACTGGCGCGTGTCGTCCTTGCGCTGGATCAGCTGCGCGGACGAGTACGTATATGCCGGCGAGAAGTCGAGCGTTTCCTTGCGCTTGTCGGTGATGCCGACCTGGTTGGCGATCACGTCGAACTTGCCGGCCTGCAGGCCCGCGATGATCCCGCTCCATTCGGTCGTCACGAACTCGGCCTTCACGCCGAGCTTCGCGGCGACGGCCTTCGCGATGTCGACGTCGAAGCCGACGAGCTCGCCCTGCGGGCTCTTCGAGTTGAACGGGGGGAACGTGCCTTCGAGGCCGACGCGCAGCGTGCCGCGTTGCTTGACCTCGTCGAGGAGGTCGGCCGCGTGCGCGGTGGCAGCAGCGAACGACGTGCCGACCAGGCCGGCGACCAGCAGCTTCTTCAGCAGCGAAATTTTCATCGTGTGAGCTTCCTTGCCCCAGCGGGCGTGATTCGGACAGTGACGCCGATCATAGCAAGAATGCAATCGGCTACTAAATATCGTTTGATTATGGCTATATTACGCGGCGCGCTCGGCGGCGATTGCCTTCACGCATTCGGCGACGAGCGCCGGGCCGCGATAGATGAAGCCGGTATACAGCTGGACCAGCGACGCGCCGGCGGCGAGCTTCGTGCGGGCGTCGTCGCCGGAGAAGATGCCGCCGACGCCGATGATCGGCACCGCGCTGCCGAGTTCGGCGTGCAGCTTGCGGATCACTTCGTTCGAGGCGTCGAAGACCGGCCGGCCCGACAGCCCGCCGGCTTCGTCCGCGTGCGGCAGCCCTTGTACGGCTGCGCGCGACAGCGTCGTGTTGGTGGCGATGACCGCTTCGATCTTGTGGCGCAGCAGCGTGTCGGCGATTTCCTTGACCTGCTCGTCGTCGAGATCGGGGGCGATCTTCAGCGCGAGCGGCACCAGCTTGCCGTGCAGGTCGGCCAGCCGCTGCTGCTTGTCCTTCAGCGCGGCGAGCAGCGCGTCGAGCTCGCCGGCGCCTTGCAGCTGGCGCAGGTTCTTCGTGTTCGGCGACGAGATGTTGATCGTCACGTAGCTCGCGAACGGATACACGCGTTCGAGGCAGTACAGGTAGTCGTCGGCCGCGCGCTCGATCGGCGTGTCGGCGTTCTTGCCGATGTTCAGGCCCAGCACGCCGCGATAGCGGGCCGCCTGGACGTTCTTCACGAACTGGTCGACGCCGTGGTTGTTGAAGCCCATCCGATTGATCAGCGCGTCGGCCTGCGGCAGCCGGAACATGCGCGGGCGCGGATTGCCCGGCTGCGGCCGCGGCGTGACCGTGCCGACCTCGATGAAGCCGAAGCCGAGCGCGGCGAGGCCGTCGATGGCCGCGCCGTCCTTGTCGAGGCCCGCCGCGAGGCCGACCGGGTTGCGGAACGTGAGCCCCATCACGGTGCGCGGCGCATCGGGCACACGGGCCGACAGCGCGCACGCGAGGCCCGTGCGGCCAGCCGCGCCGAGCGCGCGCAGCGTGAGGTGATGAGCGTCTTCCGCATCCATCTTGAACAGGGATGCGCGGGCCAGCGGGTAGAGGGAACTGAACACGGGAATTGGGCGGACGGCCGAAATGGATGACAACCCGCTATTTTACCGGGAGTTGCGCGGCAAGGGCGCGCTTCGCTTCGTAGGCGTCTCCGTTGCGCGGGCGAAGGGGAGAGTGAAGGCGCGCGAGCGCGCGCCGTCCTCAGCCCGCGCCGGAATGCCCGCCCGGCAGCGGCGCGCGGGCGAGCGCGGCGTCGACCGGCGGCAGGTCGACGCGGGCCGGATCGAGCGTCTTCCAGCGTCCGTCGAGCAAGCCTTCGAGCGGATGGAAGTTCGCCTTGTACGCCATCTTCGGGCTTTCGCGGATCCAGTAGCCGAGATACACGTACGGCAGCCCGAGGCTTCGCGCCTGCTCGATCTGCCACAGGATGTTGTAGGTGCCGTAGCTCGTGTGCGCGTCGTCCGGCTCGAAGAACGTGTAGACCGACGACAGACCGTCGCCGAGGATGTCGATCATGCTGACCATGCGCAGCTTGCCGGGCTCGCCGCCCGACGCGTCGAGGTCGCGGAATTCGACGAGCCGCGAGTTGATCCGGCTTTGCAGCAGGAACTGCTCGTACTGGTCGCGGCTGTCGCGGTCCATGCCGCCGCCCGCATGACGCGCCGACTGGTAGCGCATGTAGAGCGCGTAGTGCTCTTCGTCGTAGTGCAGCGGCGAGACCGTCGCCACCAGTGCGCGGTGGCGCTTCCACATCCGGCGCTGCGTGCGCGACGGCGTGAACGCGCGCACCGGCACGCGCACCGGCACGCACGCGCGACAGCCGTCGCAGTACGGCCGATAGGTGAACACGCCCGAGCGGCGAAAGCCGGCCTTCACGAGTTCGGTATAGATGTCGGAGTTGATGAGATGGCTCGGCGTCGCGACTTGCGAGCGCGCGATGCGACCGTCCAGATAGCTGCACGGATAAGGCGCCGTTGCATAGAATTGCAACGCCGAAAGCGGTGAAAGCGGCAGCTCAGTCGGGTGAGTCATGGGCAGCTCTCGATGCAGGGAAGGAGTGCCGCGCTAGCGCTCGATCCCACGAGGGGCCGCCGCTCCGGCGGGGCCCGTCAGCGCGGCGAGCGCGCGCTTGTCGAACTGCCACGGAATCGGCGGTTCGGCCACCGCGCGGCGCACGTGAGCGACAAAGGCCTTGCGTGCGATCTCGCGGCCGCCGAGCGACGCTAGATGCGACGTATTCTGCTGGCAGTCTATCATTTCCAGCCCCTGGTCGCGAAGGTGTGCGACCAGCGTCGCCAGCGCGATTTTCGATGCGTCGGTGGCATCCGCGTACATCGATTCGCCGAAGAACATCCGTCCGAACGCGACGCCGTAGAGGCCGCCCACCCGCCGGCCGTCGTGCCACGTCTCGATGCTGTGCGCGTTGCCCGAGCGGTGGAGCGACGTGTACGCGTCGATGATCTCCGCGGTGATCCACGTGCCGCGCTGACCGCGGCGCGGCGCCTGCGCGCAGGCGCGCATCACGCCGGCAAAATCGTGATCGACGCGCACTTCCCATGCGGCGTCGCGCAGCACGCGCTTGAGCGTTTTGCGCAGCGACGGCGACACCTTGAATTCCGCCGGCGCGAGAATCATCCGCGGATCGGGGCTCCACCACAGCACCGGCTGGCCGTCCGAGTACCACGGGAAGATGCCGCGCAGGTAAGCGTCGATCAGCCGCGACGGCAGCAGGTCGGCGCTCGCGGCGAGCAGCCCAGGCGCGCCGGTCGCGGGCCCGAGCGCGCGTTCGACGGGCGGAAACGGATCGTCCGGGTCGAGCCAGGGGACCATGGGGCGCGGGCTCAGCCGGTGCGCAGCGAGCGGAAGATATCGCCGGTATGCACGCCGTAGTCGCCGGCGGCGCGATCGGCGAAGAAGAAACGCAGCGTCTGGCTGACGGTCGGGAACGCGATCTCGTCCCACGGGATGTCGGCTTCGTCGAACAGCTTCACTTCGAGGCTTTCCTCGCCGGCCTCGTAGTCGGGATCGATGAGCCGCGCCAGATAGAACAGGTGGACCTGGTGCACGTGCGGCACGTTGAGCAGCGTGAACAGGTTCTGTATCTCGACGCGCGCGCCGGCTTCCTCGAGCGTTTCGCGTGCGGCGGCCTCGGCCGTCGTCTCGCCCATTTCCATGAAGCCCGCGGGCAGCGTCCAGAACCCGTAGCGCGGTTCGATCGCGCGGCGGCACAGCAGCACCTGATCGCCCCAGACCGGCACCGTGCCGACCACGTTGCGCGGATTCTGGTAATGGATCGTGCCGCAGTGATCGCAAACGAAGCGCTCGCGGTTGTCACCCTGAGGAATGCGCGCGATGACTTCGTGGCCGCAGACGGAGCAGAATTTCATGTCGAGTGGAAGGGACGAGGTGATGCGAGTGTATCACCGGGGCCGCGCATTCTCGAACGCCGGCGCGTGTGCGCGGCGCGCGACGAGCAATGCAAGAAACCGGACGCGGAAAAACAAAAAGCCCGGCGCAGAGCCGGGCTTTTTGCATGAATCGGGACGTTGGTTGCGGGGGTAGGATTTGAACCTACGACCTTCGGGTTATGAGCCCGACGAGCTGCCAGACTGCTCCACCCCGCGTCCGTCGAAGAATTGAATTATATGGACTTCCCCAAATGCATGCAAGCACTTTCTGACAATCGCCCTGCACGGCCCATCGCGGGCCGCGCAGGGCGGAGGTTCGGGCGCGTGCGCTAGAATCGCTCGGTTTGCTCGTGTCATTCATGCCGCAGCGCGGCCGTGCGCATCTCGCATCGTCGCCGTTGCAACCCTCACTACTGCCTCGACGGATTCATGGACATCGCTCACGATCTGCAATCGATCGGCGCGCAGGAACAGGCGCTCGTGTTTCCCCAATTCGACCCCGCGCGCGCATGGTCGCTCGGCAACCGCATGCATGCGCTCGCGACGGCACGCGGCCATGCGATCGCGATCGACATCGCGACGTTCGGTCAGCCGCTGTTCTTTGCGGCGCTTGCGGGCGCGACGCCCGACAACGCGGACTGGGTGCGCCGCAAGCGCAACGTGGTCGCGCATTTTCGCCGCAGCTCGTATGCGATCGGCCTGCGCATGCAGCAGGCCGGCGCAACGCTCGCGGACAAGCACGGGCTGCCGATCTCCGAATATTCGCTGCACGGCGGCTCGTTTCCGCTGACCGTCGCCGGGGCCGGCGTGATCGGCTCGATCACCGCATCGGGGTTGCCGCAGCGCGCGGATCACGAGTTCGTCGTCGAAGCGCTGTGCGCCGAACTCGGACACGACTATGCGGTGCTGGCACTCGAAAGGAGCTGACCGATGCAACTGCCCGGTTACGCATGGCTCGCGATCGCGATCGTCGCGGAAGTGGTCGGCACATCCGCGCTGCGCGCGGCCGATGGCTTCACGCGCTTCTGGCCGTCGGCGCTGGTCGTCGCGGGCTACGGGATCGCGTTCTACTGCCTGTCGCTGACGCTGCGCACGATGCCCGTCGGCATCATCTACGCGGTGTGGTCCGGCGCCGGCATCGTGCTGATCACGCTCGTCGCGATGCTGCTGTATCGCCAGGTGCCCGACGTACCGGCGGTGATCGGCCTCGGGCTGATCGTCTCGGGCGTCGTGGTACTGAACCTGTTCTCGAAGATGCAGGCGCACTGAGCGTGCGCCCGCGATACGCCGGATGACTCACATGACCGATTCCACTTCCCGTTCCGGGCCCGCTGGCGCGGACACGCCTCAGCCCGATGTGCGCGCGTACGTCGCGAACCGCATCGGCTATCTCGAACTGAACCGCCCGAAGGCGCTCAATGCGCTGTCGGTCGGGATGATCCGCCTGATGCAGCAGGCGCTCGACGCGTGGCGCGCCGATCCCGACGTGGTCGCCGTCGTCGTGCACAGCCCGCATCCGCGCGCATTTTGCGCGGGCGGCGACGTGCGCTTCTTCCACGACGCATGGCAACGCGGCGAGCGCGATGCGATCGACACGTTCTTCATCGACGAATACACGCTCAACCATACGATCTTCACGTATCCGAAACCGTATATCGCGCTGATGCACGGCGTTGTGATGGGCGGCGGCATGGGCATCTCGCAGGCCGCGCGCCATACCGGCGGCCTGCGGGTCGTGACCGATTCGACCAGGATGGCGATGCCCGAGACGCGCATCGGCCTGTTCCCGGACGTCGGTATGAGCTGGTTTCTCGCGCGCACGCCCGGCGCGATCGGCCGCTACCTCGCGGTGACGGGCGCGACGCTCGATGCGGCCGGCGCGTTGTACGCGCAGCTCGCCGACGTCTATCTGCCCGATGCGACGCTGCCCGCGCTGCTCGATACGCTGCGCAGCGCGCGCCTCGACAGCGGCGCGCACGCAGTGCAATGCGTGATCGACGCGGCCGCCGCGCACCGCGTCGTGCCGACGCCCGATACGTCGGCGCTCGCCGCCGCGCGCGCCGGCATCGACCGCCATTTCGCGCAGCCCGACCTCGGCGCGATCCTCGCGTCGCTCGACGCGGCGCGCGACGGCGCGGCCGTCGACGGATGGGTCGCGCAGGCCGCCGATGCGATGCGCAGCCAGTTGTCGCCGCTGTCGATGGCCGTGTCGCTCGAGGTCGTCGAGCGCGCGCGCGATGCGACGATGGCCGATTGCCTGCGGCGCGACCTCGACCTCACGCGCTCGACGTTCGCGCACGGCGACGTGATCGAAGGCGTCAGGGCCTTGATCGTCGACAAGGACCACCAGCCGGTGTGGCGCTTCAAGTCGATCGACGCGCTCGATCGCGCGCACGTCGTCGCGATGTTCGACAGCCCGTGGACGCCCGACACCCATCCGCTGCGCGACCTCGAGGACTGATCGCGAGCGTCACGCGATCGCTTCAAAAACAAAAGAGGCCGCGTGCAGATGCACGCGGCCTCTTTGCGTTGCGGATAGCGGTTCGGCCGCGTCGCGGCCGCAACGCCGTCCGCGCTGCGGACGGGCGCGCTTACTCGTCGCCGGCGTCGTCCGACATGAACGCGCGCATGAACACGAGCGCGCCGAATCCCCACACCGCGTTGGTCGCGAAACCGGCTGCGAGCACGGGCATCATGTTGCCCGACGGCCAGATGCCGCGCAGCGGATCGATCGCGAACACGCGCGCCGCGGTCAACACGATGCCGCCGAATACCAGTGCGCCGATCCACGGTGCTTCGCGATCCGGCGACACGCGCAGCAGCCACGCCATCGGCACCGCACAGCACGCGCTGATCAGCGCGTTCGCGACGAATTCAGGAATACCGAGCGGCGCGAACGGTTGCGTCGAGAAGCCGGCGGCGGCGATCAGATCGGCCGTATGCAGCAGCGCGAGCGTCGCTTCGCGGAAGAACAGGGCGGCCAGGAAGCCGGACAGGAACGGCAGGATCAGTTTCTGCATCGATGAGTGCATTGCAGGCGTGCACGACGCAAGCCGGGCGCGCGAAGTTGTTCGGAGAGATCCGTCATTATAGGGGCCGGTCGACGCGATATTCGCTGCAGCGTCGCGCTAATCACGAAAGCGGAAAACCTAAGCTCAAAAAAATCGTTCCTAAGCCCTGTAGCGATCCATAGACTGATTTCCCGGAATCAGCCGTGCAGTGGCGCTCTCGCGAGCGGCACGATCAGGCCGGCGAGCCATCCCGATTTGAATGCACACCATGCATGCGCCGCGTAATCGCGATGCATGCAGGGGCGCCTTTTGTCCGAATTCCGGCACGAACAGTCAAGCAGGAGCAGCAGATGAACGTTTTCTGGTTTATTCCCACGCACGGCGACAGCCGATACCTCGGCACGACCGAAGGCGCGCGCGCAGCGGACTACGACTATTTCAAGCAGATCGCCGTCGCCGCCGATACGCTCGGCTACGAAGGCGTGCTGCTGCCCACGGGCCGTTCCTGCGAGGATGCGTGGGTCGTCGCGTCGAGCCTGATCCCGGCGACGCAGCGTCTGAAGTTCCTCGTCGCGATCCGTCCCGGCATCGCGTCGCCGGGGCTGTCGGCGCGGATGGCCGCGACGTTCGACCGGCTGTCGGGCGGCCGGCTGCTGATCAACGTCGTGACGGGCGGCGACTCCGCCGAGCTCGAAGGCGACGGCCTGTTCGCCGATCACGACACGCGCTACGAAATCACCGACGACTTCCTGAACATCTGGCGCGGGCTGCTCACCGCGTCGCACGACAACGGCGGCTTCGACTATATCGGCAAGCATCTGCAGTCGAAGGGCGGCAAGGCGCTGTATCCGCCCGTGCAACGGCCGCATCCGCCGCTGTGGTTCGGTGGCTCGTCGCCGGCCGCGCATGCGATCGCAGCCGACCACATCGACACCTATCTCACCTGGGGCGAACCACCCGAGGCCGTCGCGAAGAAGATCGCCGACATCCGCGCCCGCGCCGACGCGCGCGGCCGCAAGATCAAGTTCGGCATCCGCCTGCACGTGATCGTGCGCGAGACCGAGGACGAAGCGTGGCGCGACGCGGAGCGCCTGATCAGCCGTCTCGACGACGAGACGATCGCCCGCGCGCAGCAGGTGTTCGCGAACATGGATTCGGAAGGGCAACGCCGGATGGCTGCGCTGCACGGCGGCAAGCGCGGCGGCCGCGACACGCTCGAGGTGTATCCGAACCTGTGGGCCGGCGTCGGCCTCGTGCGCGGCGGCGCGGGAACGGCGCTCGTCGGCAATCCGCAGCAGGTCGCGGAACGCATGCGCGAATACGCGGATCTCGGCATCGAGACGTTCATCCTGTCCGGCTATCCGCATCTCGAGGAGTCGTACCGTTTCGCGGAACTCGTGTTCCCGCTGATCAAGAGCAGCGGCGCGAAGCGGGCGTCCGGTCCGCTGTCCGGGCCGTTCGGCGAGATCGTCGGCAACAACTATCTGCCGAAGGCGAGCCAAAGTTGAACGAAGGAGGCTGGCGATGACAACGAAAACCTCCGTGACCGCCGCCGTCGCCGCCCGCGCGTGGCGCGGCGTCGCGCCGTGGCTCGTGCCGCTCGCGCTGTTGGCCGGGTGGGAGATCGGCGCGCGCGCCGGCTGGCTGTCGACCCGCGTGCTGCCCGAACCGGTGGCGGTGGTGCGCGCCGCATGGTCGCTCGTGACGTCGGGCGAAATGTGGGCGAACGTCAAGGTCAGCACGTGGCGCGCGCTGTTCGGCTTCGCGATCGGCGGCGGCGTCGGCCTGGCGCTCGGCCTCGCGACCGGTCTGTCGAAGGCGGCGGAGGTCGCGCTCGATTCGACGATCCAGATGATCCGCAACATCCCGGCGCTCGCGATGATTCCGCTCGTGATCCTGTGGTTCGGCATCGACGAGAAGGCGAAGCTGTTCCTCGTCGCGCTCGGCGTGTTCTTCCCGATCTACATCAACACGTATCACGGGATCCGCTCGGTCGACGCGAACCTGATCGAGATGGCGAAGAGCTACGGCGTGCGCGGCTTCGCGCTGTATCGCGACGTGATCCTGCCCGGCGCATTGCCGTCGATCCTCGTGGGCGTGCGCTTCGCGCTCGGGCTGATGTGGGTGATGCTGATCGTCGCGGAAACGATCTCCGCGCAATCGGGCATCGGCTACATGACGATGAACGCGCGCGAATTCCTGCAAACCGATGTGGTGGTGGTCGGCATCCTGCTGTACGCGGTGCTCGGCAAGCTGGCCGACGTGCTCGCGAAATGGATCGAGCGCGTGACGCTGCGCTGGCACCCCGCTTATCAACCCGGAGCAAAGGCATGAATGCGACGACTTCGGCGGCGGCCTACGGCGCGCTCGCCGGCGCAGACCTCGAGGCCGAGCTGGCACACGCGCGCGTGACCGACGATGACGCGCGCGACGCGGCGCTCGCCGAGCGGGACGGCCGCGCATCGGTGGTCCCGATCGCGCCGCGCCGCGCGGGCAATCCGTCACGGGACGATGCGGTGACGCTGTCGGGCGTCAGCAAGCGGTTCGGTGCGCGCACCGTGCTCGATGACGTCGAACTCGGCATCGCGCGCGGCAGCTTCGTGGCGATCGTCGGTCGCAGCGGCTGCGGGAAATCGACGCTGCTGCGTCTCGTCGCGGGGCTCGACGCGCCGAGCAGCGGCACGCTCGCGACGCACGGCGACGGCGGCGGCGCGCTCGACACGCGGATCATGTACCAGGACGCGCGCCTGCTGCCGTGGAAGACCGTGCTGCAGAACGTGATGCTTGGCCTCGGCCGCGGCCGAGAGGCGCGCGAGCGGGCGCGTGCGGTGCTCGACGAAGTCGGACTGCTGGAGCGCGCGAACGACTGGCCGGCCCAGCTGTCGGGCGGCCAGCGGCAACGCGTCGCGCTGGCCCGTGCGCTCGTGCACCGGCCGCAGTTGCTGCTGCTCGACGAGCCGCTCGGCGCGCTCGACGCGCTCACCCGCATCGAAATGCATGCGCTGATCGAGCGCTTGTGGCGCGAGCACCGGTTCACCGCGCTGCTCGTCACGCACGACGTGCAGGAAGCCGTCGCGCTCGGCGACCGGATCCTGCTGATCGAGCAGGGGCGCGTCGCGCTCGATCAGCCCGTGCCGCTCGAGCGGCCGCGTGCGCGCGCGTCGGCGGCGTTCGCGGCGCTCGAGGACCGCGTGCTGCAACGCGTGCTCGCCGGCGGGCCGGGCGGTGCCGATCCGCACGCAGCACGCGACGACGATTACGTACGACCGGCCGCGCAGATTCGCTGGGCCGTTTAAACGCGGGCGGCTGAGGCCGCCCGTCCCTGGACTTTCCATTCGGAGCGATTACCCGATGAGCATCACTGCAATCAACGTACGTAACCAGTTCAAAGGCAAGGTGAAGGAGATCATCCGCGGGCCGGTGGTGTCGGAAGTCGACGTCGAGACGCCGTTCGGCATCGTCACGTCGGTGATCACCACGCGCTCGGTCGACGAACTCGAACTGAAGGTCGGCGCGGAAGTCGTTGCGCTCGTCAAGTCGACCGAGGTGTCGATCGCGCGCCTCTGAGCCGGTTTGCCGTGCCGGCGCGCGGGTGGGGCGGTTGCCGGTCCGCGCGGCGGCGGGCGGCGGGTTCAGCCCGCGTTTGCCTCGGTATTCGCCGTCCGGACGAAGTGCTAGGATGGAGCGACACCGATGCCGGAGGCCAACGCATGACCCCCATCCTTTCTCCCGAAGCCATCGAGGCGCTGAAGTGGATCGACCAGTTCGGCGACAGCCGGCCGGTGCCCGCCGCGTTCGACGACGTGGTGTATGCGTTGCTGAACGAAGGGCTGATCTACCAGGCGGCAGCCGGGCGCGTCGATCTGACCGCCGACGGCCGATCCGTTTTGTCCAACGAATACGATTGAGCGCGCGTCGCCGGCCGCCGCGGCGGCCAGGCGCCGTGGCGCGACGGAGCCAGCGATGGAACCGACGGGCAGCGATCTCGGCGATTTCAGCGAGCCGTACCGAGGCTATGAGATCGAGGTGAAGACCGAGCAGGTGTGGGACGGCGAGCACGCGCACTACCGCGTGCTGCAGGACGCCGTCGTGCGGATCGACTGGCGGCTCGTGAAAGTCGACGGGATGCTGCTGACCGAACGACGTGTGATCGAGCGCGTGCTCGACGAGGCGCGGCGCGCGGTGGACGTCGAACTCGGCGGCGGCGCGGCCGCGTAGCCTCGTTACGGTGGCCGGCGCGGCCGTGCGGCCCGCGTTGCGGTAAAATCACGGGTTGCCTTTCGCGCTGCTTGCTGCCCCGAATTCCATGTCCGCACCGTCTACGCTTCCTCCCCGCCGCGTTTCCGTGGCGCCCATGCTTGACTGGACCGATCGTCATTGCCGCTCGTTCCATCGCACGCTGACGCGCGACACGTGGCTGTATACGGAAATGATCACGACGGGCGCGCTGCTGTTCGGCGACGCGCAGCGGCATCTCGCGTTCACGCCGAACGAATCGCCGGTCGCGCTGCAACTCGGCGGCAGCGAACCGGACGATCTCGCCCGCGCAGCGAAGCTCGGCGAGCAGTGGGGCTACGACGAGATCAACCTGAATTGCGGGTGCCCGTCCGAGCGCGTGCAGCGCGGCGCATTCGGTGCGTGCCTGATGAACGAGCCGCAACTCGTCGCCGACTGCGTGAAGGCGATGCGCGATGCGGTGTCGGTGCCCGTGACGGTCAAGCACCGGATCGGGGTCGACGCAGTGGAGGACTATGCATTTGTGCGCGACTTCGTCGGCACGGTTGCGCAGGCAGGCTGCGACACGTTCATCGTGCATGCCCGCAATGCGATCCTGAAAGGGCTGTCGCCGAAGGAGAACCGCGAGATCCCGCCGCTCAAGTACGACTATGCGTATCGGCTGAAGCGCGATTTCCCGGCGCTGGAGATCGTGATCAACGGCGGGATCAAGACGCTCGACGAGGTGGCGGAGCATCTCGAGCACGTTGACGGCGTGATGCTCGGCCGCGAGGCGTATCACAACCCGTACGTGCTCGCGGGCGTCGATGCGCGCTTTTACGGATCGACTGCGCCGGCGCCGACGCGCGAAGAGGCCGAGGCGAAGCTGATCGAATATTGCGCGGCGGAGTTGAAGCGCGGCACCTATCTCGGCGCGATCGTCCGGCACGCGCTCGGGCTGTATCGCGGTGTCGCGGGCGCACGTGGCTGGCGGCGCGTGCTGTCGGACAACAAGAAGCTCGCGCGCGGCGATCTGAGCGTGTTCGACGAGGCGCGCACGCATCTGAACGACGCTATCGAAAATTTTGAAAAAAATGCTTTGCAAGATGGAAAAGTGTTCGTATAATCTTGTTCTTCGCTGCTGAACACGAAACGAAACAGCGAAGACGCAAAGCAGTATCAGTGGTGGCTGTAGCTCAGTTGGTAGAGTCCAGGATTGTGATTCCTGTTGTCGTGGGTTCGAGTCCCATCAGCCACCCCAAAGAATTCCTAGCGGTATCAAGTCGTTGAAACGGCACTGTCCTGAAAGACAGTGCCGTTTTTGTTTTGGCATTCCCGAATTGGGAATTGCGCGCGGTAACGCTTTACGAGCTATGTGAAGTCGCAGGGGCGGGCAGCCGTCGCCGGACGCATGCCGATCCCGCAACGCACTGGGTCCGCCTTTGCCGGGTCACGAATACGTGCGCCGGCTCCCAGTGCCGAGTCCGTCGCGCGGCAGCGGTGCGCTGCCGGAAACGGCTCGCGGCCGAGCAGTCGCTTCTCGTCGCGCCGTTGAAGCCGCGCGCGTCAGCCGACGCAAGCCACCCGAACCCGGCCCGGGACCCGCGGCGAACCCAGACAGCGTCCCTCATCGAGCGGAGTTTGACCCGCGGCGGTCGCCGTCCTAGTTGTCTTGAACGGCCGCGTCACCGGTCTGGGCAATCTTGGATAGCACGCGCTTCTGATATGCATACCAGGACATCAGGCAGTCTTTATCGCGGCAATTTTTTTCTCGAAAGTTCCATTGCCGCCTCGTTCTATTATTGAACGCCGTTTTGTCTACCGCGGCCTCCTTGGCCTGACGGTACGTGTCGGCGAGGTCGCGGTCAGCTGCCGCCAAATCCGGATCGTGACAGATCAGAAACTCTGGAATCGACTTCGCCTTGCTGCAGTCGAAGCTCGTTTGCTGGACGGGGCCGTTGGCAGAGTCATACTGAGCGTCGGTGGCGGGTGTGGTCGTGGTCGGTGGTTGCAGCACTTGCGATGACGATGTTGCACCGACCGGAGCCTGGCTCACGGTCTGACTTGGCGCTCTCTGGCCGAACGGAATCAGTTGCCCGGCTACGGCATCTTCCACCATTCCATTCAACAGGGATCCCGGCGCAACACGTATGGTTTCCGTCTTTACCACCATATCTCCGGCCATAGTCTGCGATTTTGCGAATTCACAGGGCGCTTGACACGCGACGCGCGTCGAGAAATTCGGATTATCTTCGTCGATCAACAGCAGGATGTACGTGCCGTCGCGAAGGCCGACGTATCGCATCATGACCAAAGGCTTGGCCGTCTTTCCGGCACGAATATCATCTTCGCTTAGGCCCGGCTCGTAACCATAAGTCCCGTCCTGATTGATGGCGTAATTGTGCCGAGGCGCGGGCGGGGCAGTGATGGTCGTTTGCGTCGGAGAAACCTGAGAGGCCGGGGCAGTGTCACTGGCCGCGGCAGGTGCCGCCGTTGTGGTTTGCGAATTAGTGTTGTCCTGCTTCGAATTACATCCCGCGAGAGCTGCAACGACAAGCAGCACAGGGCCAATATGTTTCATGGTCTTCCTCGTTTCTTGTTTGATTTAGTATTTCCATTGCGACTAGCAGATTTCGCTGCACGCACATGCGCCTAAGGTGCGCTTGCGAGTCGATCATGTCAGTCGGCCGCGGGCATCGCAAGCGGCCCATCGCATAGCCGAGCCCGGTACCTACGGTCTGGTTCAAGGTTATTTGTTTTGTTAACTAATTTGATGCTAAATCAGTATGCCGGTGTTGACTTGGATCAGTCGGTGGCTGAAGGTGTCAAATCAGCGTTTTTTTCTGATGGACACAAACGGGGAAGCAGCACGATCGCTTTTGGCGCCCCTATTTTCAGCATGATTACCGCCGCAATATCACCGCCGATTCGACCGCGGTTTATTCTGTCGATATCCGACACAAGGTTTATGGAGGAACGAGCGCCTTGGAATATGCCGAAAACGGACCGAACGGCGGGCACCCGAGCGAGGCGATCGCCATGGTTTCAGCGGAGGAGCGCTACCGCTCGCTGGTCGACGCAATCCGCGACTATGCGATTTTTCTGCTGGACCCGACTGGCCATGTCGCCAGCTGGAACGCCGGCGCGGAGCGTATCAAAGGCTATCGCGCCGACGAGATCATCGGCCAGCACTTCTCGGTCTTTTACCCATCCGACGCGCAACAGCGCGGCTATCCGGCGGAAGAACTCGCTCGCGCCGTCACGCTCGGACGCTGGGAGGACGAAGGGTGGCGCATACGCCGCGATGGTTCGAGGTTCTGGGCCAACGTCGTCATTACGCCGCTGCGAGACCGCGACGGCATGCTGGTCGGCTTCGCGAAAGTCACGCGCGACCTGACCGAGCGCCGCAGCAATGAAGAGAGACTGCGTCAGAGCGAAGAGCGCTTGCGTTTGCTGATGGACGCGGTCGAGGATGCCGTTTTCATGCTCGACCCGGACGGTCACATCACCAGCTGGAACGCCGGTGCGAAGCGGCTCAAAGGTTTCGAACCGGCGGAGATCATCGGCCACCACGTGTCGCGTTTCTATCCGGCGGAAGACATCGCGGCGCGCAAGCCGGAGAGGGAACTGGCGACCGCGGCCGCACAGGGCCGGGTGGAGGACGAGGGCTGGCGGCTGCGCAAAGACGGATCGCGTTTCTGGGCCAACGTCGTGATTACGGCGGTCTACGGTCCGGCCGGCAAATTGCTGGGCTTCGCGAAAGTTACGCGCGACATGACCGAGCGTAATCGCCTGAAGCAACTGGAGTACGCAAGCGAACTCGCGGCGCGTATCGAGACGGCTCGCGAGGAAGAAAAGAAGCGGATCTCGCGAGAACTGCACGACGACCTCGGCCAACAGCTGACGGCGCTGAAGATGGGCCTGAACAGGCTCGTGACGCAGGATGACGCGACGCCGAGTGCCCAAGCGGCCCAGCTCGCCGACAGCATGCGCGCCGCGCTCGACCGCGCGATCCTGTCGGTGCGACGCTTGTCGGCCGGTTTGCGGCCGGCGATCCTGGACGATCTCGGCCTGCTTCCCGCGCTCGAGTGGCTGGTGGACGACTTTCGGCAACGCTCCGGCTTGCGGGTGCTGTTCCACACAGAGCGTTGCGATGTGAGATTCACGGACGCCGCGTCGACGGCGTTGTTCCGCATCGTCCAGGAGGCGCTCACGAACATTGCGCGGCACGCATGGAATCCGACCGAAGTCCGGATCGCATTCCGTTGCACGGAATCGCAATGCGACCTGTCGATCGAGGACGACGGCGAGCCGGCCCCGTCAACCGAGCGCCCGCCGGCTGCGGTTCACTCGTCGGGGCTCGCCGGCATTCGCGATCGCGTGCGACGGCTCGGCGGCACGAGCGTCGCGGAGCCTTTACCGTCGCGGGGCTTCGGCATCAGTCTGTCGGTCCCACGCAGATCGGTCACGACCGACTGAGGCCAACGGCACAACGTCGTCGCGCCGTGTTCGCGAACGTCGAGACCGAACCGCCGCCACTGCCGATCCGATCGAGCCTCACATACCGCAATAGCGCGCGAGCAAATCCGCTTCCGTCTCATGCACCTCCACCGGCACGCGCGTCGCGCCCGCGTGCGCCAGATAGCGCGCGCGATGCTGCCCGTTCCGGAACGACGCAACGCCGGTCTTCGACAGACTCGGGATGCCGAGCAGCGTCCGCGGCCTCGTCTCGCGGAACGTGATGAACGGCATGTCCGGAATCCGCGCCTTGTCCGGGTCGAGAAATTCGCGAATGCCGGCCGCCTTGCCGGGCGGCCAGTCCTGAACGGACGGCAGCACGTAATCGGTCGTGTCGCGGTCCGCGCACGCGAGCAGCCGACGCAGGTCGATGGTCACGACGCGATGTCGCGAGTCGTCGGATCCGAATACCCGCTTGAGGTGCGTATAGGCGTAGGCGGCGTGTCCGGGCAACGGAACGATCCAGACGTCGACGCCGTCGTGTTGTGCCTGAGCGAGTGTCATGGTTTGCATCGTATTGCGGTGATTTCTGTGGCTCGACCGTCGCAGTGCGGCGGCCTCCGTCCGCAGCGGAATGCGGCGACAGAGGTCACACGAGCAGCTAACGCGCGATCGCCGCCGCGCCGCGCTCGTCGACGCGTTCGCGATCATTCCGAGAATAACGGCACCGTGCGTCCGGAATTTATTCCCACGAGCGAAATTCACACAAGATTCACGCGGTGCAGCGCGCATCCGGACGCGCCGGCACATCGCGGACGCGGCGCGTGCCGCGCGGAGGGAAACAACGGAATTCGCCGACGAAGGGTGCAAGCGTCGTTGTCGACGAGCGCGATCGACACTGGCGCTTGCCGGTTGCAAGGGTGAGTTGTCGCACAGACGGTTGCGCGCGCCACGATCACAATCCGACGGGTTGACCGTTCTCCCCGGCCCGGTCAACGTTTCCCCGCTCGCTCGTGCAGGAGCGGGGACTTTTTGCAGGCCGGCCCGCTCACCCAGCCTGTTCGACGCTCGTTTCCCAACCGTCGTAGTTGCCGCCGAGCGCGCGCACCTCGCGGTTGATCTCGAGCGTATGGCGCGTGATGTCGGCCAGCGCCATCGTCCCTTCGTGCGCGAAGCGCACGGCCGATTTGCCGTCCTCGGTCGGCGCGACCGATTCGACCAGATAGCCCTTCGACTCGGCCAAGTCGGCGAACTGGTGCGCGTCGCTCGGATCCGGGAAGTAGGCCCAGTGCGCCACGCGCCGGCTCACGTCGCCGACGTCGCCTTTTTGCAGCAGCGCGTCGAGCCCGCGCATGTCGCGCATCAATTGCCAGTCGTCGTCGGTCGGGTAGAGCGTGCGCCAGTAGGTCTCCTTGTCCGGATCCTCGTGGTATGCGTACTGAAGTGCGTAGGCCGTCTGGTCGGCCAGCGCGTCGACGATCCCGGCCGCCGTGTCTTCGTCGAACGACACGTAAAACAGGAAATCCTGGTTGTTGTCGACGGTGATGCGGCCGACCTGCACGCCGTTGCGCCCAGTCACCGCGGCGTCCAGCAGCGTCTCGACGCGCGTGAGTTCGGCGAATTCGTCGCTGCCGGGCAGGCCGTCGGGCGTCGGATGCGCGAGCGCGACGCGCACGCTGAGCAGCGACGTGCGCGGGTCGGTCTCGGCGATTTCCGCGAACGCGTGATTGAAGCTGATGAAAGCCTGATGGTCGCCCATTCTGGCCGGGAAGGTTCCCCAGGCGTCGGTCATGTGTTTCTCCGGTGCACGATGGTCTGTTGACGGTTGCAAAGCGTCTCAATGTATCATCGAAAATCGCGTCGGCCGAAGCCGCGCGCGCGGCCGGTCGCAACCGTTTCGAAGGAGAGGTCGATGTCGATGTTCGCGGTGAATGGTGTCCGAATCGATGTGCGCAGCGCGCGGGTGACACACGTGCGCTGGGCGGCCGTCAACCCAACGGACCGCTCGTGGGCCGCAGCGCCCAGCGAGGCGACGGTCGCGGAGGTCGCCAGCGCGCTCGCCGCCGGCGCCGACGTGTTGGCCGTGTTCGACGAAGCGGACGCAACGGCCGTCGGGCCGAGGTTGAAACGCGTGCTGTACCGCGACGCATCCGAAGGGATCGAGCTCGACATCGACGCGACGAACGAGTCGCGCACGCTGCGCGACCTTCCGCAAATCTGACGGCAACTGCGGCGCGCGCCCGCACTGCGCAGCGCCGCACGACGACCCATCCCGCCGCGGCAGCAAACGCGATGCCGCCGGTCTCCAGCGCGCCGTTGGCGCCGCACCGCGCTCGCTGCCCGCGTACGTTCGTGCCGGTCCGGCACGTCGCAAAAAAATTTCCGAACCGATGTCGATTTCAGTCGAGCCCGTTCGTCGTGTCATCGGCGGCGGATGCATCGCGCGTCCGTCCCGTTTCCGATACGACAACTCACTGAAGGAGCGACACCCATGGCCACGTCCGTCAAACCGATTCCGGAAGGGATGCGCACGCTGACGCCGCACCTGATCTGCGCCGGCGCAACCGCCGCGATCGAGTTCTACACGCGCGCGTTCAACGCCACCGAACGGTTCCGCCTGATGCTGCCCGACGGCCGGCTCGCGCACGCGTGTCTCGCGATCGGCGATTCGGCGCTGATGCTCGTGGATGAAATGCCCGAGCACGGCGCGGTCGGGCCGAAGGCGCTGAAGGGCACGCCGGTCAGTCTGCATCTGTTCGTGCCGAACGTGGATGCGGCCATCGAGCAGGCCGTCGCGGCCGGCGCGACCCTCCGGGTTCCGGCGGCCGACATGTTCTGGGGCGATCGCTACGGTCAGGTCGAGGATCCGTTCGGTCATCGCTGGTCGATCGCGACCCACCAGCGCGATCTGACGCCCGGGCAGATCGCCGAGGCGATGGCCAGCGCGCCGCCTTGCGGCAGCTGACCGCAGCAGGCAGGCCCCGCGGGGCCGACGCAGCGGGCTGAACGCCGCAGCCCCGGCCGCGCGCCGCCGCGGCATCGGCAGCGGCGTGCCGGCGCTCAGCCGCCGGTGGCCTTGCCGCGCCGCTTGTCCTCGTACATGCGCCGGTCGGCCGAATCGAGCAGGTCGGCCACCGTGCGATGACGGGCGGGATCGTAAGCGACGTGGCCGACGCTGAAGCGGATCGCGTAACCGCGCGCGTCGTCCGCGTTGCGCCGCTCGAGCGCCTGCTTCACGCGTTCGATCGGCTCGCCGACGTCGGCCGGGTCGATCGCGCTCAACAGCACGACGAACTCGTCGCCGCCGAGCCGGGCGATCACGTCGCTGTCGCGCAGCGTGCCGGTGAGCGTCTGCGCGAACGCCTTCAGTGCACGGTCGCCTTCCGCATGGCCGCAGCGATCGTTGATCGCCTTGAAACCGTTCAGGTCGAAGAACAGCAGTGCCGCTTGCCGGCCCGTGCGCTCGCACAGGCCGAGCACCTGACGCGCGAGAATCTCGAAGCCGCGCCGGTTTGTCAGTTGCGTCAGCTCGTCGGTGGTCGCGAGATGGAGCGCCGCGATTTCGCGTTCGGTCATGTGGGCGAGATCGCCGAGCAGCGCGAGCTCGTCGGCGCACAGCTCACGCGGCCGCGTATCGATCAGGCACAGCGTGCCGACCGGCGCGCCGTTCGGCGCGGCAAGCGGACGGCCTGCGTAGAAGCGAATGCCGGGCTGGCCGGTGACGAGCGGGTTGTCGTGGAAACGATCGTCGTTGAGCGCGTCCTTGACGACCATCGTGTCGTCCGCGAGCAGCGCATGCGCGCAGAACGACACGTCGCGCGAAGTCTGCGTGGCGTCGAGCCCCGGATGACTCTTGAACCACTGGCGGTCCTCGTCGACGAGGCTCACGACAGCGATCGGCACGTCGAACAGCCGGCGCGCGAGGCGCGTGATGCGGTCGAAGCGTTCTTCGGGCGGCGTGTCGAGAATCGACAATGAATGGAGTGTGGCGAGCCGGGCCGTCTCGTCGGCCGGTTTGGAAGCAATCTGCATGGGTCTTTGTCTCGGGTGCCGGCATGGGCAGCCGGTCATCGAACGAATGTCGCCTCGCGCGGACACGACGTAGCAGGCGGGCGGCGGTTGCTGCCGAAGGCGCGCCGACGAGCGACTGTGAATCAGTATCGCGCATTCTCCATCGCGCCGCCAGAACGGGCTGGGCGCGTCGCATGGTGCCGCGCCGGCGGCCCGAGGTTCGAGCTCTGCGCGCTCAAGCCGCCCGCTGCGAGGCCGTAAACAGGGGCGAGATCAATCGTTCCGCTATCGCCCCATGGTCCGTTTCCTGTATTTAGGGTATCTCGCGTTTGCGCTGTATCTGCTCTATCCGATGGTCCAGAACACGCTGGCCTTCAGTGCGGGCTGTATCGTCGGCGCGCTGCCGGGCGGTGCGCGCGACGTGCCCAAGCCTTCCGCGAGCGACGCGCACGCGCATCCCGGGCGATGTGTCGCGACGGCGCAGAGCGGTGGACACTCTTCTGCCGAGATCCACTGACGTCGCTCGTTCGTACCGGCTGCGCTAGCGTCGTGCGTGCGGGGCTGGCCATTCGGCCAGGTTGATGCGCGCGCCGTCCACGCGGATCATGGACGACGTCGCGGTGCTTGCCGACTGCGGCGTGCGTGAACGGCCACGGCGATCGCGCCGGTGCGGCGCGTCAATACGATGAGCGATACGGCGTGCCCTGGTCGAAGCGGCTCTGCCAATGCGCGAGGTAGCGCGACGCGAGCTGCGGGTTGTTCCACACCACGACGACGTTCTCCGAATTACGGCTGGCGGCCGACGCGCTGTAATTGAACGAGCCCGTCTCGACATGCTCGGCGTCGATCACGAGGTACTTGTCGTGGTGGATCGCGTACACATCGATCGTGCGTGTCGGGATGCCCGCGTTGACGAGCAGGTTCAATGCCTGCTGGCTGCTTTTGGCGCGGTTGCCCTTGTCGTCCACGACCACCGCGACGTTGACGCCGCGCCGCTTCGCGGCGAGCAGCGCGCGCGTGATCGGCGGCGACGTGAACGAATAGGCGGCCACGCGGATGGAAGTGCGTGCTGCGCCGATCGCCTTCAGCACCAGCGCCTCGGCGCCGCCATCGGGCGAGAACGCCGATTCGACGACCTGCGTGGCGGGCGCTGCATGGGTGGGGGCGGGCAGCAGCTGCGTGACGAAATCGATCGCCTGCTGAAGCAGCGATTCGTTGTGCGTCTTGCCGAACGCGGCGAACGGAGTGGCGAGCAGGGAAGCGGCGAGACAGGCGGCGGCGAGGCGTTGGCGCGACAACATCGTGGACAGCGAATGATTTTGAGACAGCGGGCCGTGAGTGTAACGCAGACAGGGCGGCGCGGCCACGCCCGGATGTGGATGCAACGGACGACGTGGCGGGTGCGGGTACCGGGATCGCCTGCGGCAACGTGCGGCGCCCGGGGCAGCAGGCGGTCCGTAAGCGTACGCACGGCCCATCTGAACGGCGCGCGCCGATGTGATAGCGTTCCTGCTTTCCACTGACGCGACGGGAGCACCATGGAATACCGCACACTCGGCGATTCCGGCATCGAGGTCAGCCTGATCGGCCTGGGCACGATGACTTGGGGCGAGCAGAATTCGGAGCGCGACGCGCACGAGCAGATCGATTACGCGCTCGCGCAGGGTGTGACGCTGATCGATACCGCGGAGATGTACCCGGTGCCGCCGAAGGCCGACACGCAGGGCCGCACCGAGCAGTACATCGGCACCTGGCTCGCGCAGCATCGTGCGCAGCGCGCACGCATCGTGCTCGCGACGAAGATCGCTGGCCCCGCGCGGCAGCCGCACAACCCGCGTCACATTCGCGGCGAAGGCAATCAGTTCGACCGCAAGAATCTGACCGAGGCGCTCGATGGCAGCCTGAAGCGTCTGCAGACCGACTATGTCGACCTGTACCAGCTGCACTGGCCCGATCGCAGCACGACGACGTTCGGCCGTAGCGCGTATCCGTGGGTCGACGATGCCTATACGGTGCCGATCGAGGAAACGCTCGGCGTGCTCGCGGAGTTCGTGAAGGCCGGCAAGGTCCGCGCGATCGGCGTTTCTAACGAAACGCCGTGGGGCGTCGCACAGTTCCTGCGCGCGGCCGAGCGGCTCGGGTTGCCGCGCATCGCGAGCATCCAGAATCCGTACAGCCTGCTGAACCGCACGTTCGAGAACGGCCTGTCGGAGTTCACCCATCGTGACGGCATCGGTCTGCTCGCGTATTCGCCGCTCGCGTTCGGCTGGCTGTCGGGCAAGTACGAGAACGGCGCGCGGCCGGCCGGTGCGCGCATCACGCTGTTCGAGCGCTTTCAGCGTTACAGCAAGCCGCACACCGTTGCCGCGACGTCGCGCTACGTCGCACTCGCGCAGCGCCACGGGTTGTCGCCCGCGCAGCTCGCGCTCGCGTTCGTCAACAGCCGGCCGTTCGTGCGCAGCAACCTGATCGGCGCGACGTCGCTCGAGCAGCTGAAGGAGAACATCGGCAGCATCGACGTGAAGCTGTCCGACGAGGTCCTCGCCGAAATCGACGCGCTGCACGAATTGCAGCCGAACCCGGCGCCGTAAGCGGCCTCGATCAACGCGCGGCATCGCTATCGATGCTGCGAGGTCGCTTCATGGCGCAGCGTGGTCAGCGCATCCCGAGCCGGATGCGCGCTCGGCTGTGCGGCAAGACCGAACGGCGCCAGCCCATCAGGTACAGTCCAGGCGCGAGCTGGTTGCCGGGCGGCGAGCGGCTGCTGCACTTCGCACGGTTGCCTGTTGGAGGTCGAGCACGCGATGAAGGAAATCGGCGCGCTGGAAGTGCTGCACGGCAGCCTGTTGAAGATCGCGTGCTCGGAGGGATTCTCGAGCGAGTTCCTGCCCGGCGCGCGCGCCGCCTTCAAGGCGCGCCGCGCCGGTTTCTCGCTGTGGCGCCCGTGCGCGCTTTTCGCGATCACCTGCTCGACGCGATGAGCGCCACGCCGACCGCGCGCCGCCGGCGACGCCCGGCCGTGAGATAATTGCGAATCCGCCTTCCGTGCCCGTGCGGCTCGCCGAGCCGCATCGCCCCTGTTCGACGCCAAATTGAAGAACCTGATTGTCACCCTCGATCGCGCCGGCGAGTTCGACGAGATCATCGACGTGCGCACGCCGCTCGAGTTCGCCGAGGACCACATCCCCGGCGCGCTGAACGCGCCCGTACTCAGTAACGAGGAGCGCGTGATCGTCGGCACGATGTACCGTCAGGTGTCGCCGTACGAAGCGACGCGGGTCGGCGCGGCGATGGTCGCGCGCAACATCGCGCGGCATCTCGATACCACCTTCGCCGACCGTCCGCGCAACTGGCGGCCGCTGATCTATTGCTGGCGCGGCGGCAAGCGCTCGGGTTCGATGACGGCCTGGTTCAACCTGATCGGCTGGCAGGCGCGCCAGCTCGACGGCGGCTACAAGGCATACCGGCGCTCGGTGTGCGCGACGCTCGATACGCTGCCCGCGCAGTTTCGCTATATCACGCTCGTCGGTCATACGGGTTGCGGCAAGACGCGGCTGCTGAACGCGCTGCGCGCAGAAGGGGCGCAGACGCTCGATCTCGAGGCGCTCGCCCGTCATCGCGGCTCGCTGCTCGGCGCGCTGCCGGGCGTGCCGCAGCCGACGCAGAAGGCGTTCGACTCGGGGCTGGTCGGGACGCTCGAACGTTTCGACCCCGCGTGGCCGGTGTTCGTCGAGTCCGAAAGCCGCAAGATCGGGCTGGTGCAACTGCCGCTCGCCTTGCTCGATGCGTTCCGTGCGGGGCCGTGGGTGCAGGTCGAGGCCGCGCACGACGAGCGCATCGCGTTCCTGCTCGACGACTATGCGCATCTGTTCGACGACCGCGACGCGTTCAAGGCGCAACTCGCGCGGCTGATCGGGCTGCACAGCCGCGAAGAGGTCGCGCACTGGAGCACGCTGGTCGACGCCGATGCGCGCGCCGACCTGTTCCGCGCGCTGATCGACCGGCATTACGATCCTGCCTATGCGCGCACCTATCGTTCGTCGTACGACAGACCGAACCGCGTGCTGACGTTCACGTTCCGGCCGAACGCAGCGGACGCGCGCGATCAGGCGCGCGCGCTGCTCGATGCGCTCGCGCAGGCCGGCCTGCCGGCATCGCCCGCGGGCGATGCGGCGGCGCGTGCCGATACCAATACCGATACCCACAACAACGCAACGACTCCCACACGATGACGACCACACGCTCCCAACCCAGTCCGGCGCTCGGCTGGATGACCTTCCTGCTGATCGCAGTCGCGGGCCTGTTCTACGTGAAATGGTTCCCGTACTACAACAAGGCGTTCGTCGCCGCCGAGCATCACTCGATCGGCAACTCGATCCTGATGGGCACGTCGGCGAGCGCGCCCGAACCGTCGCTGAAGGCGGCGCTCGACTACGCATGGGCGTACGGCAAGGCGATCTGGCAGGCGATGGTGCTCGGCCTGCTGCTCGGTTCGGCCGTGCAGGCGCTGTTGCCCGCGCACTGGGTCGCGCGCGTGCTCGGTCGCAGCGGCTTCGGCAGCGTCGCCGCGGGCGGCCTGCTGTCGCTGCCGGGCATGATGTGCACCTGCTGCGCGGCGCCGGTCGTCGCGGGCCTGCGCGCGCGACATGCGTCGCCGGGCGGTGCGGTCGCGTTCTGGCTCGGCAACACGGTGCTCAATCCGGCCGCGCTGGTGTTCATGGGCTTCGTGCTCGGCTGGCAATGGAGCGCGCTGCGTCTCGTGCTCGGCGTCGCGATGGTGTTCGGGATCGGCTATCTGCTGAACCGCATCGCGCGCCCCGAGGATCGCAGCATCGACGACGCGCAGCTCGCCGCGCTGGCGGCCGAGCAGGCCGCCGCGGGCAATCCGTTCGTCCGCTGGGTGAAGCTGCTCGCGCGCATGGCCGTGCGGCTCGTGCCCGAATACATCGTGCTCGTGCTGCTGCTCGGCGCGGCGCGCGCGTGGCTGTTCCCGCACATCGGTCCGGACATCGGCAACCATCTCGGCTGGATCGTCGCGTTCGCGGTCGCCGGTACGCTGTTCGTGATCCCGACCGCCGGCGAGGTGCCGATCATCCAGGCGATGCTGTCGCTCGGCATGGGCGTCGGCCCGGCCGCCGCGCTGCTGATGACGCTGCCGCCGATCAGCGTGCCGTCGCTCGCGATGCTCGCGCGCTCTTTCAAGCCGTACATGCTGGCGATCGTCTCGGTGCTCGTCGTCGTGTTCGGGGTCGTGAGCGGGCTGCTCGCGATCGCGTTCGGGTTCTGACCGGCGGCCGGCGCCGTATTGGCGGATGCTCGCTGCTGCCGCCGCTGTCACCGCAGTAGCCGCGCGCGACAGCCGCCCATGCGGACCAGCGAGCCGGCCGTGTGCGCGTGCCCGGTGACCGGCCGGCCGGCGCGCCGCCCGCGCCTCGTATTCACCCGGCGCCGCCGCTACACGCGTGCGGTGCCCTTTACAAGAAGCAAACAGGAAAACGCATGACCCAACCGAAGATTCATCCTCGACTCGAAAAGGCGCTGACGCGCGGCGATCTCGCGATCCGCCAGGCCAATTCCGCACGCGCCACGGCCGTGCTGAACGCGCTCGGCACGATGATCATCGAAGCGTCCGCCACGATCGGCGTCGAAGCGAGCATCGAGATTCCGCACGGCGATCGCATCTACGACCCGGTCAACGGGCTGTGGCCGCAAAAGATGCTGGTGTCGTTCGACGGTCCGGTAGCCGAGGCCGACGCGGAGGAATTGCGCGCGGTCTATCTGATCGCCGACGATCCCGGCACGCAGTTCCGCGTCGAGTGGCATCGCGCGGACGGCAAGCTCGGTCGTCAGGAAGGCGGCCCGCTGGCGACCGTCGCGTTCCTGACCGACGTCGAAATTCCGTGGAGCGACGACGACGAGTGACGTCGTCGTCGGCTCGGCACACCGGCCGGCGCGGTATGCGCGTGCGCGTCAGCGCATCATCCGCCGCCGGAACAGCCACGCCGACACCACGAAGCCGCTGAGCGCATAGGCGGCGAGCACCGCGACGTGCAGCCCGACGTCGGTTGCCGGCCGGCCGAGCATCGCGGGCCGGATCAGTTCGACCGCGTTCGCGAGCGGCAGCAGATGCGCGGCGTGCTGCGCGAGCGGCGGCAACTGCGTGATCGGGAAGAACACGCCGGACAGCAGCAGCATCGGCGTCAGCACGAGCGTCTGGTAGAACATGAAGAAGTCGTAGGACGGCGCGAGCGCGGTGACGATCATCGCGGTGCTCGCGAACGCGAGGCCGGCGAGCGCGATCACCGGTAGCGCCGCGAGCATCGACGGAAACCGCGCATAGCCGAGCAGGCCGGCGACCAGCATGATCGCGGCGCCCGACAACAGCGCCTTGCTCGCGCCCCAGACGATCTCCCCGAGCACGATGTCGCCGAGCGCGAGCGGCGTGTGCATGATTGCTTCCCACGTGCGCTGCACGTGCATGCGCGAGAAGCCCGAATACATCGACTCGAAGCTCGCGGACATCATCACGCTCGAACCGACCGTGCCGGCCGCGAGGAACGCGATATACGACACGCCGTCGACGTGCCCGAGCATCAGCCCCAGCCCGAATCCCAGCCCGAACAGGTAGATCATCGGATCGGCGAGATTGCCGAACAGCGACGCGAGCGCGAGCTTTCGCCACACCAGATAATTGCGCCGCCACACCGCGATCCAGTTGGTCGCATTCGCGGGCAGCGCGATCGCGAAGCGCGTTTCGCGCGGCGGGGCGGACGATGTGGAGGCGGAATAGTTGCGAACGTCCATGGTCGGTCAGTCCTGCATTTCGCGGCCCGTGAGCCGCAGGAACACGTCTTCCAGATTGGCCGGACGGTGCAGATAGCGCAATCCCGCACGGCCTTTGAGCCGCGCGGCGAGCGGTTCGGGGTCGCTCACGTAGCAGAACAGCGTTTCGCCGCTGATCTCGGTGCGCTCGGCGAACGGCGCCACCTCGTCGCGCAGCGCGACCGGATCCGGCCCGTAGATCTCGATCACGTCGCACCCGATCTCCGACTCGATCAGCGCGTGCGGCGCGCCTTCGGCGATCTTGCGGCCTTCCTCGATCACGCACAGCCGATCGCACAGGCGCTCGGCTTCTTCCATGAAGTGCGTCGTGATCAGGATCGTCTTGCCGCGCGCGAGCAGCGAGCGCAAGCGTTCCCACATCAGGTGCCGCGCCTGCGGATCGAGGCCGGTCGTCGGCTCGTCGAGCACCAGCACGTCGGGATCGTTCACGAGCGCCCGCGCGAGCGTCAGGCGCCGCTTCATGCCGCCCGACAACTCGCCGACGCGCGCGTCCGCCTTGTTCTCCAGCTTCGCGAATTCGAGCAGCGGCGGCACGAGTGCGCGCGCGGCCGGCGCGGAGATCCCGAAATAGCGGCTGAACACGAGCAGGTTCTCGCGGACCGTGAAGTCCGGATCGAGATTGTCGAATTGCGGCACGACGCCGACGCGCCGGCGCGCATGGCGGGCGCGCGACGGGACCGGCTCGCCGCAGAGCGAAATGGCGCCCGCGTCCGGATAGACGAGGCCAAGCAGCATTTTCAGTGTGGTGGTCTTGCCGGCGCCGTTCGGGCCGAGCAGCCCGTAGCATTCGCCGGCCTCGACGTGGAAGGACAGGTCGTTGACGACGAGTCGGTCGCCATAGCGTTTTTCGACGTTCCGGAAATCGATCGGTGCAACGGACATGGGCAGGGTGTCGTTGTGAACGGGCGCCGCCGCGCCGGCCGGCTCGGCGGATGCCACGCGCCGTATGCGAACGGCTCGGACTGTCGCCGGTCACACGGACATGGCTCGCGTGCCCGCGCTGACGGCACGGACGACCCATTCTAGTGCATCGACCGCGCCGCTTCAGCGCGGGCCTGCGGTTTGCGTCGGATGCGCACACGAATCGTGCGCTGCATCATTGCCGACGCGCGTGGTGCGGCGAATCAGCGTTTTCCATCCCTTGCGCGTTGGATTGCGGCGCACCATGATGATTGCATAGCGCACGTAGTCGCGACCGGGAGGTTTCATGGCTAGCTACAACAAGATTCTGCTTTGCTACGACGGCACGCTCGAGGGACGCAAGGCACTGCGGTGCGGCGCGAATCTCGCGCTCGACCTGAAGGCGGAAACGCATTTGCTGTCGGTCGTCGACATGCGCTCGAGCATCGCGCAGAGCGCGGGACTGCTGACCGATGTCGCGTGCGGCCGCTTCGAAGAAACCGCGCGCGAGATCCTGCAGGAAGGGGTGAACTGGCTGCGCGAGCGCGGCGTGCAGGCCGAAGGTCATTTTGCGTTCGGCTACCCGATCGACGAAATCGCGAACCTCGCAACCGAGATCGGCGCCGACCTCGTCGTCGTCGGCCATCGCTGTCGAAGCGGATTGTCGAGATGGTGGATGGGGGCCGGCAACACGCTACTGCTCGATCGCGTGAACTGCAGCATCCTCGTCGCATGTTCGTCGGCCCAGGAGCAGAAGGCCGAGATCGCACGCGAGCGCGAGGCGGCTACCGCGAGCGGTAAATAGTGGGCTAATGGCACGAGGATGCACGCGTTTGCCGCATGACCAGCTCGCTGGCTTCGCGATGAGCGCGTGCCGTGTGCCGCATCCGCGGCACCGCCTACCGGCAACGCGCGCTCAGCCGTGCAGGTCGATTGCCGCGAGCTTCCACGTAAACAGGCCGAAGCGGTGGAAAATCGCCGCGTAGCGTGTGCCGTCGGCGCTGCGCTGGTACGTCACGACGAACTCGTCGATATTGCGGTAGCCCGCGCTCGTTTGCTGTGTCCGACCGGGATCGCTCGCGCCGGCTGGGGCGGGAGCTGGCACCGGGACCGAGGTGGCGCCGCTGGCGGCTGCCGGCACGCTCGCTGGACTGCCGGCGCTCGACGGTGGCACAGCCGGCGCGCTGGCTGGCGCGGTGCCTGACGGCGACCTCGACGGCGAGCCGGCCCATTCGGGAGGCCGTTCGCCGGGACTACCGCGCGGCGGGATGCCGCTCATCAACGCTGCAACACCTTCCGGCGTCGCGTACGCGTCGACCAGCGGGCCGATCAACGCAGACCCGATCAATGCGCCCAGCACCGCGAACGGATTGTTCTTCTTCACCGCGTCGATCCGGCGCATCAATTCTTCCGTGACCTGCTGCTTCAGACTGATGCGCAGCGACGGAAAATCGACGTACTCGCTGACCGCCTGCGCATCGCGCGCATCGATTGCCGATTTGAGCCGGCCGAGTGCCACGTATGGCGACGCATATGCGTAACCGATCGCCGCCAATACGGCGACGATCAGCACGGCGATCAGTAGCGGCTTGAGCCGCCGGACGCGGCCCGCAGATCCAGTCACGATGCCTCCGGTGCGGATGGGTTCCGCCCTCAGAGACCGTGGTGCGCTGCCGATCGTTCCTCGGCGATGCAACGGTCGATCATCCGGCAGACGGCGTCGATCGTCCCCACCATGATCAGGCGCGAGCGGCCGTGATAGACGCGCACCGGTGCGCGGCGCGCCGGTTCCGCATGATTCAGGCCGGCATTCAGCGAGACCCGCGCGAATGCGGGCAGCGCCGACGGCAGCAGCGACGCCTGCCGTTCGACTGCGACTTCTTCGCTCACTGCGGGCGCCGCAGCGGACAGCGGCGCGCAGGGCGTGCGGCCGCGCAGGTGACGCAGGCGGCCGAATTGACGGAAAGGCAGCAGACGGGACAGGCGTTCCATGGTGTTCTCCTCAGCGAGACCGATTGTCAGAGTTCGCCCGAGCGGATCAGCCCGACGGCGATGCCTTCCAGCGCAAATTCCGCGCTGCCGGCTTTGACGAAGATGTTTTCGTAATCCGGGTTCTCCGCGATCAGCTCGATGCCGCCGGGACGGCGCATCAGGCGCTTGACGGTGACGTCGTCGCCCAGCCGCGCGACGATGATCTGGCCGTCCTTCGCTTCGGTGCGCTTTTGCACCGCGAGGAGGTCGCCGTCGAGAATGCCGGCGTCGCGCATCGACAGGCCGCGCACCTTCAACAGATAGTCGGGCTTGCTCGTGAAGAGCGCCGGATCGCACGCGTAATGCTGTGAGATGTGTTCCTGCGCAAGGATCGGGCTACCGGCGGCGACGCGGCCGACGAGCGGCAGCGACAACTGCATCAGCCCGGCGTGCGGCAACGTGAACTGGTGCGGCATGTCGTCGATGCCGAGCAGGCGGATGCCGCGCGAGGCGCCTGCCGCCAGCTCGATCACGCCCTTGCGCGCCAGCGCGCGCAGGTGCTCCTCGGCTGCATTCGGCGAGCTGAAGCCCAGTTCGGCGGCGATCTCGGCGCGCGTGGGCGGGAAACCCGAGCGCTCGATCGCGCGGCGGATCAAGTCGAACACTTGCTGCTGACGTGCGGTGAGTTTGGTCATGGCTCAACTGTATGGATAGACAGTGAGCTGTATTTTTATACAGTACTTCGCGAATTTCAAGTGTTACTTGAGGTTCGATGCGATCGCGCCGATTCCGCCGTCGTTTTGCGACGTCCCGACGCCGGTTCATCCGCCGCAACCGTCCGCCCAGTCTGCGTTAGCACTTTTGAGTATTAAAAAATGAAGAACGATTATTTTTAATAATGTAACCCGTTCGTTAGACTGGCCCGACATCGCAACACCGACGACACTGGAGAACCAATGATGGCGAAGCGCAATACGGGGCTGGGCGGCGCAGCGGGGCGCCTGATCGCAACACTGGCGTTGGGCGCGGCGGCGGCGCTCGGCATCGCCTCGCACGCATGGGCCGACACGACGTTCCTGAACGTGTCCTACGACCCGACGCGCGAGCTGTACCAGGACTACAACCAGGCGTTCGGCAAGGAATGGAAGGCGAAGACGGGCGAGACGGTCAACTTCAAGCAGTCGCACGGCGGCTCGGGCGCGCAGGCGCGCTCGGTGCTCGACGGGCTGCAGGCCGACGTGGTCACGCTCGCGCTGGCATACGACATCGATGCGCTCGCGAACAAGGGGCTCGTCGCGAAGGACTGGCAGAAGCGCCTGCCGGACAACGCATCGCCGTACACGTCGACGATCGTGTTCCTGGTGCGCAAGGGCAACCCGAAGGGCATCAAGGACTGGGACGATCTGACCAGGCCCGGCATTTCGATCGTCACGCCGAACCCGAAGACCTCGGGCGGCGCGCGCTGGAACTATCTGGCCGCGTGGGCGTACGCGGTGCACAAGCCGGGCGGCAGCGAGCAGAGCGCGAAGGAGTTCGTGACGAAGCTCTACAAGAATGCAGGCGTGCTCGACTCCGGCGCGCGCGGCGCGACGACGAGCTTCGTGCAGCGCGGCATTGGCGACGTGCTGATCGCGTGGGAGAACGAGGCGTTCCTGTCGATCAAGGAATTCGGCACCGACAAGTTCGAGATCGTGGTGCCGTCGGTGAGCATCCTCGCCGAGCCGCCCGTCGCGGTGGTCGACAAGGTGGTCGACAAGAAGGGCACGCGCAAGCTGGCCGAGGCCTACCTGAATTTCCTGTACAGCCCGCAGGGCCAGGAGATCGCCGCGCGCAACTACTACCGGCCGCGCTCGAAGAACGTGCCGGCGGAGCTGACGAAGCAGTTCCCGAAGCTCAAGCTGTACACGGTGGACGACACGTTCGGCGGCTGGACGAATGCGCAGAAGACGCATTTCGCGGACGGCGGCGTGTTCGATTCGATCTACAAGCCGCAATAACGCCACGCAGTAACGACACGCAGCACACGATAACGACAGCGGCGCGCCACGACAGCGCGCCGCATACCCGACGGGCCGGCGCGCGATTCCGAGCGCCGGCATATGCGTCGGGCCCATGAGCAGCATCGACCCAGCAAGAGCATCCGATGACGACGTACATCTTTCGCAAGCCGAGCGCGCTGCCCGGTTTCGGCGTGACGCTCGGCATCACGGTGGCGTATTTGAGCCTCGTGGTGCTGATTCCGCTCGCCGCCACATTTCTCAAGACCGCGACCTTGTCGTGGGACCAGTTCGTCGCGGCCGTCACGTCGCCGCGCGTGCTCGCGTCGTACCGGCTGACGTTTTCGGCCGCACTCGGCGGCGCGTTGATCAACGCCGTGTTCGGCTTTCTCGTCGCGTGGGTGCTGGTGCGCTACACGTTCCCGTTCAAGCGCGTCGTCGACGCGATCGTCGACCTGCCGTTCGCGCTGCCGACGTCCGTCGCCGGCATCTCGCTCGCGGCCGTCTACGCGACCAACGGCTGGGTCGGCCAGTATCTCGCGCCGCTCGGCATCAAGATCGCGTTCACGCCGGCCGGCGTGCTGGTCGCGTTGACGTTCATCGGGCTGCCGTTCGTCGTGCGCACCGTGCAGCCCGTGCTCGAGGATTTCGAGCGCGAGCAGGAGGAGGCCGCCGCATGCCTCGGCGCGTCGCGCTGGCTCACGTTCCGCCGCGTCGTGCTGCCGGCCGTGCTGCCCGCGCTGCTCACCGGCTTCGCGCTCGCGTTCGCGCGCGCGCTCGGCGAGTACGGGTCGGTGATCTTCATCGCCGGCAACGTGCCGATGAAGTCCGAGATCACGTCGCTGCTGATCATCACGAAGCTCGAGCAGTACGACTACGCGGGCGCGACCGCGCTGGCGGTCGTGATGCTGGTCGTGTCGTTCCTGATGCTGCTGCTGATCAACACGCTGCAGTGGTATCTGCAGCGCCGCACGAGCCGGGGCGCGAGCGCGCCCGTCGCGGTGGCCGCGAGCGCCGCGGGAGGTGCGCAATGAGCCGCCAGTCCAGCATCGTGTCGAACAACCATGCCGCCGCGCACGCGCGCGCGGCGACGCGGCTCGATCCCGTGAGCGAGCCGCGCGCCGTGCGCTGGCTGCTGATCGGCGTCGCGCTCGCGTTCCTCGCGTTCTTCCTCGTCGTGCCGCTCGCCGCGGTGTTCTTCGAGGCGCTGCGCAAGGGCGTCGGCTTCTATCTCGAATCGCTCGCAGATCCGGACGCGTGGTCGGCGATCAGGCTGACGCTGACGGTCGCCGTGATCGCGGTGCCGCTCAATCTCGTGTTCGGCGTGTGCGCGTCGTGGGCGATCGCGAAGTTCGAGTTCCGCGGCAAGGCGTTGCTGACCACGCTGATCGACCTGCCGTTCTCCGTGTCGCCGGTGATCTCCGGGCTCGTCTACGTGCTGTTGTTCGGTGCGCAGGGCTGGCTCGGGCCGTGGCTGCAGGACCACGACGTGCAGATCATCTTCGCGGTGCCGGGCATCGTGCTCGCGACGATCTTCGTCACGTTCCCGTTCGTCGCGCGCGAGCTGATCCCGCTGATGCAGGCGCAGGGCAGCGACGAGGAGGAAGCCGCGCGCGTGCTCGGCGCGTCGGGCTGGCAGATCTTCCGGCGCGTGACGTTGCCGAACGTCAAGTGGGGCCTGCTGTACGGCGTGATCCTCTGCAATGCGCGCGCGATGGGCGAGTTCGGCGCGGTGTCGGTCGTGTCCGGCCACATCCGCGGCGTGACCGACACGATGCCGTTGCACGTCGAGATCCTGTACAACGAATACAACTTCGCGGCGGCGTTCGCGGTGGCGTCGGTGCTTGCGCTGCTCGCGCTCGTCACGCTCGCGCTGAAGCTGCTCGCCGAGCGTCACCTCGCCGCCGAACTGGCCGGGGCACGCGACGACGTTCCCGCTCATGCCGGCCCCGTCGCGGCCGTTTCGTCGAAATCGTAAAGAGGCAAACAGAATGGGTATCACCGTCCGTCATCTTCAGAAGCGCTTCGGCGATTTCACCGCGCTCGACAACGTGTCGCTCGATTTCCCGCCGGGCGAGCTCGTCGCGCTGCTCGGGCCGTCCGGCTGCGGCAAGACCACGCTGCTGCGCGTGATCGCGGGCCTCGAGCACGCGGACGCCGGCCAGGTCCTGCTGCAGGGCCTCGACGTCGCGTCGGTCGGCGCGCGCGATCGCCAGGTCGGCTTCGTGTTCCAGCATTACGCGCTGTTCCGCCACATGACCGTGTTCGAGAACGTTGCCTTCGGCCTGCGCGTGAAGCCGCGCCGCGAACGCCCGTCGGAAACGGTGATTCGCGACAAGGTGCACGAGCTGCTGAAGCTCGTGCAGCTCGACTGGCTCGCGCAGCGCTATCCGTCCGAACTGTCGGGCGGCCAGCGCCAGCGCATCGCGCTGGCTCGCGCGCTCGCGGTGGAGCCGAAGGTGCTGCTGCTCGACGAGCCGTTCGGCGCGCTCGACGCGAAGGTGCGCAAGGAACTGCGCAGCTGGCTGCGGCGCCTGCACGACGACCTGCACATCTCGACGATCTTCGTCACGCACGACCAGGAGGAGGCGCTCGAAGTGGCCGATCGCATCGTCGTGCTGAACCGCGGTCACGTCGAGCAGGTCGGCAGCCCGCAGGACGTCTACGACCATCCGCAAAGCGCGTTCGTCTACGAATTCCTCGGCGCGGCGAACCGGCTGCCGGGCACGGTCGCCGCGCGCGGTTTCGTCGCCGAGGGCGCGGCGGCGTCGATCGCGGTCGACGCCGATTTCGCGGGCCCCGCACACGCCTACGTGCGGCCGCACGACCTGCAGCTGTGGCCGGTGGGCGGCGGCCATCGCGACGGCATCGCGGTGGACGTGCGCCGCGTGATTCCGCTCGGCGGTTCGGTGCGCGTCGAGCTGGAGGCGCGCACGGGCGGGGCGCTGGAAGCCGAGCTCGATCGCGACGCGTGGCGTGCGCTCGCGCTGCAGGTCGGCGACGGCGCGACGGCCGTGCCGCGCGCGCTGCGGGTCTTTCCCGCACACTGACGCCCGAACCCGGTCATGAGAAGAGGGCGGATACCGCTCCCGATCGATCTTCGAACAACGACAGCCCAAGAGGCATACCCATGAATTTTCAGCAATTGCGCTTCGTGCGCGAGGCCGTGCGCCAGAACATGAACCTGACCGAAGTCGCGAACGTGCTGTACACGTCGCAGTCGGGCGTGTCGAAGCAGATCAAGGATCTCGAGGACGAGCTGGGCGTCGACATCTTCATCCGGCGCGGCAAGCGGCTCACCGGCCTCACCGAGCCGGGCAAGGCCGTGCACCAGCTGATCGAGCGGATGCTGCTCGACGCCGAGAACCTGCGGCGCGTCGCGCGCCAGTTCGCCGATCAGGACAGCGGCCACCTCGTCGTCGCGACGACGCACACGCAGGCGCGCTACGCGCTGCCGAAGGTGATCCGCCAGTTCACCGAAGTGTTCCCGAAGGTGCATCTCGCGCTGCGCCAGGGTAGCCCGCAGCAGATCGCGCAGATGATCCTGAACGGCGAAGCCGATCTCGGCATCTCGACCGAGGCGCTCGACCGCTATCCGGACATCGTCACGTTCCCGTGCTATTCGTGGCACCACACGGTCGTCGTGCCCAAAGGGCATCCGCTCGTCGGACGCGAGCATCTGACGCTCGACGAGATCGCCGAATATCCGATCATCACCTACGACCAGGATTTCACCGGCCGCTCGCACATCGACCAGGCGTTCGCGCAGGCCGGCGCGGTGCCCGACGTCGTGCTGACCGCGATCGATGCTGACGTCATCAAGACTTACGTCGAGCTCGGGATGGGGATCGGCGTGGTCGCGGCGATGGCGTTCGATCCGCAGCGCGACACGGGGCTCGTCGCGCTCGACACGCAGCACCTGTTCGAGGCGAGCACGACCCGCGTCGGGCTGCGCAAAGGCGCGTTCCTGCGCGCCTATGCTTACCGCCTGATCGAGATGTTCGCGCCGCAGTTGAACGAAGCCGAGATCGCGGCGCAGTTGCGCGAGGCGGTGTAACTGGCGGCGAAGTGAAGGGCGGCAGGCGGGCGCTCGCCTGCCGATCCCTGCGGCCGCGCGACGACGCGGCATCGCGTGGTCCGGCCGGCCGGGCGCGGCTGACGGTGCGCTGCCGCGATTCACGCGACGGTCTGAAGCGCATCGCCTCGGCTGGAGGGGGCGCATCCGCCACATCTGGAAACACCGCGCCGGCAAGTCCTGCCGCAACGTACCGCCGCAGCATAACCAGCCATCGCGGCGTAACGCACCCCAGCCCGCTCAGAACAAACCCTTAAATAGCGATCGCCCGGGTTGCGCGCCGAACCGAAACGGTACAGCATAGCCGTCACTCCGCCGGCTTCCCGCCGGCGGTGGCGCGTCGACGACAGCGCGCGCCAGGCAGTCGGCCGTCTGCCCCGTTTCCATTTCGTGATACCGACAAGCAGCATCGATGGCCAATGTCCGGCTCATGTAGCGCAAACGTTTGCTTGCATTAAAACAACAGCCAAACAAAACAATCCGGCCCGCCGGGCCGATCGCCAGGAGATGAGTATGAAGGTCCTGTTTCGCCGTCGCTTCCTGACCGCCGCGCTCGCCGCCGTCGCGGTCGCCGCCACCCCGGCCGCGTATGCGCAGTCTGCGGCCAAGCCGAAGGTCGCGCTGGTGATGAAGTCGCTCGCCAACGAGTTCTTCCTGACGATGGAAAACGGCGCGAAGGAATACCAGAAGCACAACGCCGGCCAGTTCGACCTGATCACGAACGGCATCAAGGACGAGACCGACACCGCCAACCAGATCCGCATCGTCGAGCAGATGATCGTGTCGAAGGTCGACGCGATCGTGCTCGCGCCGGCCGATTCGAAGGCGCTCGTGCCGGTGGTGAAGAAGGCGGTCGACGCGGGCATCGTCGTCGTGAACATCGACAACCGGCTCGATCCCGACGTGCTGAAGTCGAAGAACCTGAACGTGCCGTTCGTCGGCCCCGACAACCGCAAGGGCGCGCGCAAGGTCGGCGACTACCTCGCGAAGAGGCTCAAGGCGGGCGACCAGGTCGGCATCGTCGAAGGCGTGTCGACGACCACCAACGCGCAGCAGCGCACGGCCGGCTTCCAGGATGCGATGAAGGCGGGCGGCATGAAGGTCGTGTCGGTGCAGTCGGGCGAATGGGAGATCGACAAGGGCAACGCGGTCGCGTCCGCGATGCTCAACGAATACCCGAACCTGCGCGCGCTCCTGTGCGGCAACGACAACATGGCGATCGGCGCCGTGTCGGCGGTGCGGGCGGCGGGCAAGCAGGGCAAGGTGCTGGTGGTCGGCTACGACGACATCAACGCGATCAAGCCGATGCTGAAGGACGGCCGCGTGCTCGCGACCGCCGACCAGTACGCGGCGAAGCAGGCGGTGTTCGGCATCGACACGGCGCTGAAGGCCATCGCCGAGCATCGCAAGCAGTCTGAGCTGTCCGGCGTGGTCGAGACGCCGGTCGACCTCGTCACCAAGTGACCGAGTGACCACGTGACGCCGCACCGATGACGGCCGCCGTCCCTCAAGAATTCCGGGCGGCGGCCGTTATCTGGAGTGAGCGCGATCACGGCCACGGCATACCCATGCACTTGTGAGCGTCATAACCGCACGCCGCGGGCGCGCGGCCGCAACCAGGATCGCGATGGAACCGACCTTCCAACCTTCCCGTCCAGTCGTCCCCGTGCTCGCCGTATCCGGCGTGGGCAAGACCTACGCCGAACCGGTGCTCGCCGACGTCACGCTGACGCTCGCGGCGGGCCAGGCGCTCGCGCTGACCGGCGAGAACGGCGCGGGCAAGAGCACGCTGTCGAAGATCATCGGCGGGCTGGTCGAGCCGACGACCGGCACGATGCAGCTCGGCGGCGACGCGTATGCGCCGGCCAGCCGCACGCAGGCCGAGGCGCTCGGCGTGCGCATGGTGATGCAGGAGCTGAACCTGCTGCCGACGCTGACGGTCGCCGAGAACCTGTTTCTGAACCGGCTGCCGCGGCGCTTCGGCATCATCGACCGCGCGCGGCTGCGCGCCGATGCGCGGGCCGCGATGGCGCAGGTCGGGCTCGACGCGATCGATCCCGATACGCCGGTCGGCGCGCTCGGCATCGGCCATCAACAGATGGTCGAGATCGCGCGCAACCTGATCGGCGACTGTCGCGTGCTGATCCTCGACGAGCCGACCGCGATGCTGACCGCGCGCGAGGTCGAACTGCTGTTCGAGCAGATCGACCGCTTGAAGGCGCGCGGCGTCGCGATCGTCTATATCTCGCACCGGCTCGAGGAGCTCGCGCGCGTTGCCGAGCGGGTCGCGGTGCTGCGCGATGGCCGGCTCGTGCACGTCGGCGACATGGCCGCGATCAGCGCCGACGGGCTCGTCACGCTGATGGTCGGCCGCGAGCTCGGCGAGCACATCGATCTCGGCGCGCGCCGGATCGGCGCGCCGCGCCTCGTCGTGTCGGGCATGACGCGCGGCACGGCCGTGCAGGACGTGTCGCTCGAAGTGCGCGCCGGCGAGATCTTCGGCATCTCCGGGCTGATCGGCGCGGGGCGCACCGAATTGCTGCGGCTGATCTACGGCGCGGACACGCCCGATACGGGCATGATCGCGGTCGGCGAACCGCCGCAGCCGGTGCGCATCCAGTCGCCGGTCGACGCGGTCGCGCACGGCATCGCGCTGATCACCGAGGACCGCAAGGGCGAAGGGCTGCTGCTCACGCAATCGGTCGCCTCCAACGTGTCGCTCGGCCAGCTCGATCGGCTCGCGCGCGGCGGCGTCGTCGATACGGCGCGCGAAACGGCGCTCGCCGAGCAGCAGATCGACGCGTTGCGGATCCGCACGCACGGCGCGGCGCAGCCAGTCGGCGAACTGTCGGGCGGCAACCAGCAGAAGGTCGTGATCGGCCGCTGGCTCGCACGTGACATGGGCGTGCTGCTGTTCGACGAGCCGACGCGCGGCATCGACGTCGGCGCGAAGTTCGAGATCTACACGCTGATGGGCGCGCTGGCGCGCGACGGCCGCGCGCTGGTGGTCGTATCGAGCGACCTGCGCGAGCTGATGCTGATCTGCGACCGGATCGGCGTGATGTCGGCCGGCCGCATGACCGCCGTGTTCGAACGCGGCAACTGGACTCAGGATGCGCTGCTGGCCGCCGCGTTCGCCGGCTTCGGCCGCGACGCGTTGCCGGACGGCATGCAGCATCCGGATGCGGGAGCGGCGCCGCGCGCGGCTTCCGCGGTTTCGACCACAGGACCACACTCATGACCCAGCCTCCCGTATCGCCGAGTGACGCAGGCGCACAGCAGGACCTGGCCGGGGGCCGCGCGCGCACGCTGTCCGGCACACGGCTCGGCGTCTCGAACTACCTCGGGCTCGCCGGTGCGCTCGTCGCGATGGTCGCGCTGTTTTCGGCGCTGAGCTCGCACTTCCTGACCTACGACACGTTCAGCACGATCGCGAACCAGATTCCCGATCTCGTCGTGATGTCGGTCGGCATGACGTTCGTGCTGATCATCGCCGGCATCGACCTGTCGGTCGGCTCCGTCCTGGCGCTGGCCGCGTCGATGGTCAGCGTGGCCGCGCTGAAATGGCAGTGGGCGCCGTTGCCGGCCGCGCTGAGCGGCATCGCGGTCGCCACCGTGACCGGCTCGCTGACGGGCGCGGTGACGGTCGGCTGGCGGATTCCGTCGTTCATCGTGTCGCTCGGCGTGCTGGAAGGCGCGCGCGGGCTCGCGTACCAGCTGACGAATTCGCGTACCGCGTATATTGGCGACGCGTTCGATTTCCTGTCGAACCCGATCGCGCTCGGCATTTCGCCGGCGTTCCTGATCGCGGTCGCGGTGATGATCGCCGCGCAGTTCGTGCTGACGCGCACCGTGTTCGGACGCTATCTGGTCGGAATCGGCACGAACGAAGAAGCCGTGCGGCTGGCAGGGGTTAACCCGCGGCCGTATAAAATCCTCGTATTCGCATTGATGGGCGCGCTTGCCGGGCTCGCGTCGCTGTTCCAGATTTCGCGGCTCGAAGCGGCGGACCCGAACGCGGGCGTGGGCCTCGAGCTGCAGGTGATCGCGGCCGTCGTGATCGGCGGCACGAGCCTGATGGGCGGGCGCGGCTCGGTGATCAGCACGTTCTTCGGCGTTTTGATCATCTCCGTGCTGGCGGCGGGGCTTGCGCAGATCGGCGCGAACGAGCCCACCAAACGGATCATCACGGGGGCGGTGATCGTGGTGGCCGTCGTGCTCGACACGTATCGCAGCCGGCGCTCGCGCGCACGGTAGAACAACATGGAACGCAGACCAAAGAGAAACGGGATATGGCGACGATCAAGGATGTAGCGGCCATGGCGGGCGTGTCGTTTACGACCGTCTCGCACGTAGTGAACAATTCGCGGCCGGTGTCCGCGGATGTGCGCGCGAAGGTCGAAGGCGCGATTCGCGAGCTGAACTACGTGCCGTCGGCCGTAGCGCGCTCGCTGAAGGCGCGCGCGACGGCGACCATCGGCCTCGTCGTGCCGAACAGCACGAATCCGTATTTCGCGGAGCTTGCACGCGGCATCGAGGATCAATGCGCGGCGAACGGCTATTGCGTGTTCTTCTGCAACTCGGACGACGACCCGGTGAAGCAGCGCAACTACCTGCGCGTGCTGCAGGAAAAGCGTATCGACGGGCTGATCGTCGCATCGGCCGGCGAGGACGCCGTGCTCGCGCAGACGCTCGCCGATTCGCAAGCGCCGCTCGTCGTCGTCGATCGCAACATCGAGGGGCTGCCGGCCGACCTCGTGCAGATCGACCACGAGCGCGGCGCGTATCTGGCCACGCGGCATCTGCTCGAGCTCGGCCACGCGAAGATCGGCTGCATCACCGGCCCGACCGACACGGCCGTCAGCGCGATGCGCGTGCACGGCTTCATCCGCGCGATGGCCGAGCGCGGCATCGACATCGTGCCGGGCGCGATCGCCGAAAGCGATTTTTCGTGCCTCGGCGGCTATCACGCGGCGGCGCGGCTGTTCGAGACGGTGCAGCCGAGCGCGATTTTCGCCGGCAACGACCTGATGGGCGTCGGCGCGCTGCGCGCGGCGGCCGAGCGCGGCATCCGCGTGCCGGACGAATGCTCGATCATCGGCTTCGACGACATCGAGTTTTCCCGCTACACCTATCCGGCGCTGTCGACGGTCGGGCAGTCGGTGCGGGCGCTCGGCGAAATGGCCGCGCAGACGCTGATCGAGCGGATCGGCGGCGGCTCGACGGCCGCGCCGAGCCGCCGCCGCGTCGTGTCGCCGCGGCTCGTGCTGCGCGAATCGACGTCGGTCTATCGGGAGCCGGCCATGCCCGGTGCGCGCGCATGACGGCGCCCAACGCCGGTGCAGGCCGCGTGACGGTGGTCGGTAGCCTCAACATGGATCTCGTCGTACGTGCGCCGCGGCTGCCGTTGCCGGGCGAAACGCTGGCCGGCCGCGCGTATGCGCAGGCAGCGGGCGGCAAGGGCGGCAACCAGGCCGTCGCCGCCGCGCGCCTGGGCGCGCAGGTCGCGATGATCGGCTGTGTCGGCGCGGACGCGCACGGCGCAGCGCTGCGCGCGGGCCTCGAGGCGGAAGGCATCGATTGCTCGCGGGTCGCGACGAGCGCGTCCGCATCGACGGGCGTCGCGCTGATCGTCGTCGACGATGCGAGCCAGAACACGATCGTGATCGTCGCGGGCGGCAACGGCGAAGTCACGCCGGCAACGGTCGCGCAGCACGAGGCCGCGATCGCCGCGGCCGACGTGCTGATCTGCCAGCTCGAGACGCCGCCGGACGCGGTATTCGCGGCGCTGTCGGCCGGGCGGCGCCTCGGGCGCACGGTGGTGCTGAACCCGGCGCCGGCCGTCGCGCCGCTGCCCGACGGCTGGCTGCCGCTGGTCGACTATCTGATTCCGAACGAGGTCGAGGCCGCCGCGCTGACCGGCCTGCCGGTGCGCGATCCGGCCGACGCGGAAGCTGCCGCGCGCGCGCTGCAGGCGGCCGGCGCACGCAACGTGCTGGTCACGCTCGGCGCGCGCGGCGTGCTGGCGCTCAGCGCCGACGGCGCGGCGCGCCACTATCCGGCGCCCGTCGTGCAGGCGCTCGACACGACCGCCGCCGGCGACACCTTCATCGGCGGCTTCGCGGTCCGGCTCGCGGCCGGCGACGGCGTCGACGCCTCGATCCGTTTTGCGCAGCGCGCCGCGGCCGTCTCGGTCACGCGCGCGGGCGCGCAGCCTTCGATTCCCACCCTCGCCGAACTGGCCTGATAACGCCGGATCGCGCGTCTTCCGCCGCCGGCACGAGCCGGCGGCCGGTCATCCTCCAACACCCGTCGCCGTCGATTGCAGCGCGCGCGCGTCGCGCGACACGCTGCCGTGTTGCGTCCCCTTCATTCATTCATACGTAATGAATGACAGGATTGCTGAGAAAATTGATAGCAATACCATCAAGTTGTGCGTCGAATGGTCGTAAATGTATCGGAGCGAAACAGTGTTTCGAAACGGGCCAGGCCCGTCCATGACGACGCAATACAGGAACAATGATGGTGATCGCAAACCTGACGATACGGGCGCGCATCGGCTTGACGATGGCGTTTCTCGCGGTGCTGCTGGCGGTGATCGGGGTGCTCGGCCTCTACGGGATGAGCACGGCGAACGACTCGATGCGCGAGCTGTTCACGAACCAGATGCCGAGCGCGGTCGACGTGGCCGTCGCGGACACCTACGCGGCGCGCGAGCGGCTGGCGCTCGATCGCGCCGCGCTGCTGGTGGGCACGCCCGATTCGGCCACGGCGGTCGAGCGCAGCCGCGAGATGCGCGCGCAGTCCGACGCGTGGTGGAAGAAGTACCTCGATCTGCCGCGCGGCCCGGAGGAAGACCGCATCGCGCAGGACGTCGCCGCAAAGCGACAGGCGCTGCAGCGCAACTGCGACGCGTTCGGCGCGCTCGTCACGGCCGGCGACCGTGACCGGCTCGGCGAAGGCGCCAAGCAACTCCAGGTGAAGTACAACGACCTCACGACCGCGAGCGAGGCGTTGCGCAATTTTCAGTTCTCCGACGCTCAGCGCGGCTTCGATCACGCGGAATCGGTGTACGAAACGTTGCGCGTAGTGTCCGTCGTCGCGCTGCTCGCCGGCTTCGTCGCCGCGGTGCTGTCGTGGCTGACGCTGACCCGCGCGATCGGCCGCCCGCTCGCTGAGGCGCTCGGTCATTTCGACGCGATCGCGGCAGGCGACCTGCGCCGTGCGATCGTCGTGCAGCGGCGTGACGAAATGGGGCAACTGCTGAACGGTCTCGCGAAGATGCAGCGCGGGCTCGTCGACACCGTGCGCACGGTGCGCGGCGGCAGCGAGTCGATCGCGACGGCCGCGCGGGAAATTGCCGCCGGCAACATCGACCTGTCGTCGCGTACGGAGGAGCAGGCGTCCGCGCTGCAGGAAACTGCATCGAGCATGGAGCAGCTGACCGGCACCGTGAAACAGAACGCGGACAATGCACGGCAGGCGAGCGCGCTGGCTGCGAACGCATCGGAGATCGCCAACAAGGGCAATACGGTGGTCGGCCAGGTGGTCGGCACGATGGGCGAAATCAACGACAGCTCGGCGAAGATCGCGGACATCATCGCGATCATCGAAGGCATCGCGTTTCAAACCAACATCCTGGCGCTGAACGCGGCCGTCGAAGCGGCGCGCGCCGGCGAGGAAGGGCGCGGCTTTGCGGTCGTCGCGGGCGAGGTGCGCAGCCTCGCGCAGCGCTCGTCGAGCGCGGCCAAGGAGATCAAGGCGCTGATCGACGCGTCGGTGGAGCGTATCCACACGGGCTCGCAACTGGTCGACGAAGCCGGCCGCACGATGCACGACGTGATCGCCGCGGTGCAGCGCGTGACGGACATCATGGGCGAGATCGCCGCGGCGTCCGAAGAGCAGAGCAGCGGCATCGATCAAGTCGCTCGCGCGGTCGCGCAGATGGACGAAGTCACGCAACAGAACGCGGCGCTCGTCGAGGAAGCGGCGGCCGCCGCGCAATCGCTCGACGAACAGGCGGCGCGCCTGCGCGAAACGGCAGCGGTGTTCCGGCTCGACGACGACGCGGCGCGACCGTCGGTCGCAGCCGGCGCCACGCGTCAGGCGCCGCGCGCGAAGCCTGCGCCCGCTGCGCAGCCGGCCGCGGCAGCCGCACCTTCCGTGCCCGCTGGGCCGACCGCCGCGCCTGCCACGCGCAACGAGCGTGACGCCGCACCGAAGCGCACGGCACCGGCGCGCAAGCCGGCAGCCGCAGCGAGCGCGCCGTCCCCGGCTGCGGCAACGGCCGGCGCCGACGATTGGGAGACGTTCTGATACGCGCATGCGCGCGCCTGCCGTCTGCATCAATCCCCATTTGACGAAGTCACACCGGACGCCCGCGCATGCGGGCGTCGTCGTTCGTGCGGCCGGTCGAATGTGACACCGTCCGTGAACATTCACGCGTCGACGCGCGATGTGCATCCGCGCTACGGGTATCTCCTGACGATGCGAAAAAAATTTGTAACGGTGGGCGCGACGTGTCGTCGCAAACGTCTGCTCGAACGTCTATGAAGAAGGGGGCGTGAAGGGGAGTGTGAACGGCGCGGCGACGACGGCGAAGCCATCCGACGCACGAGACGTTCCGCTGCTCGGCGAGACGCGGCGGATGCAGTTTATGCGGCTCGGGAGATCGATTGTAAAGCGACGAAATGCATTGTCCAACCGGTGTTGTCGAGAATGACGAACTTCATACGAAGATGTCGTGAAAAAAAATAAGAAAGGGTTTAGGATGAATTCGAACGCGCTTGCTTCTGCGCAGTCATAGGAAGGCAGGCAAGTCTTACGACTCACGCGAGGGAGGTAGCATGGATATTTACAGCAGCTTCGCGAACCGCTTCGAAAAAACGCGAGAGGAAGAATTCTCGCTGGAGGAGTACCTCGCGCTCTGCAAGAACGATCCGTCAGCGTACGCCACGGCAGGCGAACGCATGCTGGCTGCAATCGGGGAACCCGAGCAAATCGATACCCGCAACGACCCGCGCCTGTCGCGGATCTTCGCGAACAAGGTTATCAAGGTCTATCCCGCCTTCCGTGAGTTTTACGGAATGGAGGAAGTGATCGAGCAGGTGGTTGCGTACTTCCGCCACGCTGCGCAAGGGCTTGAAGAGAAGAAGCAGATCCTCTACCTGCTCGGGCCGGTCGGCGGCGGCAAGTCGTCGATCGCCGAGCGTCTCAAGCAGCTGATGGAACGCGTGCCGTTCTATTCGCTGAAGGGCTCGCCCGTCAACGAATCGCCGCTCGGGCTGTTCGACTACGACGAAGACGGCCCGATCCTCGAAGAGCAATACGGCATTCCGCGCCGCTATCTGAAGAGCATCCTCAGCCCGTGGGCCGTGAAGCGCCTGCACGAATACAACGGCGACATCCGTCAGTTCCGCGTGGTGCGTCGCTACCCGTCGATCCTGCGGCAGATCGGCATCGCGAAGACGGAGCCCGGCGACGAGAACAATCAGGACATCTCGTCGCTCGTCGGCAAGGTCGACATCCGCAAGCTCGAGCAGTACGCGCAGGACGACGCCGATGCGTACAGCTATTCGGGCGGCCTGTGCCTGGCGAACCAGGGGCTGCTCGAATTCGTCGAAATGTTCAAGGCCCCGATCAAGGTGCTGCACCCGCTGCTCACCGCGACGCAGGAAGGCAACTTCAAGGGCACCGAAGGCTTCGGCGCGATCCCGTTCGACGGCGTGATTCTCGCGCACTCGAACGAGTCGGAGTGGAAGGCGTTCCGCAACAACCGCAACAACGAGGCGCTGCTCGACCGGATCTTCGTCGTGAAGGTGCCGTATTGCCTGCGCGTCTCGGAAGAGATCAAGATCTACGAGAAGCTGATCCGCAATTCGTCGCTCGCCGAAGCGGTGTGCGCGCCCGGCACGCTGAAGATGATGTCGCAGTTCGCGGTGCTGTCGCGGCTGCACGAGCCGGAGAATTCGAGCCTCTTTTCGAAGATGCAGGTGTACGACGGCGAGAACCTGAAGGACACCGATCCCAAGGCGAAGTCGTACCAGGAGTATCGCGACTACGCGGGCGTGGACGAAGGGATGACGGGCGTATCGACGCGCTTCGCGTTCAAGATCCTGTCGCGCGTGTTCAACTTCGACACGAGCGAAGTCGCCGCGAACCCGGTGCATCTGATGTACGTGCTCGAACAGCAGATCGAACGCGAGCAGTTCCCGCCTGAAACGGAGCAGAAGTATCTGTCGTTCGTGAAGGACGTGCTGGCGTCGCGTTATGCGGAGTTCATCGGCAAGGAAATCCAGACGGCGTACCTCGAATCGTATTCGGAATACGGGCAGAACATCTTCGACCGCTACGTCACGTATGCGGATTTCTGGATCCAGGATCAGGAGTTCCGCGATCACGACACGGGCGAGAGCTTCGACCGCGCCGCGCTGAACGCCGAACTGGAGAAGATCGAGAAGCCGGCCGGCATCAGCAACCCGAAGGATTTCCGCAACGAGATCGTGAACTTCGTGTTGCGCGCGCGGGCCGCGAACGCCGGCAAGAATCCGGTGTGGACGAGCTACGAGAAGTTGCGGGTCGTGATCGAGAAGAAGATGTTCTCGAATACCGAGGAACTGTTGCCGGTCATTTCGTTCAACGCGAAGGGCTCGGCGGAGGAGCAACGCAAGCATGAGGACTTTGTGAACCGGATGGTCGCGAAGGGCTATACGCCGAAGCAGGTGAGGCTGCTTTGCGACTGGTACCTGCGCGTGCGCAAGTCGTCATGACGCGCGCGGTACCGTGCCCGTGCGGAGGGTCCGCGCGGGCACCTTTAGAGGCGCCGCCCGCATGACGGCAGACGGCATGTGCGGCGAGCGTCCCGGCATATCGACTTTCGAGCGGGAGACCGGGAGTGCTTCATCAAATCATCGACCGCAGGCTGGCCGGCAAGAACAAGAGCATCGCCAACCGCGAACGCTTTCTGCGTCGCGTCAAGAACTACATTCGTCGTGCCGTGTCGGACGCGGTGCGCGATCGTAGCATCAAGGATATCCAGAGCACGCAAAGCATCACGATTCCGCGCAAGGACATCGCGGAGCCAACCTTCCGGCACGGGCCGGGCGGCCGTCGTGAATACGTGCACCCCGGCAACGAGGACTACGTGCGCGGCGACAAGATTCCGCGCCCGCAGGGCGGCTCGGGCGGCGGCGGCAGTCAGGCGAGCAACGACGGCGAAGGGCAGGACGACTTCGTGTTCGAGTTGTCGCGCGACGAATTCATGCAGTACTTCTTCGACGATCTCGAACTGCCGCGCCTCGTGAAGACGCACCTGCTCACGGTGCCGAGCTGGAAGAACGTGCGCGCGGGCTGGGCGGCGGAAGGCACGCCGAACAACATCGACGTCGTGCGCTCGCTCAGAAGCGCGCTCGGCCGGCGCATCGCGCTCGGTTCGCCGCTCGTGAACGAGTTGCGCGAGCTCGAAGCACAGCTCGAGGCGCTGAAGAACGATCCGGAAGATCGCCGTGCGGAAATCGCGACGCTCGAAGCCGAGATCCACCATCTGAAAGGGCGCATCTGGCGGATTCCGTTCATCGATCCGTTCGATCTGCGCTACGTGAATCGCGTCAAGCAGCCGCAGCCGTCGAGCCAGGCCGTGATGTTCTGCCTGATGGACGTGTCGGGCTCGATGGACGAACAGCGCAAGGATCTCGCGAAGCGCTTCTTCATCCTGTTGTACCTGTTCCTGAAGCGCAACTACGAACGCATCGAGGTCGTGTTCATTCGTCACCACACGCGCGCCGAGGAAGTCGACGAGGACACCTTCTTCCATTCGACGGAAAGCGGCGGCACCGTGGTGTCGAGCGCGCTCGAGCTGATGCGCAAGGTGATGGACGAGCGCTACTCGCCGACCGAGTGGAACATCTACGGCGCGCAGGCGTCGGACGGCGACAACTGGACCGACGATTCGCCGAAGTGTCGCAAAATCCTCGAAGAGGATATCCTCACCAAGACGCGTTATTTCGCCTACATCCAGGTCGCTCCGGAAGAGCAGAATCTGTGGCTGGAGTATGCGCAACTGGCGCTGTCGCAACCGCATCTCGCGATGAAGAAAGTCGAATCGGCTGCCGACATCTACCCGGTATTTCGCGAGTTGTTCGAAAAGCAGGTGGAAATGTCATGACAACGCGCCATCTGCACAACGAATCGCGCGGCTATGCGCCGCGCCCTTCCGGCGACGACACGGCCGGCCCCGCCGCATCGCAGCAAAGCGGCCAGGCCGGGCCCGCTGCGCCGGCCGCCGACTTGCCCGCTGCCGGGCAGAAGGAAGCGCGTATGAACGTTGCCGAACGCAAGCCGCTGCCGTGCCCGTCCGACTGGACGTTCGAGCTGCTCGAGGAATACGACACGCACATCGCGCAGGTCGCCGAGCAGTACGAGCTCGACATCTATCCGATCCAGCTCGAACTGATCAGCGCCGAGCAGATGATGGACGCGTATGCGTCGGTCGGGATGCCCGTCAACTACCGACACTGGTCGTTCGGCAAGCATTTCCTCGCCACCGAGAAGAGCTATCGGCGCGGCCAGATGGGCCTCGCCTACGAGATCGTCATCAACTCGAACCCTTGCATCGCGTATCTGATGGAAGAGAACACGATGACGATGCAGGCGCTGGTGATCGCGCATGCGGCCTACGGCCACAACTCGTTCTTCAAGGGCAACTACCTGTTCCGGCTGTGGACCGACGCGCACGCGATCATCGACTATCTCGTGTACGCGAAGAACTACGTCGCCGAATGCGAGGAGCGCTATGGCCTCGATCGCGTCGAGGAGCTGCTCGATTCGTGTCACGCGCTGATGAACTACGGCGTCGACCGCTACAAGCGGCCGCAGAAGCCGTCGCTGTCGAAGGAAGCGGCGCTGCGGCGCGAGCGCGAGGCGTATCTGCAGTCGCAGGTCAACGAGCTGTGGCGCACGCTGCCGGGCAAGAAGCCCGAACTGGCCGAGGAGCAGGAAGGCCGCTATCCGCCGGAGCCGCAGGAGAACCTGCTGTATTTCGCGGAAAAGAACGCGCCGCTGCTCGAGCCGTGGGAGCGTGAGGTGATCCGCATCGTGCGCAAGATCGGCCAGTACTTCTACCCGCAGCGGCAGACGCAGGTGATGAACGAAGGCTGGGCCACGTTCTGGCATTACACGCTGCTGAACACGCTGTACAACCAGGGCAAGCTTGAAGACGGCTTCATGATGGAGTTCCTGCATTCGCACAGCAACGTCGTCTATCAGCCGCCGGTCACGAAGCCGTACTACAGCGGGATCAACCCGTATGCGCTCGGCTTCTCGATGATGAGCGACATCCGCCGCATCTGCGAAGCGCCGACGGAAGAGGACTACAAGTGGTTTCCGGAAATCGCGGGCACGCCGTGGTTGCCGGCGATGCACTACGCGATGCGCAATTTCAAGGACGAGAGCTTCATCGCGCAGTATCTGTCGCCGAACCTGATCCGCGAGATGCGGCTGTTCTCGGTGCTCGACGACGACATGCGCGATTCGCTCGAAGTGTCGGCGATCCACGACGAATCCGGCTACCAGTACGTGCGCCAGGCGCTGTCGCGGCAGTACGACATCCATCACCGCGAACCGAACATCCAGGTGTGGGCCGTCAACACGCGCGGCGACCGCAGCCTCACGCTGCGCCACTTCATGACCGACAACCGGCATCTGTCGAACGACAGCGACGAGGTGCTCAAGCACATGGCGCGCCTCTGGCAGTTCGACGTGTACCTGGAAAGCGTCGACGAGGCAGGCACCGTGCGCAAGCGCTACGAATGCCGATACGTGCCGCCTGAGGTGCGTGTTTGACGCGTATCTGACCGGTCGAGCGAATGGTTTGCATCCGACGCCAGCCTTGCGGCTGGCGTTTTCATATGACGAACGCTCGGCAGGAGAAGATTTTTCTACATCGGGATGAACCCGGAGAGACTGCTACTTTACATTTGGCTAAACTCCCGTAGCGCCGTGCGCCGGAACCGGTGCCACGTGCGACCCCCCACGCGGCGGTTGCGGCCGTCTCGCCCCAGCAAAGCACTAAAAGGAAACAGACCAACCCATGGACGTCCAGAGCGACCAAGCTGCGCTGTCCGCGCAAGACACCCGGCGGCGCGTGTTCGCCATCGTCGGCGCCTCGTCGGGCAACCTCGTCGAGTGGTTCGACTTCTACATCTACTCGTTCTGCGCGCTGTATTTCGCGCCGGCGTTCTTCCCCAGCGGCAACACGACCACCCAGTTGCTGAACACGGCAGGCGTGTTCGCGGCCGGCTTCCTGATGCGTCCGATCGGCGGCTGGCTGTTCGGCCGCATCGCCGACCGTCACGGCCGCCGCGCGGCGATGATGATCTCGGTGCTGATGATGTGCGGCGGCTCGCTGGTGATCGCGGTGCTGCCGACCTACGCGCAGATCGGCGCGCTCGCGCCCGCGCTGCTGCTGGTCGCGCGGCTGTTTCAGGGGCTGTCGGTCGGTGGCGAGTACGGCACGAGCGCGACCTACATGAGCGAGGTCGCGCTGCAAGGGCGGCGCGGTTTCTTCGCGTCGTTCCAGTACGTGACGCTGATCGGCGGCCAGCTGTGCGCGCTGCTGGTGCTCGTGATCCTGCAGCAGGCGCTGTCGGGCGACGAGCTGAAGGCGTGGGGCTGGCGCATTCCGTTCGTGTGCGGCGCGGCGGCGGCGCTGATCTCGCTGTATCTGCGCAAGTCGCTCGACGAGACGTCGACCAGCGCGTCGCGCGACAAGAAGGACGCGGGCACGATTCGCGGCGTGTGGCAGCACAAGGGCGCGTTCTTCACGGTGGTCGGCTTCACGGCCGGCGGCTCGCTGATCTTCTACACGTTCACCACGTACATGCAGAAGTATCTGGTGAACACGGCCGGCATGCACGCGAAGACGGCCAGCAACGTGATGACCGTCGCGCTGCTCGTCTACATGCTGATGCAGCCGGTGTTCGGCGCGCTGTCCGACCGGATCGGCCGGCGCACGTCGATGATCCTGTTCGGCACGCTGTCGGTGCTCGGCACGGTGCCGCTGATGCACGCGCTCAAGACGGTGTCGAGCCCGACGGCCGCGTTCGTGCTGATCACGGTCGCGCTCGCGATCGTCAGCTTCTACACGTCGATCAGCGGCCTGATCAAGGCCGAGATGTTCCCGCCGGAAGTGCGCGCGATGGGCGTCGGCCTGTCGTATGCGGTCGCGAACGCGATCTTCGGCGGCTCGGCCGAATACGTCGCGCTGTGGTTCAAGTCGATCGGCAGCGAGGAGACCTTCTACTGGTACGTGACCGCGCTGTGCGCGATCTCGCTGATCGTGTCGTGGCGCATGCGCGACCCGAGCAAGGAGGGCTATCTGCGTCACGAGCCGTGATCGGTGCAACGGCGCGGCCGCCGGTGCGGCCGGCATGACGCCACGGAACGGCGCGCCGCGATGTACGTGGCGCGCCGTTTTTTGTTCATGGCCGGTTCGCGTCGCTGGTCGCCGCGCGTAAGCGCATCGCGCATCGCGCGATATCGTTATCGAAATCGCTTCGTTGTCCGCGGTCGGCGCCAGCGCTTATGCTGGGCGCGTAGTTCGTGTGACACCTCCTTGACTGGGATTCGCGCCCGCTGCCTGCAGCGGGCGTCTTTTTGTTCCCGCTCCGTCACGCGGCCAGCAGTGTCAGGGACACCAAATATAATGGCGCGCGCGCGGCTCACGCGCGACAACCCATACCAAGATCCCATGAGAGAACAACCAACATCCAGGCCGTGGCTGACGATCGTGCTGGCCGTCGTCAATATCGCGATATTCGTGCTGATGTGGCGCGCCGCATCGTACGGCGACCTGTCGAACCCGCTGCTGCTCGACTGGGGCGCGAACTTCGCGCCGTACACGCTCACCGGGCAGCCGTGGCGGCTGCTGACCAGCGCATTCCTGCACGGCAGCTGGATGCACGTCGCACTCAACATGTACATGCTGATCGTGCTCGGCACGGTGCTCGAACGCGTGGGCGGGACGCTGCGGTTCGGCGTCGCGTATCTGTTGTCCGCGCTCGGCGGCTCGCTGCTCAGCGCGCTGTGGCACGGCTATCACGAAGTCGGCGGCAGCAGTTTCGCCTTCGGCGTCGTGCTGCAGACGAGCGGCATCCAGCCGGTGGTGAGCGTCGGCGCGTCGGGCGCGCTGATGGGGCTGGCGGGCGCCGCCGCGGCGCTGGTGCTGCGACGCCGGCGCGAGGCCGGAGCCGACGCGCAGGTGCCGATCAATCTCGCCGCGGTCGCGCAGGTCATCGTGCTCAACCTCGGGTCGGGCTTCGTGATTTCCGGCATCGACCAGGCCGCGCATCTCGGCGGCGTGATCGTCGGCTTCGTCGCCGGCTGGCTGATGTATGGCGGCACGCGTGCGTCGCGCGTCGCCGTGCCGCTCGTGATCGCGGTGCTCGGCAGCGCCGCGATGGTGTCGGCGGCGCAGCGCGCGGGCAGCGACGAGTTGCAGAGCTGGCGCGTCGCGACCGATCGCGCGCTCGCGCACGACGCCGCGAAGCGGCAGGCGCAACAGCAGGCGGCCGCGATCGCCGCGCAGATCCGCGACGACGAGCAGCATCGGCCCGCGCCCGTGTCGGCCGAGCGCGCCGCAGGCACCGTCGTGCCGGTCGGCAAGTGGCCGTATGCGATGGTGCTGGGCGCGTCGGGCAAGCGGCTGTACGTGACCGACATCGACCGCAACACGCTCGTCGTGGTCGATGCGCAGCGCCAGGCGGTCGTGCGGACGATCGCGGGTGAACCGTTCGCGACCGGGCTCGACGGCTGCCCCGGCAACATGTGCCGCGGCCGCGGCGCGAGCGGCCTCTATGTGAGCCCCGACGAACGCTATGCGTACGTCGCGTCGATGCGCGAGAACGGGCTCGTGCGCATCGACCTGAACAGCGGCGCGATCGTCGACGGCGTGACGCTCGGCCGGTTCCCGCGCGCGATCGTGGCGTCCGCATCGAACGACAGGCTGTACGTGCTGAACAGCGTCGACGACACGATTTCCGTCGTCAGCCTCGCGCACTGGCCGCAGGTCGTGGCGACGCTGCGGCTCGGCGATCACGATGCGTCGGGCGTCGAGTTCGGCCGCGCGCTGTCGATGTGGCTGTCGCCCGACGGCAAGCGGCTGTATGCGTATGCGTTCGAGAAGAGTGCCATCGTCGCGTTCGACACGGCGACGAATGCGCCGGTGCAAACCTATCCGGTCGATGCGGATTTCATCGAAGCGAAGCCGGGCGCGAACGGTGCCGGCGTGTGGTTCTACAACGCGTCGTCGGTGCAATGGCGGGACGCGTCGACGCTTGCCGTACGCAGCGCTTATCCGGTGTGCGACACGTCGATGCACAGCTTCGACGGCAGCGGCGACGGCTCGCTGATCGCCGTCGCCGGCTTCGACGGCAAGCCGCTGCGCGTGATCAAGACGGCGACGCGTCGCACGGTGGGCGAGTTTCCGGTGGCGGGCGGCGCCGGGCAGGTGATCTTCGCGCCTGACCGCCGCACGCTGTTCGCGCTCGGGGCAGCGGGTACGCTGTCGTTCCTCTCCATGGACCGCTCGCTCGATTATCTGCAGGACGGCGGCGACGGCGAGTTCCTGTGCGCGGCGTCGGCCGACGGCAGCGGGGATGGCGGGGATGCCGGCGACGAATGACCGCGCTCGCGCGTCATCACGAAACCCGCAGAGCAAAGCATCATTTGTTGGTTCGAATCCGCCGCATGCGCTGATACGTTAGCGGCTTCGCGACGATACACCGCGTTGCGATGTTCCTCGAACCGGGCCGCCGCGCGATCCGCGGCGGCCCTCATAACAATGCAGGCTGCGCTCATGAAATTCCACACTCTCGCTACCTGGCTCGTCGGAGCTGCGCTCGTTACGGCGGGCACGCTCGCGCATGCAGACCGCCTCGACGACATCAAAAAAGCCGGCGTGCTGCGCGTCGCGACGTTCGACAGCAACCCGCCGTTCGGCTTCGTCGATGCGAAAAGCCACCACATCGTCGGCCTCGACGTCGACTACGCGAAGGCGCTCGCCGACAAGCTCGGCGTGAAGCTGCAACTGCAGCCGACCAATCCGGCCAACCGCATTCCGTTCCTGACCTCGGGCAAGGTCGACCTGGTGCTCGCGAACTTCACGATCACCGACGAGCGCGCGAAGCAGGTCGACTTCAGCATTCCGTACTTCTCGTCGGGCCAGCAGTTTCTCGCGAAGAAGGGCGTGCTGAAATCGGCCGACCAGCTGAACGGCTTGCGCGTCGGCGCGGACAAGGGCACGACCAACGAAATCACGCTGCGCGACAAGTTCCCCGGCGCGACGATCGTCGCGTACGACGACACGCCGTTCGCATTCGCGGCGCTGCGCGCGGGCAACGTGCAGGCGATCACGCAGGACGGCCCGAAGCTGATCGGCCTGCTCGCGAACGTGCCCGACAAGCAGAACTACGAGATCCCCGCGTTCACGATCTCGAACGACTACATGGGCGTCGGTGTGCCGAAGGGCGAAGCGCGCCTGCTCGGTTTCGTGAACGACACGCTGAAGGGGCTCGAGGCGAACGGTCGCGCCGCGCAGATCTACGACGCGTGGTTTGGCCCGACGACCAGGACGCCGCTCACGCGCATCTTCCGCATCGGCGATCGCACCTGAGTCGTTCGCGCCGCGCGTCGAGATCGCCCGCCGCACGTTGCCCGGCGCCCGGCGCCCGTCGCGGTGCGACGGATCGCGGCGTTTCCCGTGTCACTTACCCGATCGCGCCCGCCGCGATCGCACCATCTCATGTTCGGGTTGGCTCCCAAATATCTGTCCTGGCTGTGGCAGGGCTTTCTGGTCACGCTCGGCCTGGCGGCTGCGTCGGCGCTCGCGGCGAGCGTCGGCGGCTTGCTGCTCGCCGTGATGCGTCACGCGCGCGGGGCGGCGCCGCGCATGCTCGCGGCCGGCTATGTCGTGGCGTTGCGCAATACGCCGCTGCTCGTGCAGCTGCTGTTCTGGTATTTCGGCGTCGCGTCGCTGCTGCCCGATACGTGGATCGCGTGGCTGAATGCGCGCCACCGGCTCGACATCGGCCCGCTCACGCTCGCGTGGCCGTCGTTCGAATTCGTCGCGGGCTGGGTCGGGCTGAGCGCCTACACGGCCGCGTTCGTCGCCGAGGAATGCGAAGCCGGCCTGCGCGGCGTGCGGCGTGCGCAGCACGATGCCGCTGCGGCGCTCGGCCTCACGCCGATGCAGTCGCTGCGCTACGTGGTGCTGCCGCAAGCCGTGCGTATTGCGCTGCCGCCGCTGTTCGGCCAGTACATGAATCTCGTCAAGAATTCGTCGCTCGCGATGGCGATCGGGGTCGCTGAGCTGTCCTATGCGTCGCGGCAGGTCGAGACGGAGACGTTCAAAACCTTCGCCGCATTCGGCATCGCGACCGTGCTGTATGTCGCCGCGGTGGCCGCGATCGAGGCCGCCGCGTACGCGGCCACGCAATGGCGCGACCGGCTCGGCGCAGGGCGGTGACGATGGACCTTTCGCTGTTGCTCGACAACCTGCCGTATCTGCTCGTCGGCGCCTTCCCGGACGGCCCGCTCGGCGGCGCCGCGTTGTCGCTCGTGCTGGCGATGGCATCGGCCGTCGCGTCCGCGCTGCTCGGCGTCGCGCTCGGTGTGGGGATGGCGCTCGCGCGCGGGCCGCTGCGCGTCCTTCTGCTCGCGTTCATCGGTTTTTTCCGCGCGATTCCGGTGCTGATGCTGATCTTCTGGACGTACTTCCTGATGCCGATGCTGCTGCACATGGACGTGCCGGGGCTCGCGACCGTCGTCTGCGCGCTCGCGCTGATCGGCGGCGCCTATCTCGCGCACGCGGTGCACGCGGGCATCGTCGCGGCGGGCGAGGGGCAGCGTCAGGCGGGCTTGTCGCTCGGGCTCACGCGCTGGCAGACGGTGCGCCACGTGCTGCTGCCACAGGCGATCCGGATCATGACGCCGTCGTTCGTGAACCAGTGGGTTGCGCTCGTGAAGGACACGTCGCTCGCGTACATCGTCGGCGTGCCGGAACTGTCGTTCGTCGCGACGCAGGTGAACAACCGGTTGATGGTGTATCCGGCGCCGATCTTCCTGTTCGTCGCGGTGCTGTACCTCGTGCTGTGCACGTCGCTCGACGGCGCAGCGCGCTGGCTGCTGTCGCGCCGCGAGCGTGCGCAGCAGATCGCACGCACGACGCCCGACCGGACCGAACCCGCGCGATGACGGGTGTGCCGCGTGCGGTGCGTGATGCGCGCTTGCTTGCGGTATGAGGTTCGATGACGCCACGCGGCGGCGCGCGTCGGTGCTGCGCAGCGCGGGCACCGGCTACGTTCCGCCGCAGCGGATCAACCAAACGCCGGGAGTGGCGCGGCGTCGACCGATATCGCGATCCTGCGGTTACCCACGCACGTCACCGCCCCGGCCACACACCCGACCGAACGTTACGACGCGCCGTAATGCGTATCGAACACCGAACGCAGCGTCGACGGCCCGACCGCGAAGTCGCCCCACAGCGGGCCGTCGCCTTGCGCGAACGCAAACGGCGTCGTGCCGATCGACGCAAGGCGGAACCGCCACTGCGCGGCTTCCTGACGGAACGCGGTGCGTTGCATGTCGGACAGTTCGGTTTGCGCGCTGGCGAGCGTGACGAGCGGATCGACCGGGTCGTTCGCGATGCGCACTTCGAAGTGCAGGTGCGGGCCGGTCGCCGCGCCCGTCATCCCGACCGAGCCGATGCGCTGACCCTGCTTCACCGTCTCGCCGACCTTCAGCCCGCGCGCGTACGCGGACAAATGCGCGTAGTAGGTCGAATAGCCGTCGGCGTGATCGACGATCACGTAATGGCCGTAGCCGCCCGGATCGGTGCCCACGAACGACACGACGCCATCGGCCGCCGCATCGACCGGCGTGCCGGTCGGCGCCGCGAGATCGACGCCGGTGTGGAACGCCATCGCCTGCGACAGCGGATGCACGCGTTCGCCGAAGAACGAACTGATGCGCGTCCACTTGACCGGCATCGTGAACGCGGCGGCTTCGAGCGGCGCGCCGTCGAGCGTGTAGTACGCGCCATGCTCGGCGCCCGGCGCGTGGAACCAGATCGCGCCGAACTTGCGGCCCGCGACGCGCAGCTCGACTGCGGTGAGGTGCGGCGTGCCGTTGTTGGTGTCGTACGCGATCCGGTAGTAGTCGCCGCGCTGCGCACTCGCACGCATCGCCACCTTGCCGGTGACGAGATCGCCGAGCTGGATGCGCACCTCGGGCGGCACGTCGAGCCGATCGAGCGTGTCGGACAGCGTGAGCTCGATGTCGCCCGCGCGCATCCCGTGGCTCCGGTCGGGCTCGGCGTACTGGAACAGGTTCGGATAGCCGAGCATGTCGTTGCGGTGCGCGCTGAGCGACGCGAACAGGCCGGGCTGCGCGCTGCGATCGGCGAACGCGTGGCGCTCGCCGATCGTGTGTGCCAGCTCGCTCGTCACGAAATGCTGGGCGGTGGGAAACGGCGTGTCGGACAGCACGCGCTGCGGCAGCACGGCCGTGCCCGAATCGACGGCGCCGGGCAGTTGCGAAACCGCCGGCAATGCGGCGGCGAGACCGAACGCGGCGAGGGCGCCGAGCACGGCGGCCGGCACCAGCGCGCGCACGAGGCGCTGCGCACGGCCGGGCGCGAAGGCATCAGGGGTTGCAGCAGGCTTGACCAAAGGTGTCCACATCCAGGAAAGCGGTTCAAAGAGGTGTGGGCAGGAGCCGTCGCGCGAAAGGCGCCGCGCAGGCGCGGGGCGGGCGACGGGCGTGCAACAAAACAGGCCCCGCGTGGGGCCCGTGTCGTTGCCGTTCGACCCAACTTGCGGGCGCGCCCGCTTCGAACGGCGGCGTGAACTGCCGGGTCGAACCCGATTATCACGAAGACGCTAAGCAATGATGACCGCGTCAGTCTACCGATGTTCCGCGAAACGTTGAAAATTTTAAAGAGGGTCGGCCCATTCGTTTCGCAGTGCGGAAATTGGGGTTAATTCAGCATTTATTGCGCGGCTTTCCGCGCGGCAGGCAATTTTTGCGTGCGCACGCGCAGCGCCCCGGATGACTCGACGGCGTCGAAACCGGCGTCGAGCATGGCTTCGGCGTCGTTCCAGCGGGTGCCGCGCAGGCGGTCGGTCCAGATCATCGACGCGAACACGCCTTCGAGCAACGACACCAGATAGACGGCCGCCAGATGCACGTCGAGATCGGCGGCCAGCTCGCCGCCGGCGATCGCGCGGCGCAGCAGCGCTTTCGTGATCCGCAGGATCTGCAGCTCGAGCAGCGTGCGCCGGCGCAGCAGTGCGCCGTTTTCTTCGCTCTGTTCGCACTTCGTATAGAGAATCACCAGCACGCGCTGCATCGAGCCCGGCTCGCCGCATTGCCGCAGATAGTGCGACGCGGCGCGCCGCAGCGTCGCGAACGCGGGCAGGCCGTCCGCGGCCTCGAAGCCTTCCGACGTGCGCGCGAACGCGCGGTCGCACAGCGCCAGACAGACTTCCATCTTGTTGCGGTAATGCCCGTATACGGCGCCGCGCGACATCCCGGCCGCTTCGGCGAGGTCGGCCATCGCGGTCTGCGCGACGCCCTGTTCGAGCAGCACGAGCTCGGCGGCGTCGAGAATCCGGTGCTTGATGGCGAGCGATTCTTCCCGGGTCTTGCGGGCCATGGCGTGAATTTCCTTACAGTTCGCTGTCGTTTTATTGAGACAGTAGGCCAATCGTTCGACAACGTGCATATTTAATCAGTCGTGACTGATTATAATCGGCCACCCTGAGCTGCCGCATTTTCTATCGGCGGCGAACGATCCGAGGTCACAGATGAACAACACGGGTTTCGGCACGCGGCGCGGCGCGCTCGCGATGCTCGCGCTTGCGGCCATGCTGGTCGCGGGCGGATGTGGCAAGGGCGGGCCGGATACCGCGCCGCCGGCCGTGCGAAGCGCGACCGTCGTGACGGTGCGCCCGACCGCGGTGCCGATGACGGTCGAATTGCCCGGGCGGCTCGACGCGTATCGGCAGGCGGAAGTGCGCGCGCGGGTCGCGGGGATCGTGACCGCGCGCACGTACGACGAAGGGCAGGAAGTGAAGCAGGGCGCGGTGCTGTTCCGCATCGATTCCGCGCCGCTGATGGCGGCGCGCGATGCCGCGCAGGGCGCGCTCGCGAAGGCGCAGGCCGCCGCGCTCGCCGCCACCGACAAACGCCGCCGCTACGACGACCTGGTGCGCGACCGCGCGGTCAGCGAGCGCGACCTCACCGAGGCCGTCGCCGCCGATACGCAGGCGAGGGCCGAGGTCGTGTCCGCGAAGGCCGAGCTCGCCCGCGCACAGCTTCAGCTCGACTACGCGACGGTCACTGCGCCGATCGCCGGCCGCGCGCGGCGCGCGCTCGTGACCGAAGGCGCGCTCGTCGGCCAGGATCAGGCGACGCCGCTCACGACCGTCGAGCAGCTCGACCCGATCTACGTGAATTTCTCGCAGCCGGCGGCCGACGTCGAGGCGCTGCGCCGCGCGGTGAAGAGCGGGCGGGCGACCGGCATCGCGCAGCACGACGTCACGGTCACGCTGGTGCGCGCCGACGGCAGCGCGTATCCGCTCAAGGGCAGGCTGCTGTTCAGCGATCTCGCGGTCGATCCGACCACCGACACGGTCGCGATGCGCGCGCTGTTTCCGAACCCGGAGCGCGAGCTGCTGCCGGGCGCGTACGTGCGGATCTCGCTCGACGCGGCCGTCGATCAGCGCGCGATCCTGGTGCCGCGCGATGCGTTGCTGCGCACGGCCGAGCGCACGTCGGTGCGCGTGGTCGGGCCGAACGGCAAGGTGCGCGACGTCGAAGTCGTCGCCGACCGGATGAGCGGCCGCGACTGGCGCATCACGCGCGGCCTCGCGGGCGGCGAGCGCGTGATCGTCGACGACGCCGCGCAGTTCGCGCCCGACACCGTCGTGAAGCCCGTCGAGCAGGCACCGCCGGCGAAGGCCGCAGCGGCCGGGCCCGCCCGCCAAACCTGACCGGTTCATACACCATGGCACGTTTCTTCATCGATCGCCCCGTGTTCGCATGGGTGATCGCGCTGTTCATCCTGCTCGGCGGCGGCTTCGCGATTCGTGCGCTGCCGGTCGCGCAGTATCCCGACATCGCGCCGCCCGTCGTCAGCATCTATGCGTCTTACCCGGGCGCGTCCGCGCAGGTCGTCGAGGAATCGGTGACCGCGCTGATCGAGCGCGAGATGAACGGCGCGCCGGGGCTGTTGTACACGTCGGCGAGCAGCAGCGCCGGGAGCGCATCGCTCTATCTGACCTTCAAGCAGGGCGTGAACGCCGATCTCGCGGCCGTCGAAGTGCAGAACCGGCTGAAGACGGTCGACGCGCGGCTGCCCGAACCGGTGCGGCGCGCCGGCATCCAGGTCGAGAAGGCAGCGGACAACATCCAGCTGGTCGTGTCGCTGACGTCGGACGACGGCCGCATGACCGACGTGCAGCTCGGCGAATACGCGTCGGCGAACGTCGTGCAGGCGCTGCGCCGCGTCGACGGCGTCGGCCGCGTGCAGTTCTGGGGCGCCGAATACGCGATGCGGATCTGGCCGGACCCGGACAAGCTGGCCGGACATGGCGTCACCGCGTCGGACATCGCGTCGGCCGTGCGTGCGCACAACGCGCGCGTGACGATCGGCGACATCGGCCGCAGCGCGGTGCCGGACAGCGCGCCGATCGCCGCGACGGTGTTCGCCGACGCGCCGCTGAAGACGCCGGCCGATTTCGGCGCGATCGCGCTGCGCACGCAGCCGGACGGCTCCGCGCTCTATCTGCGCGACGTCGCGCGCGTCGAGTTCGGCGGCAACGACTACAACTATCCGTCGTACGTGAACGGCAAGGTCGCGACCGGCATGGGGATCAAGCTCGCGCCCGGCTCGAACGCGGTCGCGACCGAGCGGCGCGTGCGCGCGGCGATGGACGAGCTGTCCGCGTACTTCCCGCCGGGCGTGAAGTACCAGATCCCGTACGAGACGTCGTCGTTCGTGCGCGTGTCGATGAACAAGGTCGTCACGACGCTGATCGAGGCCGGCGTGCTGGTGTTCCTCGTGATGTTCCTGTTCATGCAGAACCTGCGCGCGACGCTGATCCCGACGCTCGTCGTGCCGGTCGCGCTCGCGGGCACGTTCGGCGTGATGCAGGCGCTCGGCTTCTCGATCAACGTGCTGACGATGTTCGGCATGGTGCTCGCGATCGGCATCCTCGTCGACGATGCGATCGTCGTCGTCGAGAACGTCGAGCGGCTGATGGTCGAGGAGCGGCTCGAGCCGTACGAAGCGACCGTCAAGGCGATGCAGCAGATCAGCGGCGCGATCGTCGGCATCACGGTGGTGCTGACCTCGGTGTTCGTGCCGATGGCGTTCTTCGGCGGCGCGGTGGGCAACATCTACAGGCAGTTCGCGCTCGCGCTCGCGGTGTCGATCGCCTTCTCGGCGTTTCTCGCGCTGTCGCTGACGCCCGCGCTGTGCGCGACGCTGCTCAAGCCGGTGGACGGCGGCCATCACGACAAGCGCGGCTTCTTCGGCGCGTTCAACCGCTTCGTCGCGCGCGCGACGCAGCGCTATGCGACGCGCGTCGGCACGATGCTCGCCAGGCCGCTGCGCTGGCTCGTCGTGTACGGCGCGCTGACCGCGGCCGCGGTGCTGATGCTCACGCAACTGCCGAGCGCGTTCCTGCCCGACGAGGATCAGGGCAACTTCATGGTGATGGTGATCCGGCCGCAGGGCACGCCGCTCGCCGAGACGATGCGCAGCGTGCGCGAGGTCGACGCGTACCTGCGCCGCGAGGAGCCGGCCGCGTACACGTTCGCGCTCGGCGGCTTCAACCTGTACGGCGAAGGGCCGAACGGCGGGATGATCTTCGTCTCGCTGAAGGACTGGCGTGCGCGCAAGGCCGCGCGCGATCACGTGCAGGCGATCGTCGCGCGCATCAACGCGCGCTTCGCGGGCACGCCGAACACGACGGTGTTCGCGATGAACGCGCCGGCCTTGCCCGATCTCGGCTCGACGAGCGGCTTCGACTTCCGGCTGCAGAACCGCGGCGGGCTCGACTACGCGGCGTTCAGCGCCGCGCGCGAACAGTTGCTCGCGGCGGCCGGCCGCGACCCTGCGCTGACCGACGTGATGTTCGCCGGCATGCAGGACGCGCCGCAACTGAAGCTCGACGTCGATCGCGCGAAGGCGTCGGCGCTCGGCGTGTCGATGGACGAGATCAACACGACGCTCGCGGTGATGTTCGGCTCCGACTACATCGGCGACTTCATGCACGGCACGCAGGTGCGCCGCGTGATCGTGCAGGCCGACGGCCAGCATCGCGTCGATCCCGACGACGTGAAGAAGCTGCGCGTGCGCAACGCGCGCGGCGAGATGGTGCCGCTCGCGGCGTTCACGACGCTGCGCTGGACGCTCGGGCCGCCGCAGCTCACGCGCTACAACGGCTTCCCGTCGTTCACGATCAACGGCTCGGCCGCGCCGGGACACAGCAGCGGCGAAGCGATGGCCGCGCTCGAGCGGCTTGCCGCGACGCTGCCGGCGGGAATCGGCCACGCGTGGTCGGGACAGTCGTTCGAGGAGCGGCTGTCGGGCGCGCAGGCGCCGATGCTGTTCGCGCTGTCGGTGCTGGTGGTGTTCCTCGCGCTCGCGGCGCTGTACGAGAGCTGGTCGATTCCGTTCGCGGTGATGCTGGTCGTTCCGCTCGGCGTGATCGGCGCGGTGCTCGGCGTCACGTTGCGCGCGATGCCGAACGACATCTACTTCAAGGTCGGGCTGATCGCGACGATCGGCTTGTCGGCGAAGAACGCGATCCTGATCGTCGAAGTCGCGAAGGATCTGGTCGCGCAGCGCATGCCGCTGATCGACGCCGCGCGCGAGGCCGCCCGCCTGCGGCTGCGGCCGATCGTGATGACGTCGCTCGCGTTCGGCGTCGGCGTGCTGCCGCTCGCGTTCGCGTCGGGCGCGGCGTCCGGCGCGCAAATGGCGATCGGCACCGGCGTGCTCGGCGGCGTGATCACGGCCACGGTGCTCGCGGTGTTTCTCGTGCCGCTGTTTTTCGTGATGGTCGGCCGCGTGTTCGACGTCGGCCCGCGCCGGCGCGGCGCGTCGCAGCCGACGACGATGGAGGGTTCGCATTGATGGTCGCGCTCAATCGCCGCATGGCGGGCCGCGTCCCGCTCGCGCTGGCCGCGGCGCTCGCACTCGCGGGCTGCTCGCTCGCGCCGCACTACGAACGGCCGGCCGCGCCCGTGCCGGCCAGCTACGCAGCGCCGGACGGCGGGCAGGGTGGCGAGCCCGCTGCGTCGGCATCGGCCGATGCAGCGCTGCTCGACGACTGGCGCGCCTACTTCACCGACCCCACGCTGCAGGCGTGGATCGACGCTGCGCTCGCGAACAATCGCGACCTGCGGATCGCGGCCGGCCGGCTCGACGAAGCGCGCGCGCTGTACGGCGTGCAGCGCGCGGACCAGCTGCCGTCGCTCGATGCGAACCTCGCCTACGACCGCACCCGCCAGTACGACCCGGTGGTGCGCCAGAGCGCGGTGAGCGGGCTGTATCGGGCGGGCGTCGGCATCAGCGCCTACGAGCTGGACCTGTTCGGCCGCGTGCGCAGCCTGTCGGATGCCGCACTCGCCGACTATTTCGCGACGGCGTATGCGCAGCGCACGGTGCGCATCGGCGTGATCGCCGAAGTCGCCGGCGCGTATGTCGCGCAACGATCGTTGCAGGAGCAACTGGCGCTGGCGCAGCGCACGCTCGACGCGCGCGAACGCATCGCCGCGCTCACGCGGCGCCGCTACGCGGCCGGCACGAGCGATGCGATCGAGCTGCGCTCGGCCGAGATGCTGGTGGCGTCCGCGCGTGCGTCGCAGGCCGGGCTGCAGCGCGAGCATGCGCAAGCGCTGCGCGCGCTGCAGCTGCTCGCCGGCGATTTCGCGCGCGAGGCGCCGGCCGACGGCGCGACGCTCGACGCGCTTACCATCGCGCCGGTCGCGCCCGGCGCGCCGAGCGCGTTGCTCGAACGGCGGCCCGACGTCCGTCAGGCCGAGTCGCGTCTGCAGGCCGCGAACGCGCAGATCGGCGCGGCGCGCGCGGCATTCTTCCCGCGCATTGCGCTGACGACCGACTACGGCTCGGTCAGCGACGCGTTCTCGAGCCTGTTCGCGGCGGGTACCAGCGTCTGGTCGTTTGCGCCGCGCATCACGCTGCCGATCTTCGCGGGCGGGCGCAATCGCGCCAATCTCGACGTGGCCGACGCGCGCAAGTACATCGCCGTCGCCGAATACGAGAAGACCGTGCAGACGGCGTTCCGCGAAGTGGCCGACGCGTTCGCCGCACGCGGCTGGATCGATCGCCAGCTCGCGGCGCAGCAGGACGTCTACGCGGCCGACGGCGCCCGGCTGAAACTCGCCGAGCGTCGCTATGCGGCCGGCGTCGCGACCTACCTCGAGCTGCTCGACGCGCAGCGCAGCACCTACGAGTCGGGCCAGGCGCTGATCCGGCTCAAGGAGCTGCGCCTCGCGAACGCGATCGCGCTGTATCGCGCGCTCGGCGGCGGCTGGACGCCCGCCGAAGGCGCGGACGCCGCCGCGTGATCCGCCCGCCGGCCGGCGGCACGACGCAGCACCGGCCGGCCCCCGCCGCACTTTGATCAGACAAATCCCGACAAAATCGAAGGGCTTTCCGTTAATCGGATTGAGAATGATTTGCGTTTACGTTAAATTGCCCCATCTCGAAACTGATGGAGCGGATCGATGGCAATGGCGCAAGTGCTCGAACGGCCGGCGGCGGCAACGGCGAATGCGTTCCTCGGCAGTTGTCCCGATCTTGCGCCGCGCGCGGCCGTGCGCGCGGGCCGCGGCGCGCCGCACGCGCACGGCGCGCTGCTCGACGTGCTGGTCGCGCATCGCGCGATGCTGGTGAACGTCGCGCGCGGCTTCGTCGGCTGCGCGAGCCGCGCCGAGGACGTCGTGCACGACGTGTTCGTCAAGCTCGTCGAGTTTCCGAACCAGGACGCGGTGCGCCAGCCGGTCGCGTACGTGACGCGGATGGTGCGCAATGCGTCGATCGACGCGCTGCGCCGGCAGAGTTTCGAGAGCATCCATCACACGGACGAGGACGACGGCTTCGACGTGCCGTCGCCGGAGCCGACGCCCGAGGCCGCGCTGATGACGCGCGACGCGCTGCGCCGCGTGTGCGCCGCGCTCGACGATCTGCCCGCGCGCAGCCGCGCGGCGTTCGAGATGGTGCGGCTGCGCGAGGAGACGCTGCAGACCGCGGCGCGCGCGCTGAACGTGTCGCAGACGCTCGTGCACTTCATGGTGCGCGACGCCGAGCGGCACTGCGCCGAATGTCTCGATGCGTGCCATCGCGGCGTCGAATGCCCGGTGTTTCTCGGCGGCCGCGCGCGGCGCCGGTAAAAAATCGCGCCGGCCAAACGTCTTCAATACAGGAGCGGTTGAATCGACATTCCGCCGCTTCGCATCCCTCAACCGTCTCCCGTTTTTCTCGATCATGACGCAAGCCACGACGCCTTCCGCGGACACCGACGACCTCGTCTACACGGTCGTCATCAACGACGAAGAACAGTATTCGATCTGGCCGACGTTCCGGGCGGTGCCGGCCGGCTGGCGCGAGGTCGGCGTGCGCGGCCCGAAGGCCGACTGCCTCGCGCACATCGACGCCGTGTGGACCGACATGCGCCCGGCGAGCCTGCGCCGCGCGATGGACGGCGAGCCCGCTTCCCGCGCGTCGTGACGCGCCGCGCCGCTGGCGGCGCGCTACCTGAAGAGGACGTTGCATGACCCTGCTTTCGTTGCCGACGCTCGACGATCTGCGTATCGAGCCGGGACTGCCCACCGTCGTGTCGCCGCGCAGCGCCGACGGGATGTCGATCGACACGCTCGCGCCGCTCGCGCATGCGATCGCGACCGACACGCTCGAACGGGCGGGCGGTGTGCTGTTCACGGGCTTTCGCGTGCCGTCGATCGACGCGTTCCAGCGCTTCGCGGCATCGTTCGGCGATCCGCTGATCGGTTACGAATATGCGTCGACGCCGCGCAGCCAGGTCGAAGGCGCGGTGTACACGTCGACCGAATACCCGCCGCACCGCGCGATCCCGCTGCACAACGAGCAGTCGTACACGCGCGAGTGGCCGTTGCGGATCTGGTTTCACTGTGCGCTCGCGGCGCAGCAGGGCGGTGCGACGCCGATCGCCGACAGCCGCGCCGTGTATCGCGCGCTCGACCCGGCGCTGGTCGCACGTTTCGAGCAGCGCGAGCTGCTGTACGTGCGCAACTTCGGCCAGGGGCTCGACCTGCCGTGGCAGCAGTCGTTCGGCACCGACGATCCGGCCACGGTCGAGCGCATGTGCGCGGCGCGCGGGATCGAATGCGCCTGGCGCACCGGCGACGACGGCGAACTGCTGCTGCGCACGCGCGAGCGTTGCCAGGCCGTCGCGCGCCATCCGCGCACCGGCGAGCGCGTGTGGTTCAACCAGGCGAACCTGTTTCACCTGTCCGCGCTCGACGACGACATGCAGGACGCGCTCGTCGATGCGGTCGGCCTCGACAACGTGCCGCGCAACGTCTACTACGGCGACGGCGCGCCGCTCGAGGCCGACGCGCTCGCGCAGATCCGCGGCGTGCTCGAGCGCCAGCGCATCGTGTTCCCGTGGCGCACCGGCGACGTGCTGATGCTCGACAACATGCTGAGCGCGCATGCGCGCGACCCGTTCGAGGGGCCGCGCAAGGTGGTGGTCGCGATGGCGCAGAGCTACCGCGCCGCGCCGGCAGCCGCACGGAGGACCGATGACGCGTAGTGCCGCCGCGCTCGCCGCGCGCGGACTGACGGTGGGCTATCGCGACCAGGTCGTGATCGACGGGCTCGACCTGTCGATCGCGGCCGGCCGCGTGACCGCGCTGTGCGGCCCGAACGGCTGCGGCAAGAGCACGCTGCTGCGCACGCTCGCGGGCCTGCAGCCCGCGCGTGCGGGCCACGTCGACGTGAACGGCAGGCCGCTCGCGTCGTTTCGCCGCCGCGCGCTCGCGCGCGAGCTGACGATGCTCGCGCAGTTCAACCAGATCCCGTCGGGGCTGACGGTGCGCGAGCTGGTCGCGTACGGACGCTATGCGTACGGCGGCTTCCTGCGCGGCCTGTCGCGCGCCGATCACGCGGCGATCGACGAGGCGCTCGACACGAGCGGCCTCGCGGGCGACGCCGGGCGCGACGTCGGCGCGTTGTCGGGCGGCGAGCGGCAGCGTGCGTGGATCGCGATGGCGCTCGCGCAACAGGCGCCGATCGTGCTGCTCGACGAGCCGACGACCTATCTCGACATCCATCACCAGCTCGACATCCTCGACGCGCTGCGCGCGCTGAACCGCGCGCGCGGGCTGACGATCGTCTGGGTGCTGCACGACCTGAACCAGGCGGCCGCGTACAGCGACGACATCGTGCTGATGCGCGCCGGCCGCGTCGTCGCGCACGGCTCGCCGGATGCGATGCTGGAGCCCGAGCGGCTGCGCGCGGCATTCGGCGTCGACATGCTGAAGCTCGCGCATCCGCAAACCGGCGCGCCGATGTGCGTGCCGGCGTACGGGCCTTCGGTCTCCGGCGCGACGCACGCGTTCGATCGCGCGGCCGATCCGGACCTCGCCGCATGACCACGCTGGCGATACGCAAGCGGCGCGGTGCGTGCGCGCCTGACGCGGCGTCCGGCGGCCGCGCCGCGGCGCTCGCGCTTGCGCTGCTCGCGCTGATCGGCGCGCTCGCGGTGCTGCGCGTCGCGCCCGACCTGCGCGCATGGTGGAGCGCGGCGCCCGGCAGCGACGACGCGTTGCTCGCGCACGTGTTCCTGTTCGAGCTGAACCTGCCGCGCGTCGCGGCGGCCGTCGTCGCGGGCGGCAGCCTCGGCATCGCCGGCGCGCTGTTCCAGTCGCTCACGCGCAATCCGCTCGCGTCGCCCGATCTGCTCGGCGTGACGGGCGGCGCACAGCTCGGCCTGCTCGCCGCGATGCTGGTGCCGGCGCTGGCCGGCGTCGCGTCGGTGCCGCTGCTGTTCGCGTGCGGGCTGCTCGCCGCCGCGTGCGCGATCGCCGCGGCCGGCGGCTGGCGCGCGACGCCGCTGCGGCTGGTGCTCGCGGGCAGCGTCTGCATGCTGCTGTTCGCCGCGCTGTCGACGCTCGTGCTCGCATTCTTCGAGCAGAACATCGCCGGCGCCGCGCTGTGGGCGAACGGCAGCCTGTATCAGCCGGGCGCGAGCGGCCTCGCGTTGGCCGTTCGCTGGCTCGTCGCGCCGCTCGTCGCACTGCCGTTCGTGATCCGGCCGCTGAACCCGCTCGCGCTCGGCGACGACGCGGCGGCCGCGGCCGGCGTGCGCGTCGACGCGACGCGGCTCGCCGCGACGGTCGTCGCCGTCGCGTTCACGAGCGTGGCCGTCAGCATCGCCGGCCCGCTGTCGTACGTCGGGCTCGTCGCGCCGAACCTGCTGCGTCAGGTGCGCGGCGCGCGCGCGGCACGGCTCGGCGTGCTCGTGCCGCTGTCGGCGCTGGCCGGCGGCGCGCTGGTGCTCGCCACCGACAGCGCGGTGCTCGCCGCGGGCCTCGACGCGACCTTGTCGACTGGCGTCGCGATCGCGCTGGTCGGCACGCCGCTGATGCTCGCGATGATCCGGCGCGGCGCCGCGTGGTCGGGCGTGCTGCATGCGCAGCCCGAGCGCGCGGCCGGCAGCGGCGCGACGCGGCTGGTCGGCCGGCTGGAACGGCTCGAGCGGCTCGGCTGGCCGCTGCGCGGCGCGCTGTTCGCGGCCGCCGCCGCAGTCGTCGTGGCGATCGTGTTCGCCGGCGTGTCGGCCGGCCCCGAATGGGTGACGCCCGCGCGCTGGTGGGCCGCGTTCGCGGGCCACGATCCGGTCGCGCGCATGCTGATCGACCTGCGCATGCCGCGCCTGCTGTGCGCGCTGTTCGCGGGCGCGCTGCTGGCCGCGAGCGGCGTCGCGATGCAGAGCGTCGTGCGCAATCCGCTCGCCGGCCCCGAAGTGCTCGGCGTCACGCAGGGCGCGGGGCTCGTCACGCTGTTCGCGTTGTCGACGTGGCCGCTCGCCGGGCAGCTGACGCTCGCCGCGGCGGCGTTGACGGGCGGGGCGCTGTCGCTCGCGATCACGCTCGCGCTGAATCATCGGCATCGCTATGCACCGCTCGCGGTCGCGCTGACCGGCATCGCGATCGGCGCACTGTGGACCACGCTCGCGCAGTGGCTGATCACGCAGGAAAGCGTGCAGCCCGCGCGCTTCGTCGTGTGGCTGGTCGGCGGCACCTACGGCCGCAGCTGGGGCGAGGTCGCGATGCTGCTGCCGTGGTGTGCGCTCGCGGTGCCGGTGTTCGCGTGGCTCGCGCGGCCGCTCGACATGCTCGCGCTCGGCGACGATCAGGCGGCCGCGCTCGGCCTGCCGGTCGCCGCGCTGCGCCCGCTCGCGCTGACCATCGCGACGCTCGCCGCGTGCGCGGCCGTCGCGGCGGTGGGGCCGGTCGGCTTCGTCGGCCTGATGGCGCCGCACGTCGCGACGATGCTCGGCGCGCGCCGGCATCGCACGCGGCTGTACGTCGCGGCCGCCTGCGGCGCCGTGCTGCTCGGCGCGGCCGATCTCGCGGCGCGCACGCTCGTCGCGCCGCGCGAAGTGCCGGCCGGCGTGCTGACCGCCCTGATCGGCGCGCCGTATCTGCTCGGGCTGCTGATCGTCGAGGGGCGCCGCGCGCGGCGCGCGGCGCGATGACGGCGGCGCCCGGCTGCACCGCCGACACCGGCGCCACGCGGTTTTCCGCGTTCGCGCCCGAAGCGCTCGGCGCGCATCTCGACGTCGTGTGGCTCGGCCGCCCGCACGAGACGCACGCACCGGGCCGGGTCGTCGTGCCGGTCGAGGCGCTGGCCGATCATCGCGACGCGCTGCTCGACGCGATGGTCCGTCACTACGGCGGCGACCCCGCGCGGCATGCGCGTGCGCTGATCTCGCAATGGAGCAAGTACTACTTCGGGCGCGCGGCGCCCGCGGCCGTGGTCGCCGCGCTGACGCTCGGCCGGCCGCTCGACATGGCGCCGCGCCGCACCTTCGTCGCGCTCGACGACGGGATGCCGGGCGCGCTGTACTTCGCGCCCGATGCGCTCGGCGCGCCGTGCGACGCGCCCGCGCCGCGTTACGCCGGGCTGCGCGCGCATCTGCATGCGGTGATCGAGCTGCTCGCCGAGATCGGGCGCGTCACGCCGCGCGTGCTGTGGAGCAACGCGGGCAACCTGCTCGATCATCTGTTCGGCATGTACCGGACGCTGCCGTGCGTCGCCGATCCCGTGCGCGATGCGTGCTGGCTGTTCGGCGCGTCGTGCGTGGGCGGCGAACCGAATCCGCTGCGCATGCCCGTGCGCGACGCCGTGCCGCGCTCGGCGCTGCTGCCGACGCCGTTTCGCGCGCGCCGCGTGTGCTGTCTGCGCTATGAAATTCCTGGAGAGACCCGACTGTGTGCAAGCTGCCCGCTGCTCTTGACGATGGACGATGCGGCGCTGGCCGAGCAGGACCTGAGCCGCTGATGCACGCCGGCCGCCGTCGTTCGCTCGGGATGCTGGCTGCGCTCGCCGCCGCCGCGTGCGCGGCGCCGCGCGATGCACGCGCGGCCGGGCGTGGCGCGGGTATGGCTACGGCCACGGCCTTGCAGGCCGGCCGCTCGCTCGCCGGCAACCCGGTCGTGTCGCAGGCGAGCGCGACGATGCCGCTGCGCGCGCAGCGCGTGGTCGCGCTCGACTTCATGTTCGCGGAAAGCGCGATCGCGCTGGACATCGTGCCGGTCGGCATGGCCGATACGGCGTTCTATCCGGGCTGGCTCGGCTACGCCAGCGACCGGCTCGCCCACGTGACCGACGTCGGCTCGCGGCAGGAGCCCGGGCTCGAAGCGATCGCCGCCGTGCAGCCCGATCTGATCCTCGGCGTCGGCTTTCGGCATGCGCCGATCTTCGACGCGCTCGACCGGATCGCGCCGACGATCCTGTTCCAGTTCAGCCCGAACGTGTCGGAGCGTGGCGTGCCACGCAGTTTACCGATCACGCAACTCGACTGGATGCGCGAGATCTTCCGCACGATCGGCGCGGTCACGGGCCGCGGCGCGCGCGCGCAAGCGGTCGCAGCGCAGCTCGACGCGGGCATCGCCCGCAACGCGGCGCGGGTTGCCGCGGCGGGACGCGGTGGCGAGCGCATCGCGCTGCTGCAGGATCTCGGGCTGCCGGACCGTTACTGGGCCTATACGGGCAACAGCACGTCGGCGGGCCTCGCGCGCGCGATGGGGCTTGCGCCGTGGCCGAACACGCCGACGCGCGAGGGCACGCTGTACGTGACGTCCGCCGATCTGCTGAAACAACGCGATCTCGCCGTGCTGTTCGTCACCGCGAGCGGGCCGGACGTGCCGCTTGCGGCGAAGCTCGATTCGCCGGTGTGGCGGTTCGTGCCCGCGCTGCGCGAGCACCGGATCGCGCTCGTCGAACGCAACATATGGGGCTTCGGCGGCCCGATGTCGGCGCTCAAGCTCGCCGACGTGATGACCGACACGATGCTGAAACTGCCGGCCGTGCGCTGACGCGTGCGGCGGGAATTCACGTCGGACAGCGGGGTAGCGCGGTTGAGGAGGGGCATGGTGTGCGAGGGTTCGTTGGACGCTGGTCCCGGCGCGATCACGTGAGTGGGGCGGTAATCGGGCCGCACGTTTCGCGTGTCGGGGAGAGTGCCTTCCGTCATGCACGGCATAGCCTGCGCAACGTCTCCGCGCAACGCATGCGCCCAACAGCGAATCGAGCCCAACGCCAGTACACAGCAAGCGCGACGCGCATCCGGCCACCAGCAGCCGGCCGCCGCGATCGCGCTGCACAGGCAAGCCCATCGCCGCAATCGCTGCGCGCCTGCCACCGATCATCGAGACCGCCGCCGCGACCAACACGGCGATGCACGCCGGCGTGCCCCGACGATCACGCACTCAGCGCGTTCTCCCCGTCACGCGCCCGCGCGGGCGCCGTATCGCTGACGATCTGCCCGTTGTCGAGCTTCAGCAGCCGGTCGGCGAGATCGAAATAGCGGTCGTCGTGCGTGATGACGATCACGGCCTTGCCGCGCGCGCGCAGCTCGGGCAGCAATTGCTCGTAGAACACGGCCTTGAACGACGGATCCTGGTCGGCCGCCCATTCGTCGAACAGGTAGAACGGCCGGTCCTCCAGATACGCGACGACGAGCGCGAGCCGCTTGCGCTGCCCGGTCGACAGCGCGCGATTCGAGAACGCGCCGTCGACGACCTTCACCTTGTGATCGAGCGCGAGCTTCGCGATCAGCGCGTTCGCGCGCGCATCGGCCTGCGCGCGCGCCGGGTCGTCCGGATCCACGATGCCGAGCAGCGCGTCGAACAGATGGAAGTCGTTGAACACCGCGCTGAAGCGCTGCCGGTACGCGGCGCGCTCGCGCCAGCCGATCGGCCGGCCGTCGACCTCGATCGTGCCTTCCTCGGGTTCGTAGAGGCCGGTCAGCACCTTCGCGAGCGTGGTCTTGCCGCTGCCGTTGCCGCCGACGATGAACACCAGCTCGCCGGGCCGGATCGTCAGGTCGATCGGGCCGATCCGGAACATCCGCTCGTCGCGTTCGTGGAAATACGCGTGCGTGACGCCGCGCAGCGTGACGGCGCCGGCCGGCGGCACGTCGGGCGCGTCGCTGGCGGGCGGCACCGTGCGCAGCGCGCCGAATTCGGCCATCACGGCTTCGATGCGCGCGAGCGACACGCGCGCGGCATTGACGGTCGGCAGGTTGTTCAACAGCCCGTCGAGCGGCACCAGCATGAACAGGAACACGACGACGTAGCCGGCGGCCGTGGACGCGTCGGCGTGCACGCCGAGTTGCGGCCAGAACGCGGCGGCGCCGAGGAACACGTAGAACAGGAAGATGATCCAGCCGACGCCGACCGCATACGCGCTGAACGCGCGACGGCGATGGTCGCGCACCTCGCCGATCGCCGTGCCGAGCTGGCCGTCGACGAACTGGCGCGCGCGCGCATCGTGCAGCTTCAGCTCCTTCGCGCCGGAGAACAGCGAGCCGAGATGGCCGAACAGCCGGTCCTGCGCGCGGCCGGCCGCCTCGAGCGACGCGATCGCGCGGCGATCGCCGGTGTGATAGCCGAGCGAGCCGGCGACGATCGCGGCGAGCGCGAGCACGCACACGGGCCACGACAGCCACGCCAGATAGCCGAGGCAGCCGAACACGATCGAGCCGTGCATCACCAGGTTCGGCAACGCGAAGAACAGCATCGACACGTTGGTCGCGTCGTCGGTGAGTACCGACTGCACGGGCGCCGCGCCGATCCGCTCGATGTCGCGCAGCTCGGCCGCGCCGACGCGCCGCGCGAGATGCACGCGCAGCCGCGCCATCGTGTCCTGCGACAGCCGGGCGAACAGCGTGCCCGACACGATCCGCGTGACGAGCGCGATCACCGCGCACAGCGCGAAGCGCCACGCGAGCGCCGCATCGGCCGCGCCCGGCTGCGCGAGCGCGCGGTTCAACGTCGCGACGAGCAGCACGCTCGCGACGCCGTTGAGCACGCAGGCGGCGAGCGCGAGCGCGAGCGAGGCGCGGCTTTCGCGCAGCAGCGCGAGGATCAGGCGCGCGGCGGGGCGGCCGGGGGAGGCGTCGAGGGACGGCGGGGAAGAGGGCTCGTGGGCGGCTGTCATCGGCAACGTCGGTTAATGAAGGGCAGGCGAGAACAACTGGTGAAACGCGCGCAACCGGCAGAGCCGGCGCGAACGGCAGCGCTGCGGCAGCCGCGCGATCGCGGCGTCTCTCCCTGATAGACGAACGGGCGCCGCAAATATTTAGCAGCGCAGGCATTTAGCAGCGCGTGCGAACTCGCCATGCGCGGCCTGCGCGCGGCCGTCATGCGCAAAACGGTAAAAAATCGGCCGCGCCGTTCGTCACACCAGTGAAGCCGCCCAAAGCGGCCCCGAGACTTGGCCGAAGCGGCCGGACCGAAGGACTTCACGCACATGACGAGTTTCCCGACTGCGCTGCACCACCGAATCCGCGACCTGGCGCGCCTCGCGCCCGACGCACCCGCGCTCGCCGCGCCTTTCCAGAACGAGCTGCGCCTGTCGCGGCGCGCGCTCGACGCTCAGGCGTCGCTGCTTGCGCGCCGGCTGCGCGCGGCCGGGGTCGGCGCGGAGGTGCGCGTCGGCGTCTGCGTCGAGCGCTCGTGCGAGCTGTTCGTCGCGCTGCTGGCCGTGCTGAAGGCGGGCGGCGTGTTCGTGCCGCTCGATCCGCGCCATCCGGCCGCGCGGCTGGACTGGATCGTGCGCGATGCGCAACTGCGTCACGGCGTCGTCGATGCGGCCGGGCGCGCGGCGCTCGGCGCGCCGTTCGAACACACGTTCGACGTCGCATCGGCGGCAGGCTCAGGCGCCGACGCATCCGCGTTCGACGAGGAAGATGCGCCCGTGCATCCGCGCGCGGCCGCTTACATGATCTACACGTCGGGCTCGACCGGCACGCCGAAGGCGGTCGTCGTCGAGCACGGGCCGCTCGCCGCGCATTGCGACGCGCTGGCCGGCGCGCTGCCGATCGAAGCCGACGACCGGCTGCTGCATTTCGCGTCGGTGAATTTCGATGCGGCGCACGAATGCTGGCTCGCGCCGCTCGCGGTCGGCGCCAGCGTGACGATCGCACCGGCGCAGCCGTTCGCGCCGGACGCCGCGCATGCGCTGATGGTGCGCGAATCGGTCAGCGTGGCCGCGTTTCCGCCCGCGTACCTGCGCGAGTTCGCGAGCGTCGCCGCGCGCGACGGCGTGCCGCCGGCGTTGCGCGTGCTCGCGTTCGGCGGCGAAGCGCTGCCGCAGCAGGCGTTCGACACCGTGCGCCGCACGTTCCCGTCCGTGCGCCTCGTCAACGGCTACGGCCCGACCGAGGCCGTGATCTCGCCGATGCTGTGGCCGGTCGAGCCCGGTGAAACGCCCGCGCTGGACGCCGACGATGCCTACGCGGCGCTGCCGATAGGCCGTGCGATCGGCCCGCGCGTCGCGCGCATCGACGACGACGCGGATGGCGACGCCGATGCCTACGCTCATGGCGAGCCCGGCCGCGCCGGCGAGCTGCTGCTCGGCGGCGCATGCATCGCGCGCGGCTATCACGGCCGCGCGGCGCTGACGGCCGAGCGCTTCGTGCCCGACGCGCACGGCGCGCCGGGCGCGCGCGTCTATCGCACCGGCGACCTCGCGCGCCGGCGCGCCGACGGCGCGTTCGACTATCTCGGCCGCGTCGACGATCAGGTGCAGGTGCGCGGCGTGCGCGTGGAGCCGGCGGAGATCGCCGCGTGTCTGCGCACGCACGCGGCAGTCGCCGATGCAGCCGTGATCGCCGAAGCCGTCAACGGGTCGACGCGGCTGATCGCATGCGTCACGTTGCGCGCTGCCGCGGACGATGCGGACGATGCCGCATTGAAAGCGCACGTCGGCGCCCAGCTGCCGGCCGCGTGGCAGCCGCATCGGTTCGTGCGCTGCGACGCGCTGCCGTACACGCTGAACGGCAAGCTCGATCGCGCCGCGCTGCGCGAACGGATCGCCGCCGCGCAGCGCGCGGACCAGCCCGCCGGCGAGCCGGCGCGCACGGCCACCGAGGCGCATCTCGCCGCGTGCTGGCAGACGCTGCTCGGCCTCGATGCGCCGCCGTCGCGCGACGCGCGCTTTTTCGCGCTCGGCGCGGATTCGCTCGCCGCGATGCAGCTGCAGGCCGCGATCCGCACGCAATGGCGCGTGAACCTGCGGCTCGACGCGCTGTTCGCCGATCCGCTGCTGGCCGAGCTTGCCGCCCAGGTCGATCGCGCGGAACGCGAAACCGGCGCGCCGCTCGCCGCGATTCCCGTGCGCGGCGCGCGCGCCGATGCCGATGCAGATTCATCGGCTGCGCCGTACGTCGATCGTGCGGCGTCGCTCGCGCAGCAGCGCTTCTGGGTGCTCGCACAGACGCGCGATGCGGGCGCCGCCTATCACATCGCCGCACACTGGACCATCGACGGCGCGCTCGACCGTGAGGCGCTGCAACGCGCGCTCGATCATGTGATCGGCCGGCACGACGCATGGCGCACCACGCTCGTCGACGACGGCGACGGCATCGTGATGCAGCGCATCCACGCCGCGCTGCCGGTGCGGATCGCGACGGTGGACCTGCGCGAGCTGCCGCCCGCCGCCCGCGATGCGCAAGCCGCGCGCGTGGCCGAACGCGATGCGGGCGCGCCGTTCGATCTGTCGCGCGGGCCGCTGCTGCGCGCGACGCTGGTCGTGCTCGGCGACGCGCGTCACCGCCTGTTGCTGACCGCGCATCACGCGATCACCGACGGCTGGAGTTCGCGCTGCGCGTTCGACGAGCTGGCGGCCGCGTATTGCGCGTACGCGCAGCGCCGCGAGCCGTCGTTGCCGGCGCTGCCGATCCAGTATGCGGACTACGCGGACTGGCAGCGCGACATGCTGGCCGGCGGCGAAGGCGAGCGCCAGCTCGCGTACTGGCGCGCGGCGCTGCGCGACGTGCCGGGCCCGCTCGCGTTGCCGACCGACCGCCAGCCGCCCGCGACGCGCACGCAGCACGGCGCGCGCGTGTCCGTGCGCCTGCCTGACGCGGTCGCGGCCGACCTGCGCCAGCTCGCGCGCGATGCGCAGGCCACCGTGTTCACCGTGCTGCTGGCCGCGTTCGACGCATGGCTCGCGCGCCTGACGGGCGAGACCGACGTGGTCGTCGCGGTGCCGGTCGCGCATCGTCAGCGCGAGGAAACGCGCCGCTTGCTCGGCCTGTTCCTGAACACCGTCGCGCTGCGCGTGCGGGTCGCGCCGACGCAGCCGTTCCGCGCGCTCGTCGAGGCGACGCGCGCGGCCGCGCTCGACGCGGTCGCGCACCAGGACGTGCCGTTCGAGCGCGTCGTCGATGCGGTGAAGCCGCCGGTGCGGCGCGGCGACGAATGGCTGCGCGTGAAGTTCGCCCAGCAGTTCGACGCGCGGCACGACAGCGTATTGCCGGGCGCGACCGCCGTCGCGATGCCGGGGCCGGATCTCGCCGCGCGCTTCGACTTCGCGCTCGACTTCACCGACGACGCGAGCGGCATCGCGCTCGTCGCCGCCTATGCGACCGACTGCATCGACGCCGACACCGCGCGCGCGTGGCTCGACAGCTATGCCGCGCTCGTCGCGTGCGCCGCGCACGACCCGCAGACCGTCACGGCCGAGCTGCCGTGCGATGCGGCGCCCGCGTCGCGCCAGCCGCGCGACGGCCGTGCGCTGCGCGTCGAGCATGCCGACGTGGTCGCCGCGTTCGCGCGGCAGGCGGCCGCGTATCCGCATCGCGTCGCGCTCGCCGATGCATCGGCGTCGCTGACGTTCGCCGAACTCGACGACGCGTCGAACCGCATCGCCCATGCGCTCGCGCTGCGCGGCGTGCGCGCCGAAGCGCCGGTGATCGTCTGCATCGAACGCTCGGCTCGCTTCGTCGCGGCGCTGCTCGGCGCGCTGAAGGCCGGCGCGCTGGCCGTGCTGCTCGATCCGGCGCAGCCGGCCGCGCGCATCGTCGCCGCGGCCGCCGACTGCGGCGCGCGCTGGGCGCTCGTCGCCGATGCCGCTACTGCCGCTGCTGCCGCCGCATGGCCGCACGACACGGCCGCGCAGCCGCTCGACGTCGATGCGCTCGCCCAGGATGCGCAGCTCGCGCACGCGGGCGGCGTGCGTGTCGCGCCGCACCCGGAACAGGGCGCTTATCTGATCTATACGTCGGGCTCGACCGGCACGCCGAAGGGCGTCGTCGTCACGCACGGCGCGCTCGCCGACTACGTGCAGGGCATGCTCGACGAGTTCGCATTCGCACCGGACGCGTCGTTCGCGATGGTCTCGACCGTCGCCGCCGACCTCGGCCACACGACGCTGTTCGGCGCGCTGTGCGCGGGCCGCACGCTGCATCTGCTGCCGGCCGCGTGCGCGTTCGACCCGGACCTGTTCGCGCAGGAAATGCGCGGCCGCGACGTCGGCGTGCTGAAGATCGTGCCGAGCCATCTGCAGGCGCTGCTCGATGCGCGCGTGCCGGCCGACGTGCTGCCGCGCCACGCGCTCGTGACCGGCGGCGAAACGCTCACGTGGGCGCTGGTCGCGCGCGTGGCCGCGCTCGCGCCGGCCTGCCGCGTGATCAATCATTACGGGCCGACCGAGGCGACCGTCGGCGCGATCGCGTGCGACACCGTGTCGATCGCCGCCGACGCGCGCGACGCGGCGAGCGGCGTGCCGCTCGGCACACCGCTGCCGAATGCGCGCGCGCTGGTGCTCGATGCGTTCGGCGCATGCGTGCCGCCCGGTGCGACCGGCGAGCTGTATCTGGGTGGCCCCGGCGTCGCGCGCGGCTATCTGAACCGGCCGGCGCAGACGGCCGAGCGCTTCGTGCCCGATCCGTTCACGCCCGGTGCGCGCCTGTATCGCACCGGCGACCGCGTGCGCCTGCGCGCGGACGGTCGGCTCGCGTTCGTCGGCCGGATCGACGATCAGGTGAAGATTCGCGGCTATCGCGTCGAACCGGGCGAGGTGAGCGCCGCGCTGCGCGCGGCCGGCCCGATCGCGCAGGCGGAAACGCTGGCGATCGAGCACGACGGCCGCATGCGGCTCGCGAGCTTCGTCGTGCTGCGCGACGGCGCCGCGTTCGACGAGGCCGCGGTGCGCGCGACGCTCGGCGCGACGCTGCCCGATTACATGGTGCCCGCGCAGATCGTCGCGCTCGCGCGTCTGCCCGTCACCGCGAACGGCAAGATCGATCGCGTGGCGCTGCGCGCGCTCGCCGCGGCGCCGGTGGCCGCGGCCGGCGGCGACGCGCCGCAGGGGCCGGTCGAAACGGCGCTCGCGCAGGTGTGGCAAGCGGTGCTGAAGGCGCCGCAGGTCGCGCGCGACGACAACTTCTTCGAACTCGGCGGCGACTCGATCCTCGTGCTGCAGGTCATCGCCCGCGCGCGCAAGCTCGGCGTGCGCTTCACGCCGAAGCAGCTGTTCGACGCGCCGACCATCGCCGGGCTCGCGCGCGTCGCCAAGACCGAGGCGGTCGGCGTCACGCCGGCCGCAACGCCGGTGCCGGTCCAGGCCGCCGCGTCCGCGTCGGCCCCCGGGCTGCTGACGCCCGCGCAGCAACGCTTCTTCGCGCTCGACGTGCCGCATCCGGGCCACTGGAACCAGTCGGTCGCGTTCGACGTGCGCGGCCCGTTCGACGCCGATGCGTTCGCGCGCGCGTTCGCCGCGGTGCTGGCCCATCACGATGCGTTCCGCCAGCGCTTCACGCGCGGCGCCGACGGCAGCTGGCGCGCGCACGACGCCGCGCAGCCGTACGACGCGTTGCCGCTCGCCGAGGTCGCCGCGCGCGACGAAGCCGATGCGCTCGCGCGCTTCGACGCATTGCAGCGTCGGCTCGACCTCGGCCGCGGTCCGCTCGCCTGCGCATGCGCGGCGCGGCTGCCGGACGGCGCGACGCGGCTGTATCTGGCGATTCATCACGCGATCGTCGACGGCGTGTCGTGGCGCATCCTGATCGACGATCTGGACGCCGCCTATCGCGCCGCCTGCGAACGCATGCCGGCGCGACTGTCGCCGCCGGGGCTGCGCGCCGATGCATGGGCCGCGCGGCTCGCGCGTGCCGCGCTCGGGCCGGACGCGCCGTTCGCCGCCGAAGTCGCGTACTGGGCCGGCATGGCGCACGGGGACGCGTTCGTGCCCGATCGTCCCGATGCGCCGGCGACCAACGCCGATGCGGCCGTCGTCGTGCAGACGATCGACGCCGCGCTGACGCGCGCCGCGCTCACCGATGCGCACGCGGCCTATCGCACGCAGACGATCGAGCTGCTGGCGGCGGCGCTCGCCCGCGCGCTGACCGGCGCGGGCCGCGCCGCGGCGTGCCGCATCGAGCTCGAAGGGCACGGCCGCGAGGCGCTGTTCGACGACGCCGACGCGAGCCGCACGATCGGCTGGCTGACGAGCCACTATCCGGTCACGCTGCCGGTCGAGGCCGACGCGTGCGCGACGCTGTGCGCGGTCAAGGACACGCTGCGCGCGGTGCCGCACAAGGGGCTCGGCTTCGGCGTGCTCGCGCACTACGGCGACGCGGCGACGCGCGCGGCGCTGGCGGCGGTGCCGCGCCCGCGCGTCACGTTCAACTATCTCGGCCAGTTCGACGCGCCGCGCGACGCGCTGCTGGTGCCGCGCTTCGGCGGCGCCGGCATCGAGCGCGACCCGCACGGGCCGCTCGGCAATACGCTGGCGATTCACGCGTACCTCGACACCGACCGCGACGGCGCGCGCACGCTGAAGCTGCACTGGGTGTACGGCGCGCCGCAGTTCGAGCGCGCGACCGTCGATGCGCTCGCCGAACGCTTTGCGCGCGCGCTGCGCGAACTCGTCGACGCGTGCGCGTCGCGGGTCGCGCGGCGCGGCGGCGGTGCGACGCCGGGCGACTTCCCGCTCGCGCAGGCGGCCGGCCTCACGCAGGCCGCGATCGAGCGCGCCGCGCTCGACTGGCGCACGATCGACGACGTGTATCCGCTGTCGCCGATGCAGCAGGGCATGCTGTTCCATGCGCTGTACGCGCCCGGTCATGCGAGCTACGTGAACCAGCTCGTCGCGCGCGCGACCGCGCTCGACGCCGAGCGCTTCGCGGCCGCGTTCGATGCGGCGCTCGCGCGCCACGACATCCTGCGCACCAGCGTGATACCCGACGAGGCCGCGCCGCTGCAATGCGTGCATCGCGATGCGCGGATGCCGATCGAACAGCTCGACTGGCGCGCGCGCGGCGCGACGCTCGACGCGGATTTCGACGCATGGCTGGCCGCCGACCGCGCGCGCGGCTTCGACTGGCGCGAGCCGCCGCTGATGCGCGTCACGCTGATCCGCGTGACGGACGACGCGTGGCGCGTGGTGTGGACGCGTCATCACGTGCTGCTCGACGGCTGGAGCACCGCGCGCCTGCTTGCCGAGGTACTGCGCGACTACCGCGATCCCGACGCGGTGTCGCCGTTCGAGGGCCGCCCGGCGCTGCGCTATCGCGACTTCATCGCGTGGCTCGGCACCCGCGAGCGCGGCGCGGACGAGCGCTTCTGGACCGGGCGGCTCGCGCGCCTCGATGCGCCGACGCTGATCGCCGCGCGCACGGCCGACCGCGCGGCGGCGCGGATGACGACGCGGCGCGCGACGATCGCCGCCGACGCGACGGCGCGCGTCACGCAAGCGGCGCGTGCGCTGCAGCTGACCGTCAACACGCTGGTGCAGGGCGCGTGGGCGCTCGCGCTGCAGCGCATGACGCATCAGCCGGCCGTCGCGTTCGGCGCGACCGTCGCCGGCCGCCCCGATGCGCTGCCGGACGTCGACGCCGTGCTCGGCCTGTTCATCAACACGCTGCCGGTGATCACCGCGCCCGCGCCGCAGCAGCGCGCGGCGGACTGGCTGCGCGCATTGCAGCGCGACAACGCGGCAGCGGCCGAGCATGCGCATACGCCGCTCGCGGACATCCAGCGCTGGGCGCGCGGCGCCGGCGGCGCACTGTTCGACACCCTCGTCGTGTTCGAGAACTATCCGGTCGACGCTGCGGGCGACGACGCCGATCCGCGCGCGCTGCGCTTGAGCGACGTGCGCAGCATCGAAGCGACCGATTTCGCGTTGACGCTCGTGATCGAAAGCGGCGCCGAGCTGACGATCGACTACGGCTATGACGCCGCACGCCTCGACGCCGCCGACGTCGACGCCTGGCACCGCGCGTTCGCGTGCGCGCTCGACGCGCTGGCCCGCACGCCGGATGCGCTGCTCGGCACGCTGTCGATCGCCGACGACGCGGCATCCACCGCGCTCGCGCGCGCGCAGCAGACCGCGCGCAGCTGGCCCGACGCACAGCGGCAGCCGCTGCATCTGCAGTTCTCGGCGGCCGCGCGCGCGACGCCCGATGCGATCGCGCTCGAATACGCGCATCCGGTCGACGGCGTGCAGCGCATGAGCTACCGCGAGCTGGACCTGCGCACGTCGCGCGTGGCCGCCGCGCTGCGCCGGCGCGGCGTGCGGCGCGATACGGCGGTCGCGCTGTGCGTCGAGCGCTCGTTCGACATGGTCATGGCGCTGGTCGGCGTGCTGAAGGCCGGCGCCGCCTACCTGCCGGTCGACCCCGACTATCCGGCCGAGCGCATCGCATACCTGCTGCGCGACGCGCGGCCCGCGGTCGTCATCACGCAGCCGCAGCTGCGCGCCCAGGTCGAAGCGGCGCTCGGCAACGGTTCGGCAGCCCAGCTGCTCACGGTCGCCGAGCTGCTCGCCGACGGAACGGACGATGCGCACGAAGCCGACGCGCCCGCCGTCGTCGACGGCGCGCAGCTCGCCTACCTGATCTACACGTCCGGCTCGACCGGCAAGCCGAAGGGCGCCGGCAACACGCACGGCGCGCTGGCGAACCGCATCGCGTGGATGCAGGACGCGTACCGGCTCACGCGCGACGACGTCGTGCTGCACAAGACGCCGTTCGGTTTCGACGTCTCGGTGTGGGAGTTCGTGTGGCCGCTCGCGACCGGCGCGACGCTCGCGATCGCGGCGCCGGGCGAGCACCGCGATCCGGCGCGGCTCGCGGCCGCGATCCACGCGCACGGCGTGACGGTGCTGCATTTCGTGCCGTCGATGCTGGCCGCGTTCGCCGCGTATCTCGACGATTTCGGCGCCGCCGCGCAATGCGACAGCGTGCGCCTGATCGTCGCGAGCGGCGAGGCGCTTGCGCCGGAGCTGGTCGCGAAGGTCGCGCGGCTGCTGCCGGACGCCACGCTCGTGAACCTGTACGGGCCGACGGAAGCCGCGATCGACGTGTCGCACTGGACCTGCCGCGCCGACGACGCGCGCGCGCCCGCGGTGCCGATCGGCCATCCGATCGCGAACCTGCAACTGCACGTGCTCGATGCGGCGTGGCAGCCGCTGCCGGCCGGGGCGACCGGCGAGCTGTATCTGGCCGGCGCGGGCCTCGCGCGCGGCTATCTCGGCCGCCCGGGCCTGACCGCGGAGCGCTTCGTCCCCGATCCGTTCGTGCCGGGCGCGCGCATGTACCGCACCGGCGACCTCGCGCGCCGCCGCCTGGACGGCGCGCTCGATTATCTCGGGCGCGTCGATACGCAGGTGAAGCTGCGCGGCCAGCGCATCGAGCCCGGCGAAATCGAGGTGCTGCTGCGCGCGGCGCCCGGCGTGCACGACGCGGTCGTGATCGTGCGCGACGAGCAGCTGATCGGCTACGTCGCGCGCGGCGACGCGGGGCCGCTCGACCGTGCCGCGCTGCTCGACGCGCTGCGCGCGCAATTGCCGGCGTACATGGTGCCGTCGCAGCTGATCGAGCTCGACGCGCTGCCCGTCACGCCGAACGGAAAGTGCGACCGCCATGCGTTGCCGGCGCCGCAGCGCGAGGCGGCGGTGGCCGTCGCGCTCGCGACCGACACCGAGCGCGCGCTCGCGGCGATCTGGCAGCGCGTGCTGCGCGTCGACGCGATCGGCCGCGACGACGATTTCTTCCAGCTCGGCGGCCATTCGCTGCTCGCGACGCAGGCGCACGCGCAGGCCAACTTGCACTGGGGCCTCGCGCTGCCGCTGCGCACGCTGTTCGACGCACGCACGCTGGCCCGCTGCGCGGCGGCGATCGACGCGGCCTGCGCGGCCCATCGCGACACCGACGCCGCGAGCGCGATCGACGCGCTGCTCGGCGAACTGGAAACCCGCTAAGGACGACGGATGACGAACGCTCAACCCGACTGGCTCGCACTCGCTGCGCGCTTCGCGCAATTGCCCGACGCGCAGCGCGCGGTGTTCATCGACAAGCTCGGCGCCGCGGGGATCGATTTCCGCAGGCTGCCGATCCCGCCGCGCACGCCGCGCGACGATCGCGTCCCGGCATCGTTCGCGCAGACGCGGCTGTGGCTGCACGCGCGGCTGATCGATGCGCCGCACGCGTATCACATCACCGAGCGGCTCGCGCTCGACGGGCCGCTGGATGCGCATGCGCTGCGGCTCGCCTGCGATGCGCTGATCGCGCGCCACGAAGCGCTGCGCACCACTTTCGACGAAACGCAAGACGGCGTCGCGCAGACGATCCACGCGCCGCTGCACTGCCCGTGGCGCGACACCGATCTCGAGGCGCTGCCGGCCGCGCAGCGGCGCGCGCAGGCCGAGCGCATTGCGACGGCCGACGAAGCCGAGCCGTTCGACCTCGGCACGCCGCCGCTCGTGCGCGTGCATCTGATCCGCTTCGATGCGACGCATCACTGGCTCGCGTTGACGGTTCACCACATCGTGTCCGACGGCTGGTCGTCGGACGTGCTGCTGTTCGAGCTGGCGGCGTTCTACCGTGCCTACGCGTCGGGCGAAGCGGTGTCGCTCGCGCCGCTGCCGATCCAGTACGCGGACTATGCGCTGTGGCAGCGCCGCTGGCTCGATGCCGGCGAGCGCGAGCGCCAGCTCGCGTTCTGGCGCGCGCGGCTCGATCCGCAACGCGGCGTGCTCACGCTGCCCGGTGCGGCCGCGCGGCCGGCGCGCCGCAGCGCGCGCGGCGCACGTCACGGGTTTTCGCTCGATGCGCGCCTCGGTGCGCGGCTGCGGGCGTTCGCGGCCGACGCGGGCGCGACGCCGTTCGCGGTGCTGCTCGCGGCGCTCGACGCGCTGCTCGCGCGGGCGACCGGCGACGCGCGGATCTGCATCGGCGTGCCGGCCGCGAACCGCGAACGCGCGGAGACGGCCGGCCTGATCGGCTTCTTCGTCAACACGCTCGCGATCGACGTCGACGTGCCGGCGCACGGCGATTTCGCGTCGCTGGTCGCGCGCACGCAGCGCGCGCTCGTCGATGCGCAGATGCATCAGGACGTGCCGTTCGAGCAGGTCGTCGACGCGCTCGGCGTGCCGCGCAGCGCGAGCCATCATCCGCTGTTCCAGGTGATGGCCGCCTACGGCGAGCGCCGCGCGCCTCCCGCGCTCGGCGCGGCGTCGGCCGCATGGCTGCCGTCCGGCACGCCGTCCGCGAAATTCGACCTGACGCTCGCCGTCGAAGCGACGCCCGACGGCGCCTTCGACGCCGCGTTCATCTATGCGCTGGACCTGTTCGACGCCGCCGCGATCGCGCGGCTCGCCGCGCGCTTCGTCACGCTGCTCGACGCCGCGCTCGCGCAGCCTGCCGCGCCGATCGGCGAGCTCGACTGGCTGCCGGCCGACGAGCTCGCGCAACTGTTCGCATGGAACGCGCGGGCCGGCGCGGCCGACGCCGAGCCGTTCGTGCCGGTGCACGCGCGCATCGCCGCGCATGCGCGCAAGCGGCCCGACGCACGCGGCGTCGCCGATATCGAGCGCGCGCTGACGCGCGGCGAGGTCGACGCGCGCGCCGCGCGCATCGCGCGCAACCTGGTCGCGGCCGGCGTGCGGCCCGAGATGCGCGTGGGCGTCGCGCTGCAGCGCTCGGTCGATCTGCTGGTCGCGCTGATCGCGGTGCTGAAGTCGGGCGCGGCGTTCGTGCCGCTCGATCCCGCGCACCCGCGCGAACGGCTCGCGCAGATCGTCGGCGACGCGGGCATCGCGCACGTGCTGACCGACCGCGCAAGTGCCGCGTCGCTGCCCGCGCTGTCCGGGTTGCGCATCTGGCATGCGGATGAAGTCGATGCGCTCGACGAAGCCCAGCACGTCGAACTGCCCGACGTGCTGCCCGGTCATGCGGCCTACGTGATCTATACGTCGGGCTCGACCGGCACGCCGAAGGGCGTGATCGTCGATCACGCGGCGTTCGCGCGCCATTGCGTCGCGATCGCCGAACGCTACGGCGTGCGCGAAAGCGACGTGTTCCTGCTGTTCCAGTCGGTCAACTTCGACGGCGCGCACGAAGGCTGGTTTTCGCAATACCTGTCGGGCGCCGCGGTGTCGATCACCGCCGACGTGCTGTGGCCGCCCGCACAGACCTGCGCGATGATGGCGCGCGACGGCGTGACGATGACCTACGTGCCGCCGGGCTGCGCCGCGCAGCTCGCCGAATGGACGCTCGCGCACGGCGCGCCGCCGACGCTGCGCTCGTTGACCGTCGGCGGCGAGGCGACGTCGCGCGAAGCGTTCGCGATGCTGCGCCGCGCGATGCCGAACGTGCGCGTGGTGAACGGCTACGGCCCGACCGAAACCGTGATCACGCCGACGCTGTGGATGTTCGCGCCCGGCGACGATCTCGCGAAGCTCGGCGATGCGGCCTATCTGCCGATCGGCACGCTGGTCGGCGCGCGCACCGCGCACGTGCTCGACGCGCGGTTGCGGCCGCTGCCGGTCGGCGTGATCGGCGAACTGTATCTGGGCGGCGAGGGGATCGGCGTCGCGCGCGGCTATCTCGATCGTCCGGCGTTGACGGCAGAGCGCTTCGTGCCCGATCCGTACGGCGCGCCCGGCGCGCGGCTGTATCGCACCGGCGATCTGGTGCGGCGTCGCGCGGACGGCGTGTTCGACTTCATCGGCCGCGTCGATCATCAGGTGAAGCTGCGCGGGCTGCGCATCGAGCTCGGCGAAATCGAGACGCAACTGGCCGCGCACGATGCGGTGCGCGAAGCGTGCGCGGTCGTGCACGGGCAGGGCGCGCATGCGCAGCTCGTCGCCTACGTCGAGCTGAGCGCCGATGCACGGGCGGATACACAGCCCGTCGACGCGGCGATGCTCGATGCGCATCTGCGCCGCACGCTGCCCGACTACATGGTGCCCGCGCAACTGATCGTGCTGGACGCGCTGCCGCGCAACGCGAACAGCAAGGTCGATCGCGCGCGGCTGCCCGCGCCGGTGCGCGTCGAGCGCGCATACGAGGCGCCGCATGATGGCGACGAAGCCGCGCTCGCGGCGATCTGGCGCGACGTGCTGAACGTCGAGCGCGTCGGCCGCGGCGACCACTTCTTCGAGCTTGGCGGCCATTCGCTCGCCGCGGTGCGCGTGGCGACGCGCGTGGCCGAACGGCTCGGCCGCGACGTGCCGGTGCGCGCGCTGTTCGAGGCGCCGGTGCTCGCGCAATATGCGGCGCAGCTCGCCGATGCGCCGCGTGCGGCGCACGCCCGCAGCGCGTCGCACACCGCCGCCGCGGTGAAGCCCGACGCCGACGGCGTGTGGCCGCTGTCGCCCGCGCAGCTCGCGCTGTGGTTCCTGTGGCGCGCGCAGCCGGACAACGCCGCCTACAACATTCCGCTCGCGCTGCGCGTGCGCGGGCCGCTCGACGTCGACGCGTTGCGCGCGGCGTTTGCGGCGGCTGCCGCCGCGCATCCCGCACTGCGCACGCGGCTCGTCGCGCGCGCCGGCATGCTGCCGGGCCAGCGCGTCGCACCGGTTACGCCGGTCACGTTACCGCTCGTCGACGTCGCTACGCAGCCCGACGCGCTCGAGCGCGCGGCGCAGCTGACGGCCGCCGACGCGCTCACGCCGTTCGACCTCGAAGCCGATGCGCCGCTGTGGCGCGCGCGCGTCGTGCGGCTCGGCACGCACGATCATGTGCTGTCGGTGGTGATCCATCACATCGTGTCGGATGGCGAATCGATCGAGTTGTGGCTCGACGCCGTGCGGGCGCGCTATGTCGAACACGTGCGCGGCGCAACCGCATCGGCATCGGCACCCGCCACGACGCCGCTGCCGCGCACGTCGCTCGTGCTCCCGCCGCCGTGCGCGGCAGCGCGCGTCGCGTACTGGCGCGACGCGCTCGCCGATCTGCCGCCGCGCGTGCTGCCGCAGCGTGCGGATGCGCCGGCCGTTCCGCAATGGCGGGCCGCGCGCATCGCGATCGAATTCGACCCGACGACGATCCGGGCGGCGCGCGACGCCGCAACGGCCGCGCGTGCGACGTTGCCGATGCTGCTGCACGCGGCGCTCAACACCGCGCTGTTCCGCGTGACGGGCGCGGCCGACCAGCCGGTCGGCGTGCTCGCGTCGACGCGCGAGCTGGCGGGCGACGCGGCGCACGATGCGCTCGGCCTGTTCATCAACGCGGTGGTCGTGCGCACGCGGCTCGACGCGACGGCGAGCCGCGCCGACGTGCTCGCGCAGCTGCGCGACACCGCGCTCGCCGCGTATGCGCATGCGGACGTGCCGTTCGCCGACGTCGTCGCCGCGCTGCACGCGCCGCGCGCCGCCCAGGCCAATCCGCTGTTCCAGGTGATGTTCAACTACCTGCGGCCGAGCGGCGCCGCGACCCGCGACTGGGCCGGCCTGACGCTCACCGAATTCGACGACGTGCGCCACCGCGTGGTGTTCACGCTCGAGCTGGACGTCGTCGAGCATCCGGACGGCCGCGTGAGCGCCGCGTTCTCGTATGCGGACGAACTGCTCGACGCTGCGTTCGTCGCTGCGCTCGTCGACGTCTATCACGACGAGCTCGCGCGTTTCGCGGTCGCGCCCGAAGCGCGGCTCGGTGTGCCGGACGCGCGGTTCGCGGCGTCGACGGCCGCGCGTGCGCGCGTGGCCGACACGGCGCCGCAAGCCCGCCACGCCGTTGCCGCACTGGCCGCGCTGTGGTCCGACACGTTTGCGTGCGCCGCGCCGCCGCCCGATGCCGATCTGTTCGCCGCCGGCGCGACCTCGTTCGACGTCGTGCGTTTCGTCGATGCGGCGTGCGGCGCCGGTCACGCGCTGACGGTCGCCGACGTGTTCGCCGCACCGACGCTCGCCGCGCTCGGCGCGCGGCTCGACGCGACGGCCGAAACGGCGCAGGAGGCGCGCGATGCCGGCTGAAGTGCGTGCGAACCGCTTCGCGCGATTCGATACCCGTCGCGTCGCGTTTCCGCCCGGCCGCCGCGCCGTGCGCGAGACGCGCCGACATCCGCGTCGTGCAGCCGCCGTGCCCGCGCGCGCGGCGCAACACGTTGTTCGCCGGCCGTCATCGTCGACGGGCCGGTTCTACCGACAAGGGAGCTGAGAGACATGCAGAGAGAAACCGTATTCGACCTGATCGGCGTCGGCTTCGGGCCGTCTAACCTCGCGCTGGCGGTGCGTATCGCGGAACGCGGCGACGGCGCGCGCCCGCTCGCGCAGTGCTTCGTCGAGCGCCAGCCCGCGTTCGGCTGGCACCGCGGCATGCTGCTCGACGACTGCCGGATGCAGATCTCGTTTCTGAAGGACCTCGTCACGATGCGCGATCCGACGAGCCGCTACACGTTCATCAACTACCTGTTCGAACGCGGCCGGCTCAACGAATTCGTGAACCTGAAGAACTTCTATCCGACCCGCGTCGAATTCCACGACTACCTCAGCTGGGTCGCCGACGCGTTCGGCCGGCACGTGCACTACGGCGAGACCGTCACCGCGATCGAGCCCGTGCACGGCGACGGCGCGCGCGTCGACGCGCTACGCGTGCTGTCGTGCGACGCGGCCGGCCGCGAGCGCCAGCGCGTCACGCGCGCGCTGTCGGTCGGCGTCGGCGGCACGCCGGCGGTGCCCGAGGCGTTCGCCGCGCTCGGCCGCGATCGCGTGATCCATTCGTCGTCGTATCTCGCCGACATCGAGCGCCTCGTCGCGGCGCCGGACGGCGCACGCCGCCGCGTCGCGGTGATCGGCGCGGGGCAGAGCGCGGCCGAGGTGTTCGTCGATCTCGCGCGCCGTTTCCCGCACGTCGACGCGAGCCTCGTGATGCGCGCGGGCGCATTGAAGCCGGCCGACGACAGCCCGTTCGTCAACGAGATCTTCAGCCCCGAGTTCACCGACGTCGTCTATGCGCAGCCGCACGACGCGCGCCGCGCGCTGCTCGAACGCTATCGCGACACCAACTACGCGGTGGTCGACCGGCCGCTGATCGAGCAGATCTACGAAATGCTGTACCTGCAGCGCATCGACGGCACGCCGCGCCATGCGCTGCTGGCGAACCGCGCGATCGAGGGCGTGCAGCGCGGCGCCGACGGCCGCATCGAGCTGACGCTGCGCGACCGGATGAACGGCAGCACGCGCGTCGAGCGCTTCGACGCGCTCGTGCTCGCGACCGGCTACCGGCGCGATACGCATACGACGTTGCTCGACGGGCTCGCGCCGTATCTCGGCGAGGCGCTCGCGCGCGGCGAGGTCGCGCGCGACTACCGGCTCGCGACGCCCGAGCACTTCACGCCGCGCATCTACCTGCAAGGCTGCTGCGAGGACAGCCACGGGCTGTCGGACACGCTGCTGTCGGTGCTGGCGCGCCGCGCGGACGAGATCTGCAGGTCGCTCGAGGAGGCGGCGTCGCTCGCCCGCGACGACGACGCGGGCCTGCCGCGACACGAACAACGACATCAAGACGGGGCGAGCGCGGGCCGGATGGCTTGCGCTCTTTGACAAAGGTGCGGTCGATGACCGCATGAATAAACGGGAGCAGAGCAACATGGAGTGGGCAACAGGCACGCGTTTGCGTGCGATCGCAGCGGCAGCGAGCGTCGCGTTCGGGATGGCGGCGGGGCACGCGTTCGCGCAGACGCCAGCCGCTGCAGGCGCGCAGAACGGCGTGCAGGACGGTGGATCGGCCGCTACGCCGGTCGCTGCGCCGAAGGGCACGGCGGTAGGCACCGCGGTAGGCACGGCGGTAGGCACCGCGGCCGGAAGCGCCGCCGGCACGCTGCCGGCGATCACCGTCAAAGCGAGCGCGGCCGGCGACGGCACGGTCGGGCTCGTCGCGAAGCGCAGCCGCACCGGCACCAAGACCGACACGGCGCTCGACGAGATCCCGCAGACGATCAACGTCGTCACCGCGCAGCAGATCGAGATGACCGGCGCGACCGACGTGAACGCCGCGCTGCGCTACGTGCCGGGCTTCTCGTCGTACGGCTCGGACAACCGCTCCGACTGGTACGCGGCGCTGCGCGGCTTCACGCCGACCGCGTTCGTGAACGGGCTGCAGGTGCCGAACACGCTGAACCTGTCGAGCTGGCGCGTCGATCCGTACATGATCGACAGCATCACCGTGCTGCGCGGGCCGACGTCGGTGCTGTACGGCGCGGGCGACCCCGGCGCGATCATCGACGTGCAGACCAAGACGGCCGACGGCGAGCGCGTGCGCGAAGCCGGCGTGCAGTTCGGCAACTATGCGCGCAAGCAGTTCATGATCGACGTCGGCGACAAGCTCGATGCGGACGGCAAGTATGCGTACCGCTTCGTCGGCGTCGCGCGCGACGGCAACGCGTTGACGGGGCCGAACAACGACCAGCGCGTCGCGCTCGCGCCGTCGTTCCGCTGGCGCCCGGACGCCGACACGTCGCTGACGCTGTCGGCTACCTACCTGCAGGACTGGGGCGACATCTCGTCGAACTTCCTGCCCGCGCAGGGCACCGTGTTGCCGAACCCGAACGGGCAGCTCGACAAGGACGTCTACGGCGGCGACCCGAACTTCAACTACTACCGCAAGAAGCAGTGGTCGCTCGGCTATCAGTTCGAGCGCAACCTGAACTCGATGTGGACGTTCCGCCAGAACGTGCGCTGGATGCACCTGTCGCTCGACAACGGCTCGGTGTTCGGCGCGGGCTTCGCGGACGGCAGCCTCACCGACATCAACCGCTGGGCCGGCGTGTTCCAGACCAACTACAGCCGCTTCGACATCGACAACAACCTGCAGGGCCGCTTCGGCACCGGCCCGTTCGAGCACACGCTGCTGCTCGGCTTCCAGTACAACCGGCAGACCGCGACCGACAGCGAATGGCTGGCCGCCGCGCCGACGCTGAACCTCTACAACCCGGTCTACACGCCGGTCACGCTGTCGGTGTTTTCGCCGCCGAACACGACGTACCGCACCAACACGTACACGACGATGAACACGTTCGGGCTGTACGCGCAGGACCAGATCAAGTGGAACCGCTGGACGCTGACGCTCGGCGGCCGCGAGGACTGGGTCAATCAGCGGATGGACGACCGTGCGGGCGGCACGCAGTCGAAGGCCGACGTCACCGCGTTCACCGGCCGCGTGGGCCTCACGTACCAGGGCGACTACGGGTTGTCGCCGTACGTCAGCTACGCGACGTCGTTCAACCCGCTGATCGGCGTGAACCTGTACGGCGGCGGCCTGCCGCAGCCGACCCGCGGCAAGCAGATCGAGGCCGGGCTGCGCTGGCAGCCGCCGGGCAAGAACCTGATGCTGAGCGCGGCGATCTACCAGATCAACCAGACGAACGTGCTGACGCCGACGCCGACCAACCTCGACCCGGCCGGCACGACGTCGATCCAGACCGGCGAAGTGCGCTCGCGCGGCATCGAGCTGAACGCGACCGGCAAGCTCACGCGCAACCTGTCGCTGATCGCGTCGTACGTCTATCAGGACGTGAAGAACGTGCAGGCCAACGACGCGTCGCTGAACAACTGGCCGGTCGACATTCCGCGGCCGCGCCAGATGGCGTCGCTGTGGGCCGACTGGACCTGGCACACGGGGCCGCTCGCGGGCTTCGGGCTGGGCGGCGGCGTGCGTTACCAGAGCGCGGCGGCCGGCGCGGCCGACAACTCGCTGACGGTCGCGAGCTACACGCTGTACGACGCGGGCGTGCATTACGACACGCGCAACTGGCGCTTCGCCGTGAACGGCACGAACCTGTTCAACCGCCACTACATCAGCGGTTGCCAGTCGACCAGCGTCTGCATCTTCGGCACCGATCGCACCGTGATCGCCACCGCGAAATACAACTGGTGACGGCGCGCGCCGCGGCGTGCGGCCCGGCCTTCGAGCCGGCGCGTGCGCCGCGGCGCCGTCGTCCGCTTTTTCCCGACGCCTCCATGCGAAAGAAGAATCTCGTCTACATCCAGTCGCTGCGCAACGGCGCGGCCGATCGCGCCGGCCAGCCGGTCGCGTACCGCGGCGGCACGCGCTACATGAAGGCGCCGCTCGAATTCCTCGTCGAGCGGCTCAACGTTTCGCCGCTCGGCGAACGCTACACGCTGCAGGCCGTGATCGTCGACGACGACGCAGGCTCGCCGGCCGACCAAGCGAAGCTCGCCGACTACGGCTTCGCGCGCACGCCGGGCCGCCCGTGGATCCTGCCGGAGGGGCTCACCGTGCAGGGTCGGCCGGTCGACGAACTGTTCTGCACGATCGCGTCAACGTACCGGCGGCTGCCGCGCGATGCGCGCGAGCGCGCGGCGGGCAAGCAGGCGTTCGAGCGCCGCCTGCTCGAGCGCCTGCTCGAACTCGACGCCGACGTCGTCGTGCTCGACGGGCTGCTCGTGATACTCGACGAACTCGTGCGCCCCGGCGCGCGCTTTCACCGGCGCATCGCGAACATCCATCCGGGCATCACGGCCGACGGGTCGCCGTACCAGCGGCGCGGCGCGTGGGCGACGCTCGACGCGCTGCACGGCGCGCGCGGCGAGCGGGTCGACTGGGCGAGCGGCGCGACCTCGCGCGTCACGCCCGTGACGATGACGGGCGCGTCGTTCCACTACGTCGACAACGGCATCGATTCCGGCGAGGTGATCTGCGACGTGCTCGACACGCCGATCGCGCCGGACGACACGATCCTCGAACTGCGCTGGAACAACTTCCAGCGCAGCCTGTTTCCGGCACTCGAGCGCGGGCTGCACATCGTCGCCGATCGCCACGACGCGGGAGCACTGTGATGGCACACACGCTGACGAAACCGGCCGATCCGCGCGATAGCGTCGAAGGCGACGTGGCCGCCGCGCTCGACGGCGCGCCGCACGCGACGCCCGTCGCCGAACGCATGCTGCACGCGTGGCGCCCCGACGATGCGCCGGCCGCGCTGCTCGCGGAATTCGTCGCGCTGTTCAACACCGACACGCGGCACGACGCGGCCACCGTCTCGGTGCCGCTCGGCGCGGCTGACCCGGCCGCCGTCGCCGCGTACGTCGCGCGCGCGGTGCGCGAAGGCGTGATCGACGACGCGCAGCGCGCGGGCGAGCGGCTGCGGCTCACCGCGTCGCGCGCGACGTTCTGGCAGAACCCCCAGCCGTGGCTGAAGGCGCCGGCGTCGGGCGGGATGCCGCTGCGCTACGCGATCACCAACGGCCACCGACATCCGGTGCGGCCGCCGTCGCCGGCCGGCGAGATCTACACGCGCTACATGCCGCAGGTCGGCATGACGTTCAGCCTGCGCACCGTCGACGTCGCGACGCACGCGCGCCTGTTCAGCGACTGGATGAACCTTGATCGCGTCGCGCATTTCTGGGACCAGCGCGGCACGCTCGACGAGCACGCGGCCTATCTCGCGGAACGGCTCGCCGATCCGCACATGCACCCGATGATCGGCTATTTCGACGACACGCCGTTCGGCTATTTCGAGTTCTACTGGGCGAAGGAGGACCGCCTTGCGCCGTTCTACGACGCGCACGACTACGATCGCGGGCTGCATCTGCTGATCGGCGACTCGCGCTTCCAGAGCGCGGGCAAGCTGCATGCGTGGTGGAGCGGCGTGCTGCACTACATGTTCGTCGACGAGCCGCGCACGCAACGGCTCGTCGGCGAGCCGCGCGTCGATCACGTGCGGCATATCGCATACATGCACCGGCTCGGGTTCCGGACGCTGAAGGAGTTCGACTTTCCGCACAAGCGCGCGGCGTTGACCGTGATGGAGCGCGATACGTTCTTCGATACGTTCCGGTTGCCGTGATCGGGGCGGCGCGACAGCGGCGCGAGCGCACGGGTGTCGCGAGGTTGCCGGCGAATGCGGAGGCTCGCGCGGACATCGCCGGAATAGGGCGTCTGTGCGCACGCGCGTCGGCATGCCGGCAATTCGTTCGATGCCGGAGGCGAAGCCGACTGCGGTGATTCCCGTGTTTCGCCGGAATGCGAAAGTTCTATCTGGAAAATCGCTGATTCAGCCAGCTATGGTTTTGCGAATAAACAATATGAGAAACGCGAAATCATTAATCGCATTTCCATTTTAGATGCCGCGATTTGTATAAATTCGGTCAATGGGACGAGTTCGAATTTACGAATTCGTCGCCTCGATCCAACGGCCTGCCTAGTTATAACCGAACCTTTTCTCTCATCGCGATACGCTCTGGTCGGCGATATGGCTGGCGCCCGGCTGCAACCTGTCGCGATCGAAGCAATATGGATAAATCTGCATTTTCCGGGCAATAAATCCATCGGAGAGAAAACGTGAAAAAGATAATCGTGAGCGCAGGCCTGGCGGCATTGGTGGCGTCTTCGGCGGCGCACGCTTTGCGGATCGACGAAGCGACCTTCAAGTATTACGGCGGCGATAGCGCAGACCTGGCGAACAGCATCAAGACGCACAACGACCAACTGCGCGCGTTCAGTTATGAGACGCCGTGGCTCGCGGTCGGAGAGGTCGGTGGCTGCACCGCGACATGGCTTGGCGACAACGGGGGATGGACCTACGTGCTGACTGCCGCGCATTGCGCCGGCTATCAAGGCACCGAGACAGCCGTAACCAAGCGCTTCACGACGCTCGATCGCCGCGTAGTCGCATCGGGCCGGGGCACGGCGTACGTGCCGCCGCAGCGGATCAACAAGCCGGCGGGAATGGGCGGCGCGTCGACCGATATCGCGATCCTGAAGCTGCCGACGCTCCACCCGATAGCGGACGTGCTCGGCAAGCCGGTCGAGCGGCCGATCCTGAACGACGATCCTCACGAGAAAGACCGCGACGTCATTTTCGTCGGCTATGGAAGCTGGGGTGTCGGCGCGAAGGGCAGCGGTTCGTACTGGCCGGCGAACGGCGAGCGACGGCTGTACGGGCGCAGCCGGATCGACAGCATCTTCGAGCTCGGCTACGGAATCGGCGCGAGCTATCGCTCTGCCGGGCCGTCCCCGTTCTGGACGCGCACTGCGTCGGGCGATAGCGGGTCGGCCTGGTGGCAGATTCGCGATGGCAAGCCGGTCATCATCGCGACGACCAATGGCGGCGGCGACAACTATTCGACCGGCGCGCGCGTATCGAAGTACGTGGACTGGATCAAGTCGGTCTATCCGGAAGCGCGCTTCCTGTCGGCCGAGCAGCCGGCGGGCTGCATCGTCAGCCTGCAGACCGCCGCGAGATATTGCCTGCCGGTGGGGCAGCGCTCCGGTTATGCATTGCCGTCGTGGATCTATGCGCACGACGTGTTCGTCGATGCCGCACCGGGCACCGCGGTGATGCTGTCGGATTGGGACAACCTGTCCTACAACCGGATCGCGACGTTCGTCGGCACGGTCGAGAACGGCGGTCTCAAGCAGGTGAAGGCCGTCAACGGACAGGTGCTCGATTTTTCAAGGCCGCATTCGATGCGCGTCGTGCGCGATACGACGCCGCTCGGCTGTATCGTCAGCCTGACGTCGGGCGCGAAGTATTGCCTGCCGGCGGGGCAGCGGTCGGGGCGTGCGCTGCCGTCCTGGATTTATGCAAACGAAGTCCAGGTTGAAGCGGCCGCGGGGATCGCGGTGATGCTGTCGGATACGGACGACCTCGCGTTCAACCGCGTCGCGACCTTCACCGGCTTGACGCAGAACTGGGAGTTGAAGAAGGCGAAAGCCTGGAACGGCGAAGACCTCGATTTTTCGCGACCGAAGTCGATGCGCGTCGTTCAGCAATGATGTCGGGGCGTTGAGGTGCTGCGCGGCATGGGCGCGGAGCCCGTGCCGCGTGTCATGCCGGCGGCGTCGCCGGTTCCGCGAGAAACGCGCCGCGGAAGGCGTCGAGATGTCCGTCGGCGTCGCCGCCGAATTCGCCGGGTAGCAGCGTAACCACGCCGGGTCGTGCGTTCACTTGAACCCTGGCGTACACAAAAGATGTACGGCGGTTGAAAAGTGAACAAATGCCCTGGAAGTCCTTGATATCGATAGATATCGAAGCGACGCCCAACCGTGTTCGCCGAGCCGGCACATGCCGGAGACCGACACACAGCCGCGGGCACCACGCCTCCCGCTCCCCGCGCCGGTACGGCCTCGCAAACGCGCTGCCGCCATGCTGTCCGCCCTCGGCATCCCCACTCAGGCGGCAACTCCAGGTTGCCGCTACGACCACTTGCTCGCTATTCGGTTGCCGTGAGGCGGACTATCCTTGACCGACCCTTCCGAACCCGACCCAGGAGCCGCCCCCATGACCCACAGCGTGATCCCCGCAGGCCTCGCCGACGAAATGATCGACATTCGACACCGCATCCATGCGCATCCTGAACTCGGCTTCGAGGAATTCGCGACCAGCGATCTCGTCGCCGAGCAGCTGCAAGGGTGGGGCTATACGGTCCGGCGCGGGCTCGGCGGCACGGGCGTCGTCGCGCAGCTGAAGGTGGGCGACGGCACGCAGCGCCTCGGCCTGCGCGCCGACATGGACGCGCTGCCGATCCACGAGTCGACCGGCCTGCCGTATCGGAGCACGATCCCCGGCAAGATGCACGCGTGCGGCCACGACGGTCACACGGCGATGCTGCTCGCCGCCGCGAAGCATCTGGCGCGCGAGCGGCGGTTTTCCGGCACGCTGAACCTGATCTTCCAGCCGGCCGAGGAAGGGCTCGGCGGCGCGAAGAAAATGCTCGACGACGGCTTGTTCGAGCAGTTCCCGTGCGATGCGATCTTCGCGATGCACAACATGCCGGGCTTCCCGACCGGCAAGCTCGGCTTCCTGGCCGGGCCGTTCATGGCGTCGTCGGACACCGTGATCGTCGACGTCCACGGCCGCGGCGGCCACGGCGCGGTGCCGCACAAGGCGATCGACCCGGTCGTCGTGTGCGCGCAGATCGTGATCGCGCTGCAGACCATCGTGTCACGCAACGTGTCGCCGCTCGACATGGCGATCGTCACGGTCGGCGCGATCCACGCGGGCGACGCGCCGAACGTGATTCCCGAGCATGCGCAGATGCGCCTGTCGGTGCGCGCGTTGAAGCCCGACGTGCGCGATCTGTTGGAGACGCGCATCAAGGAAGTCGTTCATGCGCAGGCGGCCGTGTTCGGCGCGACCGCGACGATCGATTACCAGCGCCGCTACCCGGTGCTCGTCAACGATGCGCGGATGACCGCGTTCGCACGCGACGTCGCGCATGCATGGGCCGGCGCAGCGAACCTGATCGACGGGATGGTGCCGCTCACCGGCAGCGAGGATTTCGCATTCCTGCTCGAGCAGCGGCCGGGCTGCTACCTGATCATCGGCAACGGCGACGGGGAAGGCGGCTGCATGGTGCACAACCCCGGATACGACTTCAACGACGCGGCGCTGCCGATCGGCGCGTCGTACTGGGTCAAGCTGGCCGAGGCGTTTCTGGTGTGACGGGACGCTGGCGGGGAAGGCGAGGGCTCGCGCCGCAGCCCGCTATTCCGGCACGACTTCCGGCGTCTCTCCGCTCGCTCGATCGGCCTGCTCAACCTGATCGAACGCCTCGCCGCGAAACAACGCCGCGGCCGCATCCGGGTTCGACGGCCAGTACATGTGCATGTAGGTCGCGACGACCGGCCCCGCGCGATACACGGCTTCGCCGCTGCCGCTCGCGCCGTCGCAGCGTGCCGCCGTCGCCGCCGCCGCGAGCGGCGTTTCGAGCCGCGAGTAATGGAACGTATGGCCGCGCATCGGGCCCCAGCGCGTCGCGAGCGTCTGCATGCCGAGCGCGGCGAAGCGGCGCTGCATCGTCGCATGGCCCGGCAGCAGCCCGACCATCGGCGTCGTCGCGCCCTGCGCGTCGGTCAGTGACTCGCACAGGTACAGCATCCCGCCGCATTCCGCGACGATCGGCCGCCCGGCCGCCGCGTGCGCGCGGATCGTGCGCGCGCTCACCGCATTCGCGGCGAGCGTCGCCGCGTGCAGCTCCGGATAGCCGCCCGGCAGGAACAGCGCGTCGCACGCGTCGGGCACCGGTTCGTCGGCCAGCGGCGAAAAGAACCGCACCTGCGCGCCGAGCGCGTCGAGCAGCGCGAGATTGGCCGGGTAGATGAACGAGAACGCCGCGTCGCGCGCGACCGCGATCCGCGTGCCGGCCAGCGAGCGCGGCAGCGCGGCTGCTTCGGGTGCCACTTCGGGCGCTGCGAACGCGACGGCCGGCGGCAATTCGGCGAGCGCGGTCTGCGCGAGCGCGTCGGCGGCGCGCTCGAGCCGCGCGTCGAGATCGTCGATGTCGGCCGGCTGGTGCAGGCCGAGATGCCGTTCGGGCAACGCGATCGCCGCGTCGGCCGGCACGTGCCCGAGCCAGCGCAGGTCGTCCGGCAGCGCCTGCCGCAGCAGTTGCGCATGTCGCGGCGAGCCGACGCGATTCGCCAGCACGCCGTAAAACGGCACGCCCGGCCGGAACCGCGCGAGCCCGAACGCGATCGCGGCGAACGTCTGCGCCATCGCCTTCGCCGAAATCACCGCGACGACCGGCACGCCGAACGCGGCGGCCAGGTCCGCGCTGCTCGGCGTGCCGTCGAACAGGCCCATCACGCCTTCGATCAGGATCAGGTCCGCGTCGCGCGCCGCGTCGGCGAGCAGCGCGCGACAGCCGGCCTCGCCGACCATCCCGAGATCGAGTGCGTACACGGGCGCGCCGCTCGCGCGTTCGAGCAGCATCGGATCGAGGAAATCCGGCCCGGTCTTGAACACGCGCACGCGCCGGCCGAGCCGCCGGTGCAGCCGCGCGAGGCCGGCCGTCACCGACGTCTTGCCCTGGCCGGACGCCGGTGCGCTGACGAACAGCGCGGGACACGCACGCATCGGTCAGAACTCCACGCCGGGCTGCGCCTTCACGCCTTGCTCCTTGTACGGATGCTTGACGAGCCGCATTTCGGTGACGAGGTCGGCCGCATCGATCAGCGCGTCGGGCGCGTGCCGCCCGGTCACGACGACGTGCACGGCTTCCGGCCGGCCGGTGAGCGTCGCGAGCACTTCGTCGAGCGGCAGGTACTCGTACTTGAGCACGGTGTTCAGCTCGTCGAGGATCACCATCCGGTACTCGCCGCTTTCGATCATCCGGCGCGCCGCGTCCCAGCCCTTGCGCGCGGTCGCGATGTCGGCGTCGCGGTTCTGCGTGTTCCACGTATAGCCGTCGCCCATCGTCACGAAGTCGCACTGCGCGACCGCGCCGAGGAAATCGCGCTCGGACGTATGCAGCGCGCCCTTGATGAACTGCACGACGCCGAGCCGCATGCCATGGCCGAGCACGCGCACGGCCATGCCGAACGCGGCCGTGCTCTTGCCCTTGCCGTTGCCGGTGTTGACGATCAGCAGACCCTTTTCGCGGGTGGCCGCGGCCTGCTTCTTCTCGTGGCCGGCGCGGCGGCGCTCGGTCATCCGCTGATGGGATTCGGCATCGGTCTTCATCGGGAGTCGTCCTGTGGAAAGCGAAACAAACGGTTCAGAGCGGGCCGGCGAGCGCGACCGTCACGCCGTCCCGGATCAATTTGGGGCCGAGCAGCCGGCCGTCGGGCGCGGCGAGGCGCGCGCACGGCTCGGCGACGCCCGCCACGCCGAAGCGCGCGAGCGCGGCGGGCGACGGGGCGCTCAACGGCGGCGCCGTGCAACTCTTGAGCGCGGCCGCGTCGAACCCGACGAGCGGCCAGCCGCGTCGCGCGCACAGCGTGCGCAGCGGCCGCGCGCGCGCCTTGTCGGCGAGCGTCGCGACGACGGCCGGCTCCGCGCCCGGATGGCGCGCGAGCGCCGCGCGGATCGCCGCGTCGAGCTGCGCGGCCGTCACGTGCGCGCGAAAGCCGACGCCGAGCGCGACGCGCATCATGCGCCGCTGCCGAGTGCGGCGCGCACCGCCGGATCGGCGGCGAGCGCGGCCACGCGCCCGATCACGACGATCGCCGGCGAGCCGATGCCGGCCGCGTTCACGCGTTCGACGACCGTCTCGAGCGTCGCGAGCACGTGCCGCTGCGCGTCGCGCGTCGCGTTCTCGATGGCCGCGCACGGCGTGTCGCCGGGCAGCCCGCCCGCGCCAAGCGCGGCGACGATCGCGGCGAGCCGGCGAATCCCCATGTAGATGACGAGCGTCATCCGCGTCGCGGCCAGCGCGCGCCAGTCGGGTTCGTCGGCGCCCGCGCCGTGACCGGTGACGAAGATCACGCCCTGCGCGTCGCCGCGATGCGTGACCGGAATCCCGAGCGCGGCCGGCGCCGCGATGCCGGCCGTGATGCCGTTCACGACCTCGACCGGGAAGCCGGCCGCGCCGAGCGCGAGCAGCTCCTCGCCGCCGCGGCCAAACACGAACGGATCGCCGCCCTTGAGGCGCGCGACGCTGCGGCCCGCGCGCAGATGCGCGAGCATCGCCGCGACGATCTCGTGCTGCGGCGTCGACGCATGGCCGCCGCGCTTGCCGACGTGCTCGATGCGGGCATCCGCGCGCGCATGGCGCAGGACGTCCGGGTTCACGAGATCGTCGACGAGCAGCACGTCGGCCGCGGCGATCGCACGCACGGCCTTCAGCGTCAGCAGATCGGCGTCACCGGGGCCCGCGCCGACGAGCCACGCGCGGCTCATCGGGCGCGCCACGGCACGCACCGCGGCATGGCAGGGGAAACGAAACGGCGAGCGGCACGGGGGCCGGCAGACAGGCAGTGCATGGGCGGATCGGGCGAAGCGCGTGGGCGCGGGCAGACGGCGCTCCGGTCCGTCCCTCGCGGACCGGGCGTTCGGCGAGCAGCGCGCTCGCCCCTTGCGTCGGCCGGTATCCGGGCTGGCCGCTTGCCGGGCCGCAGCCTTCCCGCCCGCTGGGGCAGTGGCATCGAGGGCGGCCTGGGCGCGCGCGGAGCAACCGCGGCGCGCGGGCGGCGTACCGTTGCGGGGACAGCACAGGCCAGGCGAAGCTCCGCCTCCTGTTTCCCGTTTAACTGCATGCGCGCAATGCGCACGCGAGCACCGAACGCGGCGCATACGATAGCACAGCGCCCGGCCCGCGCGAACCGGCCATGCCTGCCCCCGCGGCCGCGCGCGGCGGGCCGCCGTGTGCGGTCGCGGCGCCCGGCGGCGGCCCCGCGATGGCCGGTTTTGCCTTGACGCTGCCGGCACCGCCCCCTACACTCGCACGCGTTTTGGTGCTCGCGCGCGCTGCTCCGGCGCGCGCAGTTAAACGGGAAACAGGGAGCCTGCCTGCACCGCAGACGAGCCAACCTGTGCTGCCCCCGCAACGGTAAGCGAACGCACGCGCCCAGCGCGTTGCAGCGCCGCTTCGCCGCATGCCCAGCGCATGCGGACGACCGCCACTGGATGCCGCGCATCCGGGAAGGCGAAGCGGCGTGTTCGTCAGCCCGGATACCGGCCAGAACGTGGGGTTCAGCGCCGCGGGGAGGCGGCGCATCGTCCACGGCCGCAGCACGCCCGACGCCCGAGCGTTTTCCACTTCCGTCATCGATCGGAGCGTCGCACGCGTGCGCGCGGCCGGGCGCGGCGAGCGGCGGGCCGCGCGGGCAGGGCAGGCGGCAGCCGTGTTGGCATTCATCATGTCGACCGTTCGCAAGGGAGCATCATGCTCGACTCGTTCTTCCGCCTGTTCAACGACAGCCCGTCCGGGTTGCGCGGCAAAATCGCCGCGATCTATTCGCTTCTCGTCGCGTTCAACGTCGGCGCGTGGATCTGGGCGTTCGTCGCGTTTCGCGACCAGCCCGTGCTGCTCGGCACCGCGCTGCTCGCGTACGTGTTCGGGCTGCGCCACGCAGTCGACGCCGACCATATCGCCGCGATCGACAACGTCACGCGCAAGCTGATGCAGGAAGGCCGCAGCCCGCTCGGCGCGGGCCTGTTCTTCTCGCTCGGCCATTCGACGGTGGTGATCGTGATGTCGGTGGCCGTCGCGCTCACGGCCGCGTCGCTCGCGCGCTTCGAGAGCATGAAGACCTGGGGCGGCGTGATCAGCACCAGCGTGTCGGCCTTCTTCCTGCTGGTGCTCGCGGCCGCGAACCTGCTGATCCTGATTTCGGTGTACCGGACCTTTCGCGCGGCGCGCCGCGGCGACGCGATCGTCGATGCCGATCTCGACCTGCTGATGAACCAGCGCGGCGTGCTGGCCCGGCTGTTCCGGCCGTTGTTCCGGCTCGTGTCGCGCAGCTGGCATCTGTATCCGGTCGGCTTCCTGTTCGGCTTCGGCTTCGATACGGCGACCGAGATCGCGCTGTTCGGCATTTCGGCCACGCAGGTGCAGGGCGGCCTGTCGTTCTGGTCGGTGATGGCGCTGCCGGTGCTGTTCACCGCCGGCATGACGCTCGTCGACACCACCGACGGCATCCTGATGATGGGCGCGTACCGCTGGGCCTACGTGCGGCCGATCCGCAAGATCTACTACAACATGACGATCACGTTCGTGTCGGTGCTGGTCGCCGCGCTGATCGGCGGCATCGAGGTGCTCGCGCTGCTCGCCGACAAGCTCGCGCTGCAAGGCCCGGTGTGGGACTTCGCGACGCTCGTCGCCTCGCACTTCGGGATGCTCGGCTACGTCGTGATCGGCCTGTTCGTCGCGTGCTGGGTCGTGTCGGCCGCGATCTACCGCCTCAAACGCTACGACGAAATCGACGTGACGCTGTCCGCCTGACTCTCTTTCCGATACAGGACTCACCATGACCCTACGCAAGCTGCCCGTCACGATCGTCACGGGCTTTCTCGGCAGCGGCAAGACCACGCTGATGCGCCACATCCTGCAGCACGCCGCGGGCCGCCGCATCGCGGTGATCGTCAACGAGTTCGGCGAGCTCGGCATCGACGGCGAAATCCTCAAGGGCTGCGGCATCGGCTGCGACGACCCAGCCGGCACGCCCGGCGAAGCGGCCGGCCAGCTGTACGAGCTCGCGAACGGCTGCCTGTGCTGCACCGTGCAGGAGGAGTTCTATCCGGTGATGGAGGCGCTCGTCGAGCGCCGCGCCGACATCGACCACGTGCTGATCGAGACGTCCGGGCTCGCGCTGCCGAAGCCGCTCGTGCAGGCGTTCAACTGGCCGACCATCCGCAACAGCTTCACGGTCGACGCGGTGGTGACCGTCGTCGACGGGCCGGCAGCCGCCGCCGGCCAGTTCGCCGAGAATCCGCAGGCCGTCGACGCGCAGCGCCGCGCCGATCCGAACCTCGACCACGAATCGCCGCTGCACGAGCTGTTCGCCGACCAGCTGTCGTCGGCCGATCTGGTGATCGTGAACAAGGCCGACCTCGTCGCCGACGCGCTGTTCGCCGACATCGAGGCCGCGATCCGCGACGAGATCCCGCCGCAGGTGAAGATCGTGCGCGCGACGCGCGGCGAGCTCGATCTGTCGCTGCTGATCGGGCTCGAAGCGGCGTCGGAGGACACCATCCATCTGCGCCACGACCATCACGGCTCGGCCGACGACGGCGAGCACGATCACCATCACGACGATTTCGATTCGGTGGTGGTGGCGGGCGACGCCGGCACGCGCGAAGCGACGATCGCCGCGCTCCAGCGCGTGGTCGAAGCCCACACGATCTACCGCGCGAAAGGCTTCGCGGCGCTGCCGGACGCGCCGATGCGTCTCGTGATCCAGGGCGTCGGGCGCCGCTTCGACAGTTATTTCGACCGGCGCTGGCAGGACGGCGAGCCGCGCGCGAGCCGCTTCGTGCTGATCGGCGAGTCGCTCGACGCGGCCGCGCTGCAGCGCGCGTTCGATGCCGCCTGCGCGGCCGAACTGCAGCAGGCGTAACGCGATGCACCTGCTGCGCACCACGCCGGGCGGCTTCGTCGACGATACGCAGGGCGTCGTCCGGATCGACCAGCAGCCGGCCGACATCGTGATCCTCAGTTCGGCCGACACGACGCTGTCGCTGCTGGCCGGCGTCGTGCCGACGCTGCCGGCCGGTTTCCCAAGCGTGCGGCTCGCGAACGTCACGTTCCTGCGCCAGCCGGCGTCGGTCGATTTCTACGTCGACGACGTGCTGCGTCACGCGAAGACGGTCGTGATCGATCATCTGGGCGGCGAGGCGTACTGGCCGTACGGGATCGAACAGGCCGTGTCGCTCGCGTCGAAGCGCGGGCAGCAGCTCGCGATGTTCTCGGGCGACCTGCAGGAAGATCCGAACCTCGTCGCGAAGAGCACGGTCGCGCCGGCGCTGTGCCAGCTGTGGTGGCGCTATCTGCGCGAAGGCGGCTTGCACAACGCCGACGCGCTGCTGCGCAGCATCGCGTTCCATACGCTCGGCTTCGGTGCGGAGCCGGCGCCGCCGCGTCCGCTGCCGGCCGCCGCGCTGTACCACCCGGCGCGCGACCCGGCGAGCGTCGACGACTGGCGCGCGCGCTGGACGCCCGGCGCGCCGGTGGTCGCGATCCTGTTCTATCGCGCGCACTGGCAGGCCGCGAACACGGCGGTGTTCGACGCGCTGGCCGACGCGCTGGTGCGCGAAGGCCTCAACCCGCTGCCGATCGCCGTGACGTCGCTGAAGGACGCGCTGAGCCGCGAAGTCATCACGCGCCTGTGCGACGCGCATCGCGTCGCGCTCGTGCTGAACACCACCGCGTTCGCGGCCGGCGCGATCGACGCGCCCGAGCCCGACGTGCTGGCCGGCGACGCGCCGGTGCTGCAGGTGATCCTGTCGGGCGGCAACCGCGATGCGTGGCTCGCCGACAACCAGGGGCTGCATGCGCGCGACATCGCGATGCACATCGCGCTGCCGGAAGTGGACGGGCGCATCGTCACGCGCGCGGTCAGCTTCAAGGGGCTCGCGTATCGCTGCCCGCACACCCAGGTCGACGTCGTGCGCTACCAGCCGGACGCGGAGCGGATCGCGTTCGTCGCGGCGCTCGCGCGCGGCTGGTGCCGGCTGCGCACGCTCGACAACGCCGACAAGCGCATTGCGCTGATCCTCGCGAACTATCCGCATAGCGAAGGCCGCATCGGCAACGGCGTCGGGCTCGATACGCCGGCGTCCGCGCTGCGCGTGCTCGCGGCGCTGCGCGACGCCGGCTACACGGTGGCCGACCTGCCGGCCGACGGCGATGCGCTGATCGCGCGGCTCACCGCGGGCGTGACCAACGAGCCGGCCGTGCACGCGCTGCGCCCGGCGTTCCAGAGCTTCGCGCTGGCCGACTACCGGGCGCAGTTCGCGCGGCTGCCGGCGGCGGTGCGCGACGCGCTGAACGCGCGCTGGGGCGAGCCGGAAGCGGACCCGACGCTGCGCCACGGGCGCTTCACGATCGCCGGCTGGCGCGCGGGCAACGTGTTCGTCGGCATCCAGCCGTCGCGCTCGCGCGACGACAACGACTATGCGAGCTACCACGATGCGGAACTCGTGCCGCCGCATGCGTACCTCGCGTTCTACTTCTGGCTGCGCGATGCGTTCCGCATCGACGCGGTCATCCATCTCGGCAAGCACGGCAACCTCGAATGGCTGCCGGGCAAGAGCGTCGCGCTGTCCGACGCATGCTGGCCCGACCTGACGCTCGGGCCGCTGCCGCATCTGTATCCGTTCATCGTCAACGATCCGGGCGAGGGCAGCCAGGCGAAGCGCCGCGCGCAGGCCGTGATCGTCGATCACCTGATGCCGCCGCTCACGCGCGCGGAAAACTACGGGCCGCTGCAGGACCTCGAGCGGCAGGTCGACGAATACTACGAAGCGCTGATGGTCGACGCGCGGCGCGCGAAGCTGCTGCGCAAGACGATCCTCGCGACGATCGCCGAGCATCGGCTGCACGACGAGTTGAGCGTGTCGCCGCCGCGCGATGCGGGCGACGAGGATGCGCTGCTCACGCGCGTCGACGCGTGGCTGTGCGAATTGAAGGAAGCGCAGATCCGCGACGGGCTGCACGTGTTCGGCGTGTCGCCGGCCGCTCGCCAGCGGCGCGACACCTTGCTCGCGCTCGCGCGCTTTCCGGTCGGCGACGGGCGCGGCGAACGCGCCGGGCTGATCGGCGCGCTCGCGCGCGATCTGTCGCTCGGCGACGCTTTCGATCCGCTCGCGGCCGACTGGGCCGCGCCGTGGACCGGCCCGCGCCCGGCCGTGCTGCAGGCGCTCGACGCGGCGCCGTGGCGCCATGCGGGCGATACGCGCGAGCGGCTGGAACGGCTCGCGCAGCAGTGGCTCGACGACGTGTGCGCGGGCGAAGGCGCTGCGCCGGCCGACGGCGGCCCAGCGCCGCCCGGCGACTTGCCGCACGCGCGCGCGGTGCTCGAACGCATGCGCGCGACGCTGCTGCCCGCGCTCGACGCGTGCGGCGGCGAGGAGCTGCGCCAGCTGCTGCGCGGGCTCGACGGCCGCTTCGTGCCGCCGGGGCCGAGCGGTTCGCCGTCGCGCGGCCGTCCCGACGTGCTGCCCACCGGCCGCAACTTCTATTCGGTCGACACGCGCGCGGTGCCGACGCAGGCCGCCTGGTCGCTCGGCCTGAAATCCGCGCAGCAGCTGATCGAGCGTCATCTGCAGGATCACGGCGACTATCCGCGCGCGGTCGGGCTGTCGGTATGGGGCACCGCGACGATGCGCACCGGCGGCGACGACATCGCGCAGGCGTTCGCGCTGCTCGGCGTGCGGCCGAAGTGGGCGCACGGCAGCCATCGCGTGACCGATTTCGAGATCCTGCCGATCGAGATCTTCGACCGGCCGCGTATCGACGTGACGCTGCGCGTGTCGGGCTTCTTCCGCGACGCGTTCCCGAACCTGATGCATCTGTTCGATGCGGCCGTGCAGGCGGTGGCCGCGCTCGACGAGCCGGAGGCGCTGAACCCCGTACGTGCGCGCATCGAGCGCGAGCGGGCGAGCTGGATCGCGCGCGGCGTCGCGCCGGACGAAGCGCGGCGCCGCGCCGGCTGGCGCGTGTTCGGCGCGCGGCCGGGCAGCTACGGCGCCGGGCTGCAGGACCTGATCGACCGGCGCGGCTGGCAGAGCGACGCCGATCTCGCCGACGCGTATCGCCGCTGGGGCGGCCATGCGTACGCGCAGAACAGCGCGGGGGACGCCGCGTCCGACGTGTTCGGCGAGCGTCTCGCGACGATCGACGCGGTCGTGCAGAACCAGGACAGCCGCGAGCACGACATCCTCGATTCGAACGACTACTACCAGTTCCAGGGCGGGATGACGGCGGCCGTGCGGCACCTGTCCGGGCAGCAGCCGAGCGTCTACCACGGCGACCACGCGAACCCGGCCGCGCCGAAGATGCGCACGTTGCGCGAGGAAATCGCGCGCGTGATCCGCTCGCGCGTGGTCAATCCGAAGTGGCTCGACGGCGTGAAGCGCCACGGCTACAAGGGCGCGGCCGAGATGGCCGCGACCGTCGACTATCTGTACGGCTATGACGCGACCGCGCGCGTGCTGTCGGACCACCAGTACGCGCTCGTCGCCGACGCGTACCTGTTCGACGACGACACCCGCGCGTTCCTCCAGCGGCACAACCCGCACGCGCTGCACGGGATCTGCGAACGCTTCGTCGAAGCGATGCAGCGCGGGCTGTGGCAGCAGCCGGGCGATTATCGCGAGCGGATCGAAGCGGTCTGGCTCGACAGCGAACAACTTCAGGAAGGCAGGCAACCATGACCGATCCGACCATGCAGCGCACGCGCGCGGTGTTCCCGTTCGCGGCGCTGGTCGCGCAAGAGCCGCTGCAGCAGGCGCTGCTGCTCGCGGCGATCGACCCGGCGCTCGGCGGCGTGCTCGTCAGCGGGCCGCGCGGCACCGCGAAGTCGACCGCCGCACGCGCGCTCGCGGAATTGCTGCCGGAAGGCGAATTCGTCACGCTGCCGCTGTCGGCCAGCGACGAGCAGGTGACCGGCACGCTCGATCTCGCGCACGCGCTCGCCGAGAACGGCGTGCGCTTTCGGCCCGGCCTGCTCGCGCGCGCGCATCGCGGCGTGCTGTACGTCGACGAGGTCAACCTGCTGGCCGACGGGCTCGTCGATACGCTGCTCGACGTCGCCGCGAGCGGCGTGAACGTGGTCGAGCGCGATGGCGTGTCGCACGCGCACGACGCGCGCTTCGTGCTGGTCGGCACGATGAATCCCGAGGAAGGCGAGCTGCGCCCGCAGCTGCTCGATCGCTTCGGGCTGATGGTCGAGCTCGAGAACTGTTTCGACGCCGCGCAGCGCGCGCAGATCGTGAAGGCGCGGCTCGCGTTCGACGGCGACCCCGACGCGTTCCGGGCGCACCACGCGGATGCGCAGCGCGCGCTCGGCGAGCGCATTCGCGCGGCGCGGCAACGGCTCGCCGCGCTGGATTTCGACGACGCGGTGCACGCGCGCGTGAGCGCGCTGTGCATCGACGCGGCCGTCGACGGGCTGCGCGCGGACCTCGTGATGCTGCGCGCCGCGCGCGCACTCGCGGCGCTCGAACAGGCCGCCGCGGTGACGGTGTCGCACGTCGAACGCGTGGCCGACGCGGTGCTGCGCCACCGGCGTCATGCGGATGCGCCGCGCGCGCCGGATGCATCGCCGTCGCGCGACGACGGCGCACGCGACGGCCGTGCGCCGCCGGACCCGCATTCGCGGCGCGACGAGCGCGCGGGCGCGCACGCGGCGGGCGGCGCTGCGCCGTCGCCCGATGGCGACTGGGGCTATCTGCCGCCCGAGCCGGCCGGATTGCACGACGTGAAGGGCGTGGTGCCGCTGCCGCTAAAAAAGCGCTGAGCCATCGAGACGCCGCCGCCGCGAACGTCGTTCGCGGTCCTCGATGGCAGCCGGGCGCCGCCGCGCGCGTGCCCGGCGCGGCACTTGCCGGCACGGCGCTCGCGTGGCCGGCGACGCTCGCCGCGAAGCGCGGCGAGCCGCTGCATGCCGCGCATCTGCGGTTCCGCAAACGGGCGGGCACACCGCTTGCGCTGCATTGCTTCGTGCTCGACTGCTCGGCGTCGATGCTGTCGCACGAGCGCCTCGCGCTCGCGAAAGGGCTGATCGTCGCGTACTTCGACGACGCGGCGCGCCGCCGCATGGAAACCGCGCTGATCTGCTTCGGCGGCAACGGCGTCGCGCGGCGCTTCGGGCCGGCCGTGCCGCGGTGGTGGAATGCGCGCTGGCTCGACCCAGTGCACGGCGGCGGCGGCACGCCGCTCGCGGACGGCATCGCGGCCGCGTCGCAACTGCTGGCCCGCGACGCGCGCCGCGCCCCCGGCAAGCAACGCTGGCTGTGGGTGCTGTCCGACGGGCGCACGCGCGAAACGCCGCCGCGACCGGCTGCCGCCGATCATGTCGTGTTCGTCGACTTCGATCGCGCGGCGGTCGCGATCGGGCAGGGCAGACGGCTCGCCGACGCGTGGGGCGCGCAGTGGCTGGCCGCGGCGACGCTGCATGGACAGGCGACCGGCTGAGCGCGCCTGCGGTGAGTGCTGCCGAGCGGTGCCGAGCGGCGGCGCTGCGCTATGATCGCCGTTTCAGCTCACCGGAACGCCAGCCATGCAAATCTTCGTCGACGCCGACGCGTGTCCCGCCGTCATCAAGGACATGCTGTTTCGCGTCGCGCGCCGCACCGGGATCTGCGTGACGCTGGTCGCGAACCAGTTCCTGCGCACGCCGCCGTCGCCGCATATCAAGGCGCTGCAGGTGCCGGCCGGTTTCGACGAGGCCGACGCGCGCATCGTCGAGCTCGCGCAGCCGGGCGATCTGGTCGTGACGGCCGACATTCCGCTCGCCGCCGCCTTGCTCGACAAGGGCGCGCATCCGCTCGACCCGCGCGGCAACTGGTTCAGCCGCGAGAACATCGACGAGCGCCTGTCGACGCGCGCGATGATGGAACAGCTGCGCAGCGCGGGCATCGATACGGGCGGCCCCGCGCCGTTCAGCGCGCGCGATGCGAACGCCTTCGCGTCGCAGCTCGACCGCTTCGTCGCGCGCCACGGCAAGCCGTGACGTCGCGCGTGCCGAAGCGGCGGCCGCAGCAGGCGACCGATTCGCCGCGACGCCGAGGTCGCGGCATGAACGACCGATAGGAGGACCTGGATGTCACTGACCCAACTGCTCGTTCCCACCTTCACCCAGATGCTGCGCGCGCAATCCGCGTGGCTCGACAAGGCGCTCGCGCAGCGGCAGGCCGCGGGCGACGCGGGCGATGCGTTGCTGACGCTGAAGCTCGCGCCCGACATGTATCCGCTCGCCGCGCAGGTGCGCTTCTCGTGCTTTCAGGCGATGGAGCCGGTGTACCGGCTGCGCGGCGAAGCGCTGCCCGACGCGCTGCTCGCGTTGCGCGAAGCCGGCTGGCAGGCGGACGCGCAACCCGGCACGCTGAGCGATGCGCAAGGCATCGTCGCCGGCACGATCGCGTTTCTCGGCGAGCTCGCGCCCGACGCGCTCGACGGCGGCGCGGCACGGCCGATCTCGCTGCAACTGCCGAACGGCACCGCGTTCGACATGACGGGCGAGCAGTACGCGCGCGACTGGGCGCTGCCGCAGTTCTACTTTCACGCGGTCGCGGCGTACGCGATCCTGCGCCATCACGGCGTCGATCTCGGCAAGGCCGACTACGTGCCGCACATGCTCGCGTACGTGCGCCCGGACACGATTCCGCAGGGCTGAGCGCGCGGGCCGGCGGCTCGCAATGCGCGGCGATCGCCGCAACCGACGCCGCGCTCAGCGATACCAGCGCGGCGTATATACCCACTCGCGTCCGTCGCCGATCGCGAAGCGCCGGGTCGTCGACGAGCCGACGATCACCATCGTGCGCATGTCCACCTGATCGCTGCGCAGCGCGCCGAGCGTCGTCGTCACGAGCGTCGCGCCGGGCCGGCCGATGTCGCGCCCGAGCACGACGACCGTATCGGCGGCGCGATGCGCGCGCACCGCGTCGAGCGCGCGATCGAGCTGCCACGGCCGCGCACGCGAGATCGGGTTGTAGAACGCCATCACCAGATCGGCTTGCGCCGCATGCCGCAGGCGCGTCTCGATCACCTCCCACGGCTTCAGGTTGTCCGACAGCGAGATCGCACAGAAATCGTGGCCGAGCGGCGCGCCGGCCTGCGCGGCGGTCGCGAGCGACGCCGACACGCCGGGTTCGATGCGCAGCTCGACGGCCGCCCATTGCGGGTCGCGTGCTTCGTCGAGCGCTTCGAGCACGGCCGCGGCCATCGCGAACACGCCGGGGTCGCCCGACGACACGACCGCGACGCGACGGCCCTCGGCCGCCAGTTCGAACGCACGGCGCGCGCGCTGCATTTCCTCGCGATTGTCGGTGCCGTGCACGCGCTGATCCGCCCGGAACGGCCCGGCCATCGTCACGTAGGTCGTGTAGCCGAGGATGTCGGTGGCGTGCGCGAGCGCCGCGCGCGCGGCCGGCGTGAGCCAGGTGGCGTCGCCCGGCCCGAGCCCGAGGACCGTCAGCCGGCCGCGCGCGCGACCGAGCGTGGCGGGATCGACCGGCTGCGCCGCCACGGCGCACGCGAGGCCGCCGGACGCGCCGCGCAGCGTGTGAGCGACGCGCAAGGTGCGGCCGAGCAGCGCGGCGGCATCGGAGCCGGCATCCACATCGGCGAAACGCAGCGGCACGCCGAGTGCGTGCGCCGCCGCGTCGAGCCGCGCATCGCCGAGCAACGTCGCGGGCGCGACGAGTGCCGCCAGCGCCTGCCGCGCGAGGCCGTGCGCATCGAGCAACGCGCCGATGCGCTGCGCGAGCAACGGATCGGCTTGCTCGCCGCACGACACCGCAGCGTCGGCCCGCACGCCCTGCGCATCGACGCCGACCACCACGCTGCGCGGATGAATCACCAGTTCGTCGCGTGCGCCGCGCCACGCATCCGCCGTCACGCGGATCGCATGCGCGGCGGCGGCGTCGCGCGGCAGCGCGACGTCGTCGAGCCACGGCGCCGCGCCGTCGATGCGCGTGGCGGCCCCGGCGAGCAGGTCGGACACGAAGCGCTTGCCTTGCTGCAGATCGGCGAGCGCGTAGCCGTCGGGCGGATTGAGCACGCACGCGCCGAAGCGCAACTCGCCGCTCGTCGTGATCGCCGGCGCGACGCCGAGCGCGTCCGCGATTTCGCGCGCGATCGCGTTGACGCCGGTCAGCCCGCCGAGCAACGGCACGACGGCCGAGCCGTCTTCCGCGACCGCGAGCACCGGCGGCTCGACGCCCTTGTCGGCGAGCGCGGGCGCGATGCAGCGGATCACGATGCCGGCCGCGCACAGCGCGACGATCGGCGCGCCGCGCGCATAGAGTTCGCGCAGCTGCGCGCCGAGCTCGTCGAACGGCACGTCGGCGTCGACGCGCGACGCGAGCCCGTGCACGCGCGCGCCCGGATAACGCGCCTGGATGCGCCGCGCGGTGTCGAGCGCGCCCGCGCCGAGGATCACGATCGCGGGCGGAGTCGTCATCCTTGCCATTTTTCCCCCGGCACGACGAGCAGCGAGAAATACGGCGACGCCATCGGATCGACGTCGTCGAGCGGCACGATCCGCTGCGTGGCCATCGTCGCGCGCTCGACGTACAGCGCACGCTTCGCGAGGCCGAGTTCGTCGAGCACGCGCCGCACCTTGTCGAAGTTGCGGCCGAGCTTCATCACGACGGCCGCGTCGGCCTGCGCGAGCCGCGTGCGCAGTTCGTGCTCGGGCAGCACGCCGGACAGCACCGACAGGCTCTGGTTGCGATACACGAGCGGCTGGCCGAGCACGGCCGTGCCGCCGAGCATCGCGCACACGCCGGGAATCACTTCGGTGTCGTAGCGCGGCGCGAGGCGATCGTGCAGGTACATGTACGACCCGTAGAAGAACGGATCGCCTTCGCAGATCACCGCGACGTCGCGCCCCGCGTCGAGATGCGACGCGACGATCGCGGCGGCCGTGTCGTAGAAGTCGGCGATCACGGTCTCGTAGCAGAGCGGCGGCGGCAACGCCTCGGTCGTCACCGGATAGACGAGCGGCAGCTGCGTCTGCGTGTCGAGCAGGTGGGCTTCGACGATCCCGTACGCGTTGCCTTTCTTGCCCTTCGCGACGAAATACGCGACCACCGGCGCGGCCTGCAGCACCCGCAACGCCTTGATGGTCATCAGTTCCGGGTCGCCGGGGCCGACGCCGACGCCGAACAGCCGTCCGCGCGCGGCCGTCATTCGGCCTCCGTGGCCAGCGCGTTGACGGCGGCCGCGGCCATCGCGCTGCCGCCGCGCCGGCCGAGCAGCGCGACGTACGGCACGCCGCGGCTGTCGGCGTCGAGCAGCGCCTTCGATTCGGCCGCGCCGATGAAGCCGACCGGAAAGCCGAGGATCAGCGCCGGGCGCGGCGCGCCGGCGTCGAGCATGTCGAGCAGATGAAACAGCGCGGTCGGCGCGTTGCCGATCACGACCACGCTGCCGGCCAGATGCGGGCGCCACAATTCGAGCGCCGCGGCCGAGCGCGTGTTGCCGAGCTCGCGTGCGAGCGCGGGCACTTCCGGCTCGCCGAGCGTGCAGATCACGCGATTGCCGGCCGGCAGCCGCGCGCGCGTGATGCCTTCGGCGACCATTTTCGCGTCGCACAGGATCGGCGCGCCGGCCGCGAGCGCGCTGCGGCCCGCGTGGCCCGCGCCCGCGGAAAAACGCAGGTCGTACACGATGTCGATCATCCCGCACGCGTGGATCACGCGCACCGCGAGTTTCTCGAGATCGGGCGGAATCCGCGTCAGATCGGCCTCGGCGCGGATCGTCGCGAACGACTGGCGGTAGATCTCCTGCCCGTCGCGAATGTAGTCAAGCATCGGTGGTGTCCTGGCTGTGCCGCGCGCCCGTCAGTCGAGCCGCGGCCTGGTCAATCGTCAGATGGCGCGCGAGCGGGGCGCCGGGGCCCACGGTCGTATCGCGCCGGTAAAGGTCGTAGCGTGCGGGCGCCACCGCGATCAGCGTGTAGGCCGCGGGATGCGGCAGCGCGCAATGGCGCTCGCAGCCGCTCAGATGCACGTCGAGCGGCCGGCCGACGCGCGCGGCGAGCGCGAGCGCATCGCCTTTGGTATCCGCGCGCGCCTTCGCGCAGCCCGCGCTGCCGGTGCACGCGACCAGCGTCGCGAGCGGGTCGAGCGGTGTGCAGACGAGGCCCAGCGACGCGAGCGTGGCCAGCACGGCGTGCGCGCGGGCGGCGCGCACGCCGTGCACGAAGACGCCTTGCCACGGCGTCATCGACAGCGTGCCGTCGCCGTCGGCGTCGGCCAGCGCGGCGAGCCGCTCCAGCAGCGCGGCATCGAGCCGACCGAGCACGAACTGCGCGCCGACGCTGCAGCGATCGGCGTCGCGCGTCGGCCGTGCGCCGAAGCGCAGCGCGGCGTCGGCCGGCGGGCGCCGCCAGCCGGCGAGCGCCGGATCGGCCGCGAGCGGGAACGGCGCGTAGTGCTGCGCGCGCGCGACGAGCGCGCGTTCGCCGCCGTCGGCGAGCAGCGCCCGCATGCGCGTGACGCCGGCCGGTGCCAGATCGAGGAACGCGAGCAGCAACGCGCGCACCAGTTCGACGGCCTGGTGCGGCGCGACGTCGAACGATGCGGGCCGGTCGCCGGGCGCGACCGGCGGACAGCCGGCGAGGCCCGCGGCGATGCGCGGCGCGCCGTCGTCGCGACGCCATGCGGCGAGCCAGATGTCGTGCGGATGATCGAGCGCCGCGACCGCTTCGCCGCCGTCCAGCTGGATCGAGAATTTCGGCGACAGCTCGCCGCGGCGCGGCTCGTGCGTCAGCATGTCGAGCAGCGGGCGCGCGAGCGCGCGGCTGTCGACGAGCGCGGCGCGATCGAGCCCGGCGAGCGGGCTCAGCAGCAGGTTGCGCACGTCGTCGCTCGCGGCGAGCGCGGCGCGGGCGTCGTCGGCGTCGCTTGCACCGGCCGCATCCGCGCCGCAGCACGCACCGGAGTACGCGGCCGAGTTGGGGCCGAGGCCCGCGTCGAGCAGGGCGCCGGCGAGCGGCGCGGCCGCGCCGTCGCGAATGCCGCGCAGTTGCAGGTTCGCGCGGTTGGTCGCGTCGATCAGGCCGGAGCCGTACCGGCGCGCGGCGTCGGCGATCGCGCGCGCCTGCGCGGCGGCGAGCCGGCCGCCGGGCAGCTTGATCCGGCACAGGCCGCCGTCTGCGGCCGCGACGACGCGCATGAGCCCCGGGCACGCCGACGGGCGCACGACGGGCAACGCAGGATTCGAATCGGGGGCGGAACTCAACGGGATAGCGGGCAGTGTGGCGCCGCGGCCAACGCATCGGTACACCCCGCCCGACGCCGACTGGCACGCACGCACTTTCTGGCCGGCAGGTCTCCTGGCTGACAGGTCGGCGCCGGCTCCCGGCCTTCCCGGTGAAACCAGTGGCATGTGGCGGAGCGCGGCTCGCTGTCTACAGTTGCGGGGGCAGCCACAGCGGCGCGGCGCGCCCTGTGTTCCCTCTTCGGCCCCGAAGGGCACCGGCGAACGAACGGCCGTAGGATACCCGATTTCACCGCCGCTTCGCGACCGCCGAACGGCGGTGTGAGCCGACGCGAAAACGCTGCGCGGCGCCGCGGCCGGCGGATGGAAACGCGCGGTGGAACACGCTACCATGCCGTCTTTCGCAATGCGGATCGCCGCACCAGCGCGCGCGTGTGCGCCGCGCGCGGCGACTCGATGGAACCGGACGATGGGGAAGGATGGATGACGGCGTGGCTGACGGTAGTGGGCATCGGCGACGACGGCTACGCGGGGCTCGGGCGCAGCGCGCGGCGCGCGCTGCTCGACGCGACGCGGATCATCGGCGCGCGGCGGCACCTCGACATGCTGCCGGCGCGGCTGACGGCCGCCCGCGAAGCGTGGCCGTCGCCGTTCGATCTGTCGGGCCTGCTCGCGACGCGCGGCGCGCCCGTCTGCGTGCTCGCGAGCGGCGACCCGATGCTGTTCGGCGTCGGCGCGACGCTCGCGCGTGAGCTGGGCGCCGACGAATGGCGCGTCATGCCCGCGCCGTCGTCGCTGTCGCTTGCGGCCGCGCGCCTCGGCTGGGCGTTGCAGGACGTCGGCGCCGTGTCGCTCGTCGGCCGGCCGCTCGCGACACTCGCGCGCCACCTGCTGCCGGGCCGGCGCCTGTTCGTGTTGAGCGCGGACGGCCGCACACCGGCCACGGTCGCCGCCGAACTGACGGCGCGCGGCTTCGGGCCGACCCGCATCAGCGTGTTCGAGCACCTCGGCGGCCCGCTGGAGCGGCGCATCGACGGCCTCGCGCACGACTGGCGGATCGACGAAACCGCGGCGCTCAATCTCGTCGCGCTCGACTGCGTGGCCGGCGCCGATGCGCCGCGCCGCGCGCTCACGCCGGGCCTGCCCGACGACGCATACCGGCACGACGGCCAGCTCACCAAGCGCGACATGCGCGCGCTGACGCTCGGGCGTCTCGCGCCCGCGCCGGGCGAGCTGCTGTGGGACGTGGGCGCGGGCAGCGGCTCGATCGGCATCGAATGGATGCGGGCGCATCCGTCGTGTCACGCCATCGCGATCGAGTCGCACGCGGAACGGCAGCGTTACATCGAACACAACCGCGACGCGCTCGGCGTGCCGGGCCTGCAACTCGTCGCCGGGCGCGCGCCCGCTGCGCTCATGGGGCTGGCGCCGCCCGACGCGATCTTCATCGGCGGCGGCGCGACTGGGGCCGGCGTGCTCGACGCGTGCTGGGCCGCGCTGAAGCCGGGCGGGCGGCTCGTCGCGAACGCGGTGACGCTGCAGGGCGAGCTCGCGCTCGCCGCGTGGCGCGACGCACACGGCGGCTCGCTCATGCGCGTGTCGCTCGCGCATGCCGAGCCGCTCGGCCGCTTCGACACGTGGCGGCAGCCGCTGCCGGTCACGCTGTACGACGTGCGCAAGCCCGACGCGGGCGCTGCATGATGCGCGACGAAACGCCCGAACAGCCGGCGCCGCTGCGGTTCGGCTACACGACCGGCAGCTGCGCCACCGCGACGTCGCTCGCGGCCGCGCGCCTGCTGCTCGGCGGCCGTGCCGACGATGCGGTCGAGATCGTGTTGCCGAAGGGCCAGCGCGTGATGATGCGGCTCGAATTCTGCCGGACCACGGCGGCCGGCGCCGAAGCCGGCACGATCAAGGACGCCGGCGACGATCCCGACGTCACGCACGGCGCGCTGGTGTTTGCGCGCGTCGCGCTGTCGGCCGCGCCGGGCGTGCGCTTCCATGCGGGGCCGGGCGTCGGCACGGTGACGCGCGCGGGGCTCGCGCTGCCGATCGGCGAGCCGGCGATCAACCCGGTGCCGCGCCAGATGATGACGACGCACCTCGACGCGCTCGCGGCCGAGCACGGCTATACGGGCGGATTCGACGTGACGATCGGCGTCGAGGGCGGCGAGGCGCTCGCACTGAAGACGATGAACCCGCGGCTCGGCATCGTCGGCGGCCTGTCGATCCTCGGCACGACCGGCATCGTGCGGCCGTTCTCCTGTGCGGCGTACATCGCGTCGATCCATCAGGGCATCGACGTCGCGCGCGCGAACGGCATCGCGCACATCGCCGCGTGCACCGGAAACGCGAGCGAGGACGCGATGCGCGCGCACTACGGGCTGCCCGACATCGCGCTGATCGAGATGGGCGATTTCGCGGGCGCGGTGCTCAAGCATCTGCGCCGGGCGCCGCTCGCGCGCGTGTCGATGTGCGGCGGTTTCGGCAAGCTCAGCAAGCTCGCGGCCGGCCATCTCGACCTGCACAGCCGCCATTCGAGCATCGACCTGCCGCTGCTCGCGCAGTGGGCGGCCGACGCCGGCGCGAGCGACGCGCTGCAGGCCGCGATGCGCGCGGCCAACACGAGCCAGGAAGCGCTGAAGCTCGCGCTCGCCGACGGCGTGCCGCTCGGCGACATCGTCTGTGCACATGCGCTGCGCGTCGCGCGCGACATCGTGCCGGCCTCGGTCGCGGTCGAGATGTTCGCGATCGACCGGCAAGGGCGCTTCGTCGGGAGTGCGCGATGAGCGCGCGCATCCTGCTGCTCGGCGGCACCGGCGACGCGTTGAAGATCGCGCGCGCCCTCGGCCCGCGACACGTGTACAGCCTCGCGGGCCTCGGCAAGGTGCCCGACGATCTGCGCTGCGCGGTGCGGGTCGGCGGCTTCGGCGGCGCGGCCGGGCTCGCCGCGTATCTGCGCGATGCCGGCATCGGGCTCGTGATCGACGCGACGCATCCGTATGCCGCGCAAATCAGCGCGAACGCGGCCGCCGCCGCGCGCGACGCGCACGTGCCGCTGTGGGCGCTGCGCCGCGCACCGTGGACGCCCCAGCCGGGCGACGACTGGCGCATGGTCGGCGACTGGGCCGGCATCGAGGCGGCGCTCGCGCCGTTTCGGCGGCCGCTGTTCACGCTCGGCCGCGAGCCGCTCGCGCACCTCGACGCGATCCCGCCGCACCAGTTCTGGGTGGTGCGCTGTCTCGATCCGCATCCGGGCAATGCGCGCGCGCAGATCGTCGCCGCGCGCGGGCCGTACACGCTCGAAGGCGAACGCGCGCTGTTCGCGCTCGCCGGGATCGACGTCGTCGTCAGCAAGAACAGCGGCGGCGCCGCGACCGAGGCGAAGCTCGACGTCGCCCGCGAGCGCCGGCTGCCCGTCGTGATGCTCGAACGTCCGCCGCTGCCCGCCGCCGATCGCACCTTCGACTCGGCCGCCGCGCTGCTCGACGCACTCGATCCGGCCGCGCGCGGCCACTCAATGAATTGACGGAGAATTTTCGATGACGGTGTATTTCATCGGCGCGGGCCCCGGCGACCCGGAGCTGATCACGGTGAAGGGCCAGCGCCTCGTGCGCACGTGCCCGGTGATCCTGTACGCAGGCTCGCTCGTGCCGCCCGCCGTGCTCGACGGCCATCGCGCGGAGCAGGTCGTCAATACCGCCGACCTCGATCTCGACGCGATCGTCGCATTGCTCGCCGACGCGCATGGGAAAGGGCAGGACGTCGCGCGCGTGCATTCGGGCGATCCGTCGTTGTACGGCGCGATCGGCGAGCAGATCCGCCGGCTCGACGCGCTCGGGATCCCGTATCAAATCGTGCCGGGCGTGACGGCCACGGCCGCGTGCGCGGCGACGCTCGGCGTCGAGCTGACGCTGCCCGGCGTCGCGCAGACGGTGATCCTCACGCGCTTCGCGGGCAAGACGACGATGCCGGAAGGCGAAGCGCTCGGCGCGCTCGCCGCGCATCGCGCGACGCTCGCGATCCATCTGGGCGTGCGTCACCTCGCGCGCATCGTCGACGAAGTGCTGCCGCACTACGGGCCCGATTGCCCGGTCGCGGTGATCTATCGCGCGAGCTGGCCCGACGAGGAGCGCGTGACCGGCACGCTGGCCGACATCGTCGCGAAGGTCGACCGCACGGCCATCGAGCGCACCGCGCTGATCCTGATCGGCCGCGTGCTCGACGCGCACGGATTCGCCGACTCGACGCTCTATGCGAGCACGCGGTGAGCCGCCGCGCGGCAACGCGCGGGGCGGGCGTCGCGACCGGCCGGCCACGGGACAACCTGACATGAGCATCCGAATCCGGCCGCGCGTCGTACGTTTTGCGACCGAGCTTGCAGCCGCGCTCGTCACCGTAATCGCCGCCGCGCCCGTGCTTGCCGCTGCGCCGTCGGACGAAGCCCGTGCGGTGCCGTTCGTCGAAGTCGCGAAAACCGCGGCGCCCGATCGTGACTGGCAGCGCAACCTATGCGCGCTCGTTTCGGCGAAGTGCGACGCCGATGCCGATGCGAAGCCGTCGCTGTATCGCATCAAAGGCGACGGGCCGGCCGACTACTACGCGATCCTGCCGGGCCCGCAATTGCTGAAGCTCGCCTACGCGGCAGGCTGGAAGGTGCTGCAGCGCTGGGATTTCTCCGATTACGCGCCGGCCGAGCGCGAACTCGGCGACGGCACCGCGCCGCCGCTCGATATCTATCCGGCGCTGTATCCGCTCGGCGGCGATCGCGTCGCGGTCGCGGTGCTCGCCGGTTGGTCCGAGATGTATTCGGGCGGCGGCGGTAGCTGGCAAGACGCGGACTTCGTCGAGTTGCTGCCGAACGGCGCGCATGCGAGCCAGCCACGGATCGCGACGCTGCCGTTCAGCTGCAGTAAGACGATTCGTGCGTGTTTCTCGGAGCGCGAGTACAAGCATGCGCCGCATTGCAGCGAGGACTTCGACGGGACGCTGCGGCTGCGCTTCGTGCCCGGTGCGCGGCGCGGCGAGCTCGACTGGATCGCGACCTGGAAGGAGACGCATTGGCCAGGGCTCAAGCCGCGGAGTGCGACCGAGCGCACGTCGGTGTCGGTCACGTTGCCGGCCGGGCAGGACCCGGTAGCGGCCGGCCGCGAATTGCGCGACCGGGTGTCGTTTTGCGAACCGCTCAATTGAGCTTCGCACGCCGCGCTGCATCACAGTGGCGCCGCCGCGGTGCAGGAACGGCGCGGCAAGCGAGCGCCTGACGCGCATCACGCACGCGCGACGCGCCGCGCGACCTGCGGCGCAAAACCGGCCGCGAGCGCGAACAGCACGACGCAAAGGCACGCCATCGCGACCCACGCGGGCGACAGATCGGCCAGATGCTCGCGCACGACGCCGGCCGCGAACGGAAACAGCGCGGCGATCAGATAGCCGATCCCCTGCACGAAGCCGGTCAGCGCTGCCGCGTCGGCCGGCGTCGGCGCATGGTCGACGGTCACGATCAGCGACAGCGGAAACAGCGCGCCGATGCCCGCGCCGAGCAGCAGCGCGGCCGGCAGCGCCAGCGTGAGCGGCGCGGCGAGCATCACGAGCAGCCCCGCGAGCAGCGCCGCGATCGCCGCGTACAGCGCCGGACGCCGATCGGGCAACCGATCGATCGTCGCCGACACCGCGAGCCCCGCGACGACTTCCGCAAGCGTCACGCCGCCGAGCAGACTGCCGGCTGCCGTCGGCGACCAGCCGAGCCGCATGTAGTACGGCGGCAGCCACGCGAGCACGAGCGTATACGCGCCCGTCGCGATCCCGAAGAACAGCGCGAGCCGCCACGCGCGCGGCGAGCGCGACGGCTGCAACTGCGCGGCGTGCGGCAAACCCGTGGCGGCGCCGCGAACGTCGCCGCCACGGCTGGCGAGCGGCCAAACGAGCGCGGCAACCGCGGCCGGCAGCGCCCAGCCCGCGAGCGCCATCGGCCAATCCCAGCGCGCGGCGGCGAGCGGCGCCACCACGCTCGCCAGCACCGCGCCGCCCATGATCGACGTCGAATAGATGCCCATCGCGCCGCCGATCCGGGTCGGGAAATGCGTCTTCACGAACGCGGGCAGCAACGCCTGCACCATCGCGATGCCGAGCCCCGCGCAACCCGCGCTCGCCAGCAGCAGCCACGCGTGCTGCGCGCCGATGCGCGACGCGCATGCGAGCGCGATCAGCACGACGCCGAGCCACACGCCGGCCGCGCAGCCCACGGCCCGCTGCAACGACCGCGCGCCGAGCGCGCCCGCGCCCATCAGCAGGATCGGGATCGTGGTCAACAGGCTCGCCGCGCCGTCGGCGATGCCGGTCGCCCGCTGGATCATGTCGAGCAACGGGCCGATCGCGGCCAGCGCCGGGCGCAGGTTCAGCCCGACCAGGACGATGGCGGCCAGCCGCCATCCGGGGGAAGTGAAACGATTCATCGAACGGCCCTCGAGCGTGGTGCACTGCGCGTGCGTCGGCGCGCGATGCGTTTTCAGGTAAAGTGTCTCGACATCAAGATAAATGGCAATTTATCTCGACGTCAAGATAACCGCCGAGCCGAGGAGGGTTAATGGATCGAGCCGCGCATGCGCTCGCGCAATGGCGCGCCGAGCGTCCGGATCTGGATGCAACGTCGATGCTGGTGATGGGGCGGCTGCAGGAAGCCGCGCTCGTGATCGCGCGCGACGGGCTGAATCCGCTGTTTGCGCGCTACGGCCTTCTGCCGGGCGAATTCGACGTGCTGGCGACGCTGCGGCGCAGCGGCGCGCCGTTCGCGCTGACGCCGACGGCGCTGTACGACGCGTTGATGATGTCGTCGGGCGGCATGACCGCGCGCATCGATCGCCTGCAGAAGGCCGGCTGGGTCGAACGCCGGCCGAATCCGGCCGACGGCCGCGGCACGCTCGTCGCGCTGACCGACGCCGGCCGTGCGCTGATCGACGAAGCGGTGGGCGCGCACGTCGACAACCAGCGCGCGATGCTCGCCGCGTTGTCGGACGCGGAGCAGGCGCAGCTGGCGGCGTTGCTGGAAAAGCTGCTGGCGGGACTCGGGTAGGGAAATTCGGGGTCCGACGGGCAATAGCGGTCGGAAAGCGGGGGCCGAATACGACGCGGCGGCAGGTGCTCGGATGCGCAGGTATGCAGGTGTATGACCGACCGCGACCCATGCACGAACCGCCACGCAAACACCCGCCGCACGCGGCAGCAGGCGCAATAGCCGGCAGCCAGCGGTTCCCGCCGGCGCCGGCCCGTGCCGCGCGTCAGTCGCGTGCCGGGATATTGAGCCCGCGCGCGACGGCCGGCCGCGCGACGAATGCGTCGAGCGCGCGCGCGACGTGGCGGAATTCGCCGAAGCCGACCAGGTCGCCCGCCTCGTAGAAACCGACCAGGTTCCGCACCCACGGGAAGATCGCGATGTCGGCGATCGTGTACGTATCGCCCATCATCCACGTGCGGTTCGCGAGATGCGCGTCGAGTACGCCGAGCAGGCGCTTGGACTCGGCGACGTAACGGTCGCGCGGACGCTTGTCGTCGTAGTCGCGGCCGGCGAATTTGTGGAAGAAGCCGACCTGGCCGAACATCGGCCCGATGCCGCCCATCTGGAACATCACCCACTGGATCGTCTCGTAGCGGCCCGCTGCGTCCTTCGGGATCAGCTGGCCGGTCTTGTCGGCGAGATAGAGCAGGATCGCGCCGGACTCGAACAGCGCCAGCGGCCGGCCGTCGGGGCCGTTCGGATCGATGATCGCCGGAATCTTGTTGTTCGGGTTCAGCGACAGGAACTCGGGCGACAACTGGTCGTTCGTGTCGAAGCGCACGAGATGCGGCTCGTACGGCAGGCCGGTTTCCTCGAGCATGATCGACACCTTGACGCCGTTCGGCGTGGGCAGCGAGTACAGCTGGAGGCGGTCCGGGTGCCGGGCCGGCCATTTTTTCGTGATCGGGAAGGCGGACAGATCGGGCATGGCGTTTCGCTCGTCAACGTTGAGAATCGCGCTCCGGCCGGCCGCCGCGCATCCTTGCCGCGGCGACATGGACGCGACGAACGCATCGAGAGGCGGGCGGGGCGCGCCGAAAAGAGGCCCACTGTAGCCGATCGCCGCGATCCGTGCAGACCGTGCCCGCGGCGCGCGCGTTCGTGCGCGATCGGGCGCCCGAACGCCGCGTCGTCACAACTCGTGCCGCAGGCCGACCATCGCGGCCATCGTGCCGACGCCGGGCGCGACCGCCGTTGTCGTCGACGCCGGTCGGCATCCCGACCGGCGCAATTGGTTACAAATCGACACCGTGCCCGATGCGCGGACGTTGCAGACTACGCGGCGTACCGGCTCGGCGATGCGCTCGCGCGCGGCGCCGCATGCCCCCGACGGACCTCGACTCACGGACCCCGATGAAGTTTCCCACGCTCCTGATGCTCGGCTGCGGCGCCACGCTGCTGGCCGCCTGCCACCTGCTCCGCGATGGCCCGAGCGCCGCCGACGTCGACGCCGCGGTGCGCCGCGCGCTCGAAGCGGAAAACCACGGCGGCCTCAATGCGCTGTTCGGCCAGCCGCTGCCGGTGTCGGCCGACGTGATCTCGGCGAAGCCCGACGGCGACTGCAGAAAGGCCGGCGAACGCACGTATGCCTGCGACGTCGTGGTCACGTGGCGCAATACCGATTACGCGCCGTCGCGCGCGAACCTGACGTTCGTGCAGGCCGCCGACGGTTCGTGGCAAACCTCGGGCGTCGATGCGGCGATCGCGACGGGCGCCGCCAAGTCGCTGATCGACCGGATCGGCAAGGCGTGGCCAGGGAGTTCCGCGAGCGCGGCGACCGCGCGGCAATGACGGGACGAAGGGCGCTACGGGCACGCGTCCCTTCGTCGCACCCATCATCCGTATTCGGGTCTGGATATAGGGAAAACCCTTAATTCGAGATATAATCGGCGGCCAGAAGAAAGGTCGAACCATGCCCGAACGTTTCCATTCCCTCGAAAAATTCGTGTTCTCGCTCGTCGTGCTGTCCGCAGTCGTCTGCTCGGCATTCCTCGCGTACGAGCGTCATCCTGAAATCAAGATCGCACTGCACGAAGGCGAAGCGCTGATGCGCGAAAGCGCGAAGTATTCGGTCGTCTGCTCGCCGTCGAAGTACGATCCTTGCGCCGAGATGTCGGCTTATTGAGCGAAGTTATGGGGTAGATCGCGGAAAATCGAGCGGTCGCCCGCCATCGCGGCCCGGGCCGTCGCTCAGATTTCCCCCGGCGATTCGGCAGCACGCCGCCCGAACCACCGGGCGCGGCGACACCCTGAACAACGTGAACAACGGCCCCGCATCGAGCCATCGAGCGGGGCCGTCGTCATTGCGACGCGCACGAATCGTCGTCGACGGCCGCCGCCGATGCACCGGTGGCGGCTTCGGCCCGTGCCTGCCGCACCGTATCCGACGCCACTGCCTGCAGCCGTTGCGCGAGCTGCGGTGTAATGCCGAGCTGCGCAGCCGCTTGCTCCCGCGCGCCGAGCGTGCGCACATCGACGCCAGCGATCTGCTGGAACAGCACGAGCGCGCTCAGATAGGCGCCGGTCACGCCCGGATGCAGATAGTCGGGCCGCGAGATCGGCGGGTCGTTGTCCGCGCGGATTCCGTACCACAGCAGCGGCGCGCCGGAGCGCGCATACGGGTCGGGATCGGCGACGCCGGTGGCCCAGGCACGCTGCCATGCGCGGCCGACCGGCGCAACCGCGACGATTGCCGGGTCGCTCCGGCGCGCACGCGCGAATGCGTCGCGATATGCGGCGACGAGCTCGGTCAGCCGGGCGAGGTAGCGCCCATGAAAACCGGCGCTGCCCGGCTGGCCGGCCAGCGCTTGCGCGAGCTCGGCGCGCGGCCAGGTTTCATATAGATAAACGCGCGCGTGCGGCGCCACCGCCCGGATGCCGCGCGCGAGTTGCGCGACGCTCGCGCAGAACCCGGCCGGATCGCTCGCGGCCGCGTGCGTGAGCGCAAACGGCAACGGCTTCGCGCTCAGCTCCTGCAGCACGACCGCGTCCCAGGTCGGGCGGTCGATCACGTCCGATGCGACACGGCCGTGCTTCGCGAGACTCGTCGCGGACATCGCCTCCAGGTGAACGTCGTAGTCGAGCCCGGCTTCGGCGGCAAAGCGCGCGAAGATGCCCGGAATGCCACCCCACGGACCGCGCTCGCGTTCCGCTCGCGCGCCGGTCTGCCCGAAGTTCTCGTCGACGACGCGCGCGGTGCCGTCGACTTCCCGGCCGCCCGCGTCCATTGCACCGTACGAACGCACCGGTTCGTAGCGGCCGTGCGTGAGGCTGTCGCCGACGAACAGAATATGCAGCGGCGCTCGCTCGGGCGGCACGGCCGGCACGGCTGGCGTGCCGGGCGCGTCGCCGCCCGACGCAGCGGCGGCGGGACCGGCGATCAGCCACAGCGCGACGCTCGTCAGCGCGCGATGCGCGACGCGGCGACAGGAGCATGGCACGGCGGATCGTTCGGTCATTGCGGCGTTCCGGAAAGACGCGTCGCCGCAGTATTTCATGAAGCGACGCGACCGCACAGGCCGCGCCGCGCGTGCGGTAGACTGCCCGCTGGCTACCGCGCGTGTGCGCCGCCCATCACGCACCCATCACCCACCACCTCGGCCCACATGGACCGCATCGATGCGATGAAAGCGTTCATCGTCACGCCGGCGCGGGCCATCGCGTTCGACTTTCGCCGGCCGCGGATGCGGATAGCCGCGCGACCGTTTTTCGAGGCGCACACGAGCACCGCGCTGCCGCACCGGACCACGCGGACGATCCGGCCGAGCGCGACCCCGCCGCAGCACTCCGATCCAGGACATCGCAGGAGACAAGAACATGATTCGACCGACCGACAACCGGACGCTGTTGCGCACGCTCGGCGTGCGTATCCCGATCATCCAGGCGCCGATGGCCGGCGTCGGCACGCCGGCGCTGGCGGCCGCCGTGTCGAATGCGGGCGGGCTCGGCTCGCTCGGCGTCGGCGCGACGAACGCCGAAGGCGCGCGCAAGATGATCCGCGACACGCGCGCGCTCACCGAGCGGCCGTTCAACGTCAACCTGTTCTGCCACCAGCCGGCCCGCGCCGATGCCGCCGTCGAACGCGCGTGGCTCGACTGGCTCGCGCCGGCGTTCCGCGAGCAGCGCGCGGCGCCGCCCGCATCGCTCGCCGAGATCTACACGAGCTTCGTCGCCGACGATGCGATGCTCGAGATGCTGCTCGACGAAAAGCCGGCCGTCGTCAGCTTTCATTTCGGCTTGCCGTCCGATGAAGCCATCGCCGTGCTCAAGCGCGCGGGCATCACGCTGTTCGCCACCGCGACCCATCCCGCCGAAGCCGCGCAGATCGCCGCGGCCGGCATCGACGCGATCGTCGCGCAGGGCATCGAGGCCGGCGGGCACCGCGGCGTATTCGACTCGACCGGGCGCGACGACGGGCTCGGCACGTTCGCGCTCACGCGTCTGCTCGTGCGCGAATGCGCGGTGCCGGTGATCGCGGCGGGCGGCATCATGGACGGCGAAGGCATCGCCGCGGCGCTCGCGCTCGGCGCGCAGGCCGCCCAGCTCGGCACCGCGTTCGTCGCGTGTCCGGAGACGTCGATCGACGACGGCTATCGCCGCGCGATCGTCGGCGACGCCGCGCGCCGCACGACCTTCACGACGGCGATTTCGGGGCGCGTCGCGCGCGGCATCGCGAACCGGCTGACCGCCCTCGGCGACGATCCACACGCACCGCCGACGCCTGCCTATCCGATCGCGTACGACGCGGGCAAGGCGCTGCATGCGGCCGCGAAGGCCAACGGCGAATTCGGCTACGGCGCGCAGTGGGCCGGGCAGGCCGCGGCGCTGATCCGGCCGTTGCCGGCGGCGGAACTCGTCGCGGTGCTCGAGCGCGAGACGCGTGACGCCGTCGCACGGTTGCAGCACGCGCTGGACTGATCACACCGGCCGCTCGGCGCGGCGCGTGCCATGGGGCACCCGCACCGGGCGCCGAATTGCAACGTCATGTATCGGCGCGCCGCGCGGATACAGTGAGATACAACGCGTCGGCCGCCGCACGCTATAACGCACACGTGATCGAACGAGGAGTGCGACATGAGTGCCACGTGGTTCAACGGATCGTGCCATTGCGGCGCGGTGAAATTCGCGGTGCGGACCGCGCTCGAGCCGGCCGCTCGCTGCAACTGCAGCCTGTGCCGCCGCCGCGGCGCGCTGATGAGCCCGATGTTCGCCGCGGCCGACCTGAAGATCGTCGAAGGCGAGGACGTGCTGACGCTCTACCGCTTCAACACGCACACGGCGCGCCATTATTTCTGCAGCCGTTGCGGCGTCTATCCGTTCCATCAAACGCGCCGGGATCCGGCATGCTGGCGCGTCAATCTCGGTTGCCTCGACGGCGTCGATCCGTATGCGCTGCCCGCGACCGTCGCCAACGGCGCGAGCCTTTCCGTCGTGGAGGACGCATGAAGCGCTGGCTGATGATCCTGTTGTTCGCCGCAGGCGGCGTCGCGACCGAAGTTGCGCATCCGGTGCAATGCTCGCTGCTGCCGGTCAGCCGGCAGCGTAGCGGCAATCGGCGCGTTCGCGGCGACGGCCGCAGCGTGTGAGCGTGTCGACCGGTGATGGGTTCTCGACTTCAGCGCCGACCGGATCGATGGATCAGATGAATCCGATGGACGCCACTCTAGGCGCGTCGAGCCGGCGTTCGAACACCCACCGTGGACGAACAGTCTTGCGTCGAAGGAACAAATGCGGGGAAGGGCGGTGGCGCGGTCATGGCAGCACTGCGGCGCATGCACCGATTCCATCGACGAGCTGCGCAACGCCGCGAGCCGCATCGCGCCACCGCGCGAACCGACGCACGCGCGGCACACACCGCAGCGCCCGAACGAACCTCAACCGCGCTCGCCCGTGCGCTCGCGGTCGTAGAACGTCGCGAACAGCTCGGATTGCGATCCGACGCCGAGCTTCGCGTAGATATGCTTCTTGTGCGCCCGCACGGTCTCGAACGAAATCGACAGCTTCTCCGCGATTGCACGCGACGAAAATCCACTCAACGACAGCATCGCGACTTCGATCTCGCGCGTGGTCAGCGCGCCGCGCCCGTTTTTTCCGGTGAGCATCCCGAAGCGCGCATGCGGATCGGGCGCCGCGTGCGGTGCCGCCCGAGGCGCGGCGGTCGCGACGAACGTTTCGAAGCGCACGCGCTGCTGCATCAGCGACAGCACCCACGGCGTGTACAGCGTCAGCAGCGCGGTCTCGCGCTCGTCGTACCTGCTCGTCTTGCCGAGCGAGAATCCCAGCGTGTGGTCGCGATCGATCACGACGTTGAAATGCACTTCGTCGCCGACGATGTTCTTCTTGAAGTAGCGCTGGTAGTACTCGGTCGTACGGAAGTTGTCAGGCGCGACGTCGGCGAGCGTGTAGAAGCCCGACGCATGCGTTTCGAAGGCGGCCAGATAGAACGGATCGAGCTGATAGAGCGCGGCGAGATAGTCCTGGAACATCAGGTCGATCTTGCCGTCGGGCAGCGCCTGTTCGGCGAGCACCAGCGGCGCCGCATCGCGCGCGAACAGCAGCGCGACCCAGTTGTCGAAAGCGACGTGCCGCTCGAGGACACGCGTGAGGCGCGCCCAGAAATGCGGGCCATCGAGCGCCTCGATGGCCGAGCCGATCTCCCGATGAAAGGCGAGATCTCGCCATTCGAAGTCCATCGTGTGCTCCGGTGGGGGTAACCCTGGCGGGGAATTTGAGGTCAAAAATAATACCCCGATAATCGCTTCCGGTTCGTTGTGCCGCGGCGCATGCGGCCCGTGCGGCGCACCAGACGCGCCAACGAAAGCCAATTGGAAGGAGAAGGTTTGATGCAGGTAGAACTCGCGCAATTGACGCTCGTCGACGCCGACGTCGCGCACAACACGCGCAAGGTGCTCGACACGATCGAGCGCGCCGATACGGCGGCGGGCACCCGGCTGATCGTGTTCCCCGAAACGACGCTGTCGGGTTTCCCGACGCGCGAGAACGTCGCCGACGTCGCCCAGACGCTCGACGGCCCCGCATTGTCGGCGGTGCGCGACGCGGCGCGGCGCAAGGGCGTTGCGGTCGCGGTCGGCCTTGCCGAGCGTGACGGCGAGCGCTTCTACAACACGACGGTGCTCGTCGACGAGCAGGGCGACATCGTGCTGCACTATCGCAAGACGCACCTGTGGGCGTCCGACGTCGGCGTGTTCACACCGGGCGAGCGCTTCGCGACCTGCGTGTGGAACGGGCTGACCGTGGGGCTGCTGATCTGCTACGACATCGAGTTTCCGGAAACGGCACGCGCGATCGGCACGCTCGACGCCGATCTGCTGATCGTGACGAACGGCAACATGGACCCGTTCGGCCCCGTGCATCGCCGCGCGATCGTCGCGCGCGCGATGGAGAACCAGATGTTCGCGCTGATGGTGAACCGCTGCGGCAGCGGCGACGACGACCTCACGTTCGCCGGCCTTTCCGCGCTCGTCGATCCGTTCGGCGACACCGTGCTGGAGCTCGGCCGCGACGAAGCGATCGTGCAGGCGCGCATCGATCCGACGCGCCTCGAAGCGAGCCGCGAGCACTACAACTATCTGCACGACGCGCGCGTGGCGCTCGGCCTGACACGCATCGAACAGGTCGACGGACAACGCACGCGCACCATCGAGCCGCCGCGCCGGCGCGGCGAGTAACCGAAAGCACCGCAAGCCGCAGTCCATTCATCGCATGGAGCAGGGCGCGACGCCCGGCCCGTGCGTGCTCGTTCCATTGCGTTGCCGGCCGGACGGCAGACAGATTCGTATTGGCCGCGAAGGCCCGGGAGATAACATGCAAGCCTCGTCAACCCATGAACCGCTGCAGCTGAAGCGCACGCTCGGCCTGCCGTCCGTGCTGCTGTTCGGGCTCGCCTATATGGCGCCGTTGATCGTGTACGGCACGTACGGCGTGCTGGCCAAGGCCAGCGGCGACACGGCCGCGCTCGCCTATCTGCTGGCGCTGGTCGCGATCGCGTTCACCGCGCTCAGCTACGGCAAGCTCGCGCGGCTCTATCCGACCGCCGGCTCGGCCTATACGTACACGCGCAAGACGTTCAATCCGCATCTCGGCTTCATGATCGGATGGGCGACGCTGCTCGATTACTTCTTCCTGCCGATGGTGATCTGGCTGATCGGCGCGGCGTACCTGAATGCGGCATTTCCGCACGTGCCGACCTGGATCTGGATCGTCGCGTTCATCGTGTTGACGAGCGGCCTGAACATCGTCGGCATCGAGCTGGCCGCGCGCTTCAACATCGTGCTGATGGTCGTGCAGCTCGCGATCGTCGCGATGTTCGTCGTGCTGTGCTGGCACTATGCATCGGCAGCGGCGGGCGCGGGCGGCATCGCGATGGCGGAGCCGTTCTTCAAGCCGCACGTACCGTTCGGCGCAACGATGGCCGGCGCGGCGATCGCCGCGTATTCGTATCTCGGCTTCGATGCGGTGTCGACGCTCACCGAAGAAACGATCGATCCGAAACGCAACATGCCGCGCGCGATCCTGCTGATTGCGCTGATCGGCGGCGCAATCTTCGTGATCGCGGCATATGCGATGCAGCTCGCGCATCCGGGCGTGGAATTCAAGGACACGGATTCGGCGGCCTTCGAAGTGGCGAAGATGATCGGCGGCGATCTGTTCGTGACGGTGTTCCTCGCCGGGCTGATCCTCGCGCAGTTCGCGTCCGGCATCTCGGCGCAAGCGAGCGTCGGCCGGTTGCTGTATGCAATGGGCCGCGACGAGATCCTGCCGAAGCGCATCTTCGGGGTCATTCATCCGCGGTTCAAGACGCCGGCCGTGAATATCGCGCTGGCCGGCATCGTCGGGCTGATCGCGTTGAAGCTCGATGTCGCCACCTCGACGTCGTTCATCAACTTCGGCGCGTTCCTTGCATTCACGGCCGTCAATCTGTGCGTGATTCGCCTGTACCTGTCGGGCCGTCATGGCGAGCGCCGGATCGGCGTGTTCGGCGGGCTCGTGTTCCCGGCGATCGGCGCGGTGGCCGACCTCTGGCTGCTGGCGAGCCTCGAGAAAACCGCAATCGTGCTGGGCCTCGTGTGGTTCGGGCTCGGGCTCGTGTATCTGTGCTGGATTACGCGGCTGTTTCGGCAGGCGCCGCCTGAAGTGGCGATTTGAGTTAGGTCGGCGACGCTTGCCGGCGTTGGGCGGCGTCGCGGATGTCAATCATCGCGCCGCCCTGTGGTCGGGCGGTGTCGTCAATGCGGGCGTCAGCGGTTGCGCCGGGCACCACGGCTCGCGTTTGCGATCGGTACGTCGTGGGCCGGGCTAACTGACGATGCTAGTGTCGAGCGCAGCCTTCCCGGCTGACGCGAAGATCGAAGCGCTCGACGTACCGAGTGGCGCACTGGCGGCAGTGCGCCGCTAACCTTTCGGTGGGCATCGTTCCGAGCCCGCCAAACCCGCACCGCATTCGATTCGGCGGAACGAGCCTTCGGCGCGTCGCGGTTCGAGTTGCCTGATGTTGCGGCTCATCATCCACTGCGGCATATCGAGCGTCCCCGCAGCCATGCTGCTGACTACCCGCGACCAACACCCGCACGAACACGACCGAGCCCGCAGCGACGATCGTCGACCAATCCAGCACAGCGGGTCATCCCCGATACCCCGACCGCGACGATCTAGCCGTCGCCAAGACGTGCGCGGTCCATCGCCGCGACGGCCTCTTTCAGCAGCGCGCGCAGCCACATGAGGCCCTGGTCCGACGTGCGATGCTTGTGCCATTGAACGGACTGCTCCATCGTGGGCACGGTGAGCGGCACGTCGCGCAACACGAGCGGCAGGTCGCGCGCAGCCGCTTCGGCGAGCCGCCGGTGCATCGTGGCAATCCGATTCGTGCCGACGAGCAGATGCGCGGGCGAGAGGAAACTGTACGTGCTCGCCTCCACGCGCCTCACGACGCCGAGCCGCTGCATGAACCAGGCTTCGAGCGCGGTCTGCCCTTCGCCGACCTGCACGACGATGTGCCCGGCGCCCATGTAGCGCTCTTTGGTCAGCTCGCCCTTTGCGAGCGGACTGTGCTCCCATAAAACGCAGCAGAACGTTTCCTCCAGCAGCACCTCGGCCGGATGCTCGGTCGAGCAATATTCCTTGGGGATGATGAGCAGGTCCGCTTCGCCGCGCTCCAGCACCCGGTGCGGATAGGCGACCTGCGGGCGCAGATCGAAACCGATGCCGGGCGCCTGCGCGTAGGCGAGCCTGAACAGGTGCGGAATCAGCGTCGTCATCGTGTAGTCGGACACGAACAGCCGGAACAGGCGACACGCCTGCGCGGGCACGAATTCGGGCTGGGCCGTCACCGTGGCATCCACACGGACGAGGATGTCTCGCACGGCGTCCTTCAGAGCCTCGGCACGCGGCGTGGGCTCCATCTTGCGACCAACCTGCACGAGCAGTTCGTCGTCGAAGTATTCGCGTAGCCGCGCAAGCGCGTTGCTCGTCGCTGACTGGCTCAGGTGGATTTTCTCGGCGGCGCGGCTGATGTTCTGTTCGCTCAAGAGCGCGTCGAGCGCGACGAGCAGATTGAGGTCGAGCTTGTTGAACCGCATGCGGGGCGTCTCCGTGCTTCTCATTCTTGTCGCGGTGTGAGCGCGGCATACAGGGTTACACCTGAGTGTATTCACACCATCGATAGCGCGTATGGATTGAATCCATTTCTGCAATACGTCGGCCTATCTTAACCTATGTCACATCCCGCTGCGATCACGCATGCATCGCGTCGGGAGGCCAGCGTCAGCGCACTTTCAGCGTGCACGTACGACTCGTGCGTGCGCCGCGCACGCCACGCTTTCCACTACTAAAGAGACGCCGCGCGGCACGAACGCCGTCCAGGTTGAGGAGACAGCATGTTGAAAAAATCGGCCGCAATGGCCATCGGCTGCGCAGTATCGGTAGCCGTTTCGATGAACCCGGCACAGGCATTCGAAGGCGGGGTTTCGCCGTATCCCGCGGGCGCGGTGGGCACGAATTTCGCCAATCTTCCGCCGATTCCGGGCCTGTTCGCGCTGCAGCAGTTCAACTACAGCTTTTCGAACGGCCTCTATGGCAACGACGGCAAGAAGCTGCCCATCCCGTTTCATTCGTCGGTGTTCTCCGAGACGACGCGTCTGCTGCTGGCCTATCCGTTTCATCTGCTGGGCGCGAACGTCTATACGCAGCTCGTCATTCCGGTGGTGTCGCTGCATACGAGCGTAGCGGGGCAGTCGGGCACGCAGAACGGCCTTGCCAACATCACGCTGACACCCGTGTTGCTGCAATGGCGCCTGTCGCAGAACCTTGCGATCGCGTCGGGCATCGACGTCGCGTTCGAGAACGGTTCCTACAGCCCCGTGAAGGCGAGCGTCGCGGTGGGCTACACGTCGGTGCAGCCGGTGTTCTCGATTCGCTACAACGCGCCCAACGGCCTCGACGTCGGCATCGCCAACCGCCTGCTGCTCAACGCGAAGAACGGCACGACGAACTATCGCTCGGGCAATGGCTATGTCGGCGAGTTCGAGGCCGGCTGGAACTTCGGCCCCTGGAAGCTCGGCGTGGTGGGCGAGTATCTGAACCAGTTCAGCGACGACAAGGCCAACGGCGCGAACGTGGGCAATCGCATGCGGACCTTCGGCATCGGCCCGTCGCTCGTCTACGACGCGAGAAGCTGGAACATCAACCTCAACTATCAGCAGGGCGTGTATGCCGCGAATACATCGAAGAGCAACAACGTGTGGCTGAACATCGCCATTCCGCTGTGGCCCGGCTTCGGGCGCAAGGGCTAGCGCTTACGCGCGCATCGCAAGCAATACGTCATTTCAACGAAGGCAATCAGTATGTTTCGCTACTTTCCTACCAACTACGTCTGGAACCTGTCCGTCGATCTCGCCATTGAAATGGGCGCGCGCATGGGCGAAATCGAGGACATGTGCGCGCCGCTAATGGAGGCGTCGCGCCAGCCCGACGCGGAAGGCACCCGCGCGTTTCGCGAAGCCTGGGTCAAGACGGCCGACCGCCTGTGCGACCTCGCAGGCGAAGATGAAGCGCAAGGACGGCTGCTCTCCGCGGGCGAGAAATACCGGCGTGCCGCCATGTATCTCATCACGGCCGAACGCATGCTTGCGCACGATGCGCCCGGGCGCATCGACCTGTACCGCCGTTCGCTCGATACGTTCGACCGGGCCATCGCGCTGACCGGCGAAAACTGCGAGCGCGTGGCCATTCCCTACGGCGATGGGCACTTGTCCGGCCTGCTCGTGAAGGCGCAGCAGACCGGCGGCGCGCGCAGCCCGCTGCTCGTGCAGGTGAACGGCCTCGATTCGACCAAGGAAATGAAGTACTTCGTCGGCTTGCCGGCATGGCTCGCACAGCGCGGCGTGTCGTCGCTGATCGTCGATCAGCCCGGCACCGGCGAAGCGCTGCGGCTGCATGGCATGCACGCGGTCTACAACACCGAGGTCTGGGCGAGCCGTATCGTGGACTGGCTCGAAACGCGCGACGACGTGGACGCAAAGCGGATCGGCATGGAGGGCGTCTCGCTCGGCGGCTACTACTGTCCGCGCGCGGTCGCCTTCGAGCCGCGTTTCGCGTGCGGCGTCGTATGGGGCGCGAATCACGACTGGCGCGACGTGCAGAAAAAGCGCCTGCAGCGCGAGGGCAACTTCCCGGTGCCGCATTACTGGAAGCACGTCTGCTGGGTCTGGGGCGCCAAAGACATCGACGACTTCATGCGCATCGCGGAAGACGTGCATCTCGACGGCGTGGTCGAACGCATCAAGGTGCCGTTCCTCGTCACGCACGGCTCGAAGGACTCGCAGATTCCCGTGGCCTGGGCGCATCGCACCTACGAGCAGCTCGTGAACAGCCCGAAGCGCGAACTGAAGATCTTCACCGAACGCGAAGGCGGCGTGCAGCACTCGAGCTTCGACAACTCCATCAACGCGGGGCACTTCATCGCCGACTGGGTCGCCGAAACCCTCGGCGGACGCACCGCACGCTGATCCACCTTTTCTTGGAACGCAATCTTATGAACATCATCGGACTCGATACGCTGGCCTTCGGCGTGGACGACGTCGCCGCGTGCGGCCAGTATCTGATCGACTATGGCCTGGTGCCGGTGCGCCGCGACGACACCGGCGGGCGCTTCGAAGCGCTCGACGGCACGGGCATCGAAATCGCGCATCGCGACGACGCGCGCCTCGCACCTTCACTCGGCACGGCGAGCATGCTGCGCAAGACCGTCTACGGCGTGGCCGATGCCGCGGCGCTCGATGCGATTGCCGACGAGCTGCATCGCGACCGCGAAGTGCGCACGCTCGCCGACGGGTCGATCGAATCGGTGGACGACATGGGCTTTGCCATCGGCTTTCAGCTCACGAAGCGCCGGCCGCTTTCGCTGCCCGCCGAGCCGGTGAACGCGCCCGGCGCGCCGGCGCAACGCGCACCGAACGTGGTCGGCGCACGAGACGATGCCGCGCTCACGCCGCGCACGCTTTCGCACGTCGTCTACTTCGTGCCGGACGCCGCGCGCGCCGAGGCGTTCTACGTGGAGCGGCTCGGCTTTCGCTGCACGGACCGCTTCACGGGCGTCGGCCCGTTCCTGCAGCCGGCCGGCACGCTCGACCATCACACACTGTTCATGATCGAGACGCCACCGTTCATGAAGGGCTGCGAACACTTCACGTTCCATATGGGCGGTCCGAGCGAGGTGCTTCAGGCAGGCACGCGGTTCGTCGCGAAGGGCTACCAGTCGTTCTGGGGGCCGGGGCGTCACCGCTTCGGCTCCAACTGGTTCTGGTACTTCAACAGCCCGTTCGGCTGCCACGTGGAGTACGACGCCGACATGGACCTGCACGATACGGACTGGACCGCACGCGAAGCCGCGCTGGGCGCGGACACATCGCAGCTGTTCCTGTTCCAGCATCGCGAGAACTGGGCGCCGGGCGCGGCGCCGCCGGCCGGCGTCAAGGCGGACTGACCGCGCACGACCATGTCCGAGCCATTGCTTCGAGTACGCCTGGCAAGCGTCGCGGATCTGCCCGATCCCGGCGCGCGCGGCTTCGATCC